>CAIYZJ010000106.1 GCA_903930675.1 uncultured Hyphomicrobiales bacterium
GCCTTGTCGAGGTTCGCATTGTCGGGCCAACTGTTGAGGGGTGCAAAGCGCTGGCTGCCGTTGCCTCCGCCGCCGCGGCCGTCGCCGACGCGGTAGGTGCCGGCGCTGTGCCACGCCATGCGGATGAACAAGGGTCCGTAATGGCCGTAATCGGCAGGCCACCAGTCTTGCGAAGTGGTCATCAGTGCGAACAGGTCTTTCTTGACCGCATCGAGATCAAGCTTTTTGAACGCTTCGGCATAGTCGAAAGACGGGCCCATCGGATTGGACAGGGCCGAATTCTGGTGCAGGATTTTCAGATTGAGCTGGTTGGGCCACCAATCGCGGTTGGACGTGGTTCCTACGGTGGTGCGCGCATGCGCCCCGTGCATCACCGGACATTGGCCTGCTTTGCCTGTTTCATTTCCGCTCATCTGTCTCTCCACTTGTCGTTCAACTCATCCCACGGATCGGTATGCCGAAGCCATCCTGTCACGCCTGTCGCCCCCGTTCGGGGCGCATGACCTAGCATATATTTCAGATATGGGGATCCGAAAGCAAAAAGAAAAGTGCCCGTACGAGTTTCCCGCAGGCAAGATCCAATAGAATAGGCAAAAAATACGAAAGACGCGCCATATAGGCGCGTCTTTCGCATCAAGCAGCAATTTTGTCTTGCATCAGCCGATTTCGATATGGCCGCCCAATTCGACGGTGTGGCCGGGCGGAATTCGGTAGAATTCGGTCGCCGACAGCATATTGCGGTGCAGTGCGATGAAAATATGGTCGCACAGGCTGCGCCAGAGACTGGTGGAATTGGAGGTCAACCGCTCGCGCCCGATGAAAAATGACACGTCTGCCAGTTTCATCCGGAACTCCTTGATGCGGATCTGGGCCAGCACGCGCGGAATTTTGGGTTCTTCAAAAAAGCCGTAGGTGACGCTGACCAGATAGATATTATTGCTGATCGCTTCAATGCTGATCCGCTCGTCGTCTTTGACATAGGGCGAGCTGGTGGTTCTGACGGTCATCAGGATCACCCGTTCGTGCAAGACACGGAAATGCTTGAGATTGTGCAGCAGGGTTTGCGGCACGACCTTGGTATTGGGCACCATGAAAATAGCGGTGCCGGGGATGCGCGGCGGATGGTCGGGCGTCATTTTGGCGATGAACTCATCCAGCGGCGTGGTGTCGCGCCAGCGGGCGGCCAGCAAGCGTTCGCGGCCATTGATCCAGGCAATCATCACGAAGAAAATCAGGCCCGCCATCAGGATCGGGAACCAGCCGCCTTCCATGAACTTCAGCAGGTTGGTGCCGAAGAAGATTAGGTCGACCACTAGAAACAGCCCGAACAGCGGCAAGGCCAGCGCGGGCGACCAATCCAGTTTGCGGATCATCACAATGCAGGCCAGAATCGTCACGGTCGCCATGGTGCCGGTGACGGCGATGCCATAGGCCGCACCAAGGCTCTCCGACGATTTGAATCCGAGCACCAAAGCCACCACCGCGATGAACAACACGATATTGACCTGACTGACATAGATCTGGCCGATCTCGTCCGAGGACGTATGGCGCACCCTGATACGGGGAAGATAGCCGAGTTGAACGGCCTGATTGGTGATTGAAAACGCACCCGAAATCACTGCTTGCGAGGCAATCACGGTCGCCGCCGCCGACAGGATCACCATCGGCAGCAAGGCCCAATCGGGGGCGAGCCGGTAGAAGGGGTTTTCCAAAGCCGTTGGGTCTTGCAGCAACAATGCCCCTTGACCCAGATAGTTAAGCAGCAAAGCAGGCAGCACCATGATGATCCAGGCCCGCGTAATCGGCTTGGCCCCAAAATGCCCCATATCGGCATAGAGCGCTTCGCCGCCGGTGACAGTCAGCACCACCGCACCAAGCACAGCCGCGCTGAGGCCGGGATGATCGAACAGAAACAGAATGCCGTAACGCGGATCAAAAGCCTTCAGGACGGTGAGGTCACTCAGCAAGCCTTTGACACCCAACAGGCCCAACACCAGAAACCACACCACCATGATCGGTCCGAACAGCCGTCCGATGGTCGCCGTGCCGTGCCGCTCGATGGCAAACAGCGCGGTGATCAGCGCAAGCGTAATCGGGATCACATAGGGTTTGAGCAAGGGGGTTGCGACTTCAAGGCCCTCAATCGCGCTCAGCACCGAAATGGCGGGGGTGATGACACAGTCACCGTAAAACAGCGAGGCACCGACCAACCCGATGCACATCACCAGCCAACGCATTTTGGTGGTCTCGACGCAGCTCAACGCCAGTGCCGTCAAAGCCAGCGTGCCGCCCTCGCCTTTGTTGTTGGCCTGCATGATGACCACGACATATTTCAACGTCACGACCAGCAACAGTGACCAGATCATCAGCGACAGGATGGCCAGCACATTGACCCCGCTGACCCCGCCAGCCGCTTCGACCGATTGCTTGAACGCGTACAGCGGCGAAGTGCCGATATCGCCGTAAACCACCCCTAGCGCGCCGAGCATCAAGCTGGCTTGGGTCGAGGATTTATGGTTATGGGGACCCGCTTGTGCGTCGGGTTGGTGGGTGTGGCCGGCAGGATTGGACTGTTGACGCATGACAAACCTTGAATGGTGGGGGGGTAAAAGGATGAGGTTCAAAATCTTCCCGTATTTGCCGCAAAGCTCGCAGGCTGGCTTGAGCGGAACTGGGATTTGCGTCCGTTTTGGATAAGTTTGCGATAGGGAAAAACGGACCCTGTTATAAAGAATCCATAAAGATGATCCGGACCACGCGACCACGCCGCCCGGATCGGCTATAAAGGCGGCATGAAAGTGGTTCGGGACTGGGTGCGGATGCGCTTGTCGTTGTTTTTATCGCGCACATGGCTGTTGTCGCGGCCATGGCCTTTGGGCCTGTTGCTTGCTCTTGCCAGTGTAACCGCATCGACACTGGCCGGATTGGCGGTGCAGGCCCACTTCAATGTCTATACGCTGGCCAATCTGTATTTGCTGGCAGTGCTGGTCTCGGCTTTGTTGGCCGGAATCAGCGGCGGGCTGATGACGGCCTTTTGCGCCTTTCTGGCCTATAATTATTTTTTCATTCCGCCGACCTTCACGCTGTTTATTGCCAATCCGGATGATTTTTTCGCCCTGTTCATGTTCTTGCTGACAGCCCTTGTGACCGGCGGATTGGCAGGCAAGGTCCGCGAACAATATCATCTGGCCGAATTGCATTCGGAATGGATGCAATCGCTGGTGGCATTGACAGGGCAATTGGCTGCGGCGTCCAGCCAGTCCGATATTGTTGCCGTGATCAGCCGTGAGCTGGCGGCCCGCTGGGCGGTTGGCCACCACATTGTCACGCTCACGCCGGAGGGGGAGTGTTGCGTGCGCGCTTGGCCAGAGGGTGAGGTTTTGCCGGAGCCGTTGGACCGGGCAGATGGGGATGCGGCGTTGATCGAGGCTTTTGTGCGCGATGGCAAAGCGGGACCACAGAGGCTGACCCTGCTGCTGCGTCCGTTGCATGGATCGGTGGTGCTGGTGGTGGTGGATCGGGCCAGCGATTTTGCCACAGGCAGCGAGGCGCGGCGGTTGCTGGATGCCATTCTGGGGCAGGCGATGATTGCGTTCGAGCGTGCCGCTCTGGTGCAGGACAACGAGGCCGCGCGCGCCCAGACCGAAAAGGAACGGTTGCGCGCCAGTCTGCTGTCGTCTGTGTCGCATGATCTGCGCACGCCTTTGGCCTCGATCATCGGTTCGGCTTCGACGTTGCGCCAGTTCGAGGCAACGCTGGAGGCGCAAACCAAGCGCGAACTGGCCGAGACCATCGAAGACGAGGCGGTGCGCCTGTCGCGCTTTATCGACCACCTGCTGGCGGTGACGCGTACCGAGGCAGGGTTTGTCGGTGAGGCCGAATGGTTCGATCTCGCCGATATCCTGCATCCGACCGTCGAGCGGGCGCGCCGTTATTTCGACCGCCATACGATTGTGCTGACCATGCAGCCCGATCTGCCGCTCTTGCGCGGTTTTCCCGCACTGGTCGAACAGGGCGTGTTCAACATCATTGAAAACGCCGCCAAATATTCGCCGCCTGCCAGCACGATCAAGGTGGCCCTGCGGCGAGACGGAGCGTGGCTGGTGGTCGGCGTCAGTGATCAGGGTGAAGGCATTGCCGTGGGTGATCAGGCGCGGATATTCGATAAATTTGTCCGGCTCAAACCCGACGAACGGCAGATGGGGGCCGGATTGGGCCTGACCATCACCCGCAATATTGCCCAATTGATGCAGGGTGCGGTATCGGTTGAAAGTCCGCTTGAACATACACAATCCGGCGGGCGCGGATCGTGCTTCAGCCTGCGCTTTCCGATCCACGCCGATGCCGTGGAGCCGTCCGTGTCATGACCCGCAAATCCCTGATCCTCGTGGTGGATGATGAACGCCAGATCCAGCGGTTTCTGTCGCCGAGCCTGAAAATGGAGGGTTACGAGGTCGCACTGGCCAGCAATGCCGCCGAGGCGCTCGAAAGCGTGGCGCGCGAACATCCGGCTTTGGTCGTGCTCGATCTCGGTCTGCCGGACCGCGACGGCAAAAGCGTGATTGCCGAATTGCGCAACAAGCACACGATCCCGATCATCGTGCTGTCGGCGCGCGACGACGAGGCTGAAAAAATTGCGGCCCTGGATTTGGGTGCCAATGACTTTATCGTCAAACCCTTCGCAATCGGCGAATTTCTGGCCCGTTTGCGCGCCGCATTGCGGCAGCATCACGGGGCCGATCCGGCCCGCCGCCGATTCCGTTTCGGCGATCTGCTGCTTGATGTCGAACACTATCAGTTGAAGCGGCAGGAGGTTGAGATCAGCCTCACCCCCAAGGAATTCGAACTGCTGCATCTGTTGGCCCGCCATGCCGGACGCGTGCTGACCCATGGCTTTATTTTGAATGCGATCTGGGGTCCGGCGCATATGTCGGATACGCAATATTTGCGGGTCTTTATCGGCCAGTTGCGGCAAAAGATCGAGCTTGTGCCCTCCGAGCCGCGCTTGATCCTGACCCAGCCGGGGGTTGGCTACCGGCTGGTCGAAATCATGCCCGACGAGGCCTGTCCTTTATGAATTGCTTATGGATGCGCCTGCATTTCGTCATCGCAATTTGATGGGCTTGTGCGCCATGTTGGGCTGGCCTGATTCATCGACGGATTGCCGCCATGCTCGACCATACGCGTAAGCCTGCTTATCAGGATCCGCCTGCCCGTCACGGTTCCAAAGCTTTGCGCACAGGCAGTGCGCAGGATCTGCAGGAGATGATCAAAGAGATCGGCACATGGCTTGGCGGCAACACCGATCCGCATAAGGATTTATCCTCTGTCTTGGCCGCCAGCCTTGCCTTGCGTTACATCGGGACCCAACCGCTGACACCCGATGCGCTGGTCGAGCTGGTGTCGGCTTTGCGCACGGCCTTGGATAAACCGCTCATGCACAAGGGGCCGGACAACCGCCCCAAAACCCCTGCGGTGCCTGTCGCCCAATCGCTCACACCCGATTACATTCTCTGTCTGGAAGACGGACATGCCTGCAAATCCCTGCAGCGCTATCTCAAGCACAAGTTCCGTCTCAGCCCGCAAGCCTATCGGCTCAAATGGGGCCTGCCTGCCGATTATCCGATGGTGTCTGAAAATTACTCCCGGCGCCGCGCCGAGCTTGCCCGCGCCAATCAATTGGGCTGCTACCAGCGCGACAAGAGCAAGGCGTGAGCCTCGATCGCTTGCGCACCGGCCTGCCTGCTGGACGACACTCTGCTTTCGGCTTACTTTGACAGTCTGCCCGCTTTTGCCTGCAGCGGGTCAGGCGTATTTTGATTTGTTTTTTGCGTGATGTTGATCCCCAAATCATTGAACCCGGGAGATATCCGATGTTGAAAGAATTCAAGAGTTTTGCCATGCGTGGCAATGTGGTCGATCTGGCGATCGGGGTGGTGATCGGCGCGGCCTTCGGCAAGATTGTCGAATCTGTCGTGTCCGATCTCATCATGCCGGTAATCGGTGCGGTGACTGGTGGCCTCGATTTTTCGAATTATTACCTGCCGCTGTCCGGCGCGGTCAAAACGGGTCTGGCCTATCAGGATGCCAAAAAGGCCGGGGCCGTATTGGGCTATGGCAATTTCATTACAGTGCTGATCGGCTTCATCATCATTGCATGGGTGTTGTTCATGATCATGAAGGCCCTCAACCGCATGAATTTGAGCAAGCCGAAAGCCCCGCCCGAGCCGACCCGTCAGGAAATCCTGCTCACTGAGATCCGCGATTTGCTGGCCAGCAAGCCGCAGGCCTGAGGCCTGTTCAAATCGCTGCGGAGTGGCGGGTTTCTTCCGGCTGCAGATAGGCATCGAAGGCTGAGGCAACCGAGCGGGCGGCAAGACGACGCTCCGCAGGAATTTTCAACTGCCAGCCTTCGATGGCGACAAGGCCCTGTGCGGCAAAGGCGGCGAGGCGGTCGAAACAGGGTAAAAACTGTTCGGGCGTTTCGCCGTGTTCTTGCGCCAGTGTTTCGACATCCACCGAGAAGTGGCACATGATCTGTTCGATGATTGCGCTGCGCAGGCGGTCGGCGGGCTGCAGCGCGATGCCGCGCCGGATGGCGAGTTGATCGGCCTCGATGCACTGGTTCCATGCCGCCAGTTCGGGCTCTTTCTGGGCAAAGCCTTGCGGGGTTGCCGAAATGCCGCTGGGGCCGAAGGCGATCAGGGTTTGGGCTGCGTCCACCGTATAGCCCTGAAAATTGCGGTGCAATTGCCTGTCGCGTGCGGCAACCGCCAGACTGTCACCGGCTTTGGCGAAATGGTCGATGCCGATCGGCTCGTAATGTTTTTCAAGCTCGGCGCGGGCATAGAGTGCCAGCTCGGCGCGTTGCGGAGCCGCGGGCAGGCCGGACCGTTCCAGCGTCTTTTGCTGCTTTTTGAGCCACGGCACATGCGCATAGCCAAACAGAGCGACGCGGTCGGGCGAGAGCAAAACGGTCTGCGCGATGGTGGCGTGAATGGTATGGATGCTTTGCAAGGGCAAGCCATAAAGCAAATCGAAATTGATGGCTGTGATGCCCGCTTCATGCAGCAGGCCGACCGCGCGCGCCACGGTGTCGAAGGGCTGGATGCGGTTCATGGCCTTTTGCACTTGCGCATCGAAATCCTGCACGCCCAGACTGGCACGGTTGACGCCCCATCGGGCATAGGTGCGAACCTGATCGGCATCGAGATGGCGCGGGTCGATCTCCAGCGCAATTTCGGCACCTTCGATGAAATCAAAGGTCTGGTGCAACCGCGCCATGATCTGGTCGAATTGACCGCCCGTCAGGCGGTTGGGCGAGCCACCGCCAAAGTGCAGATGCGAGACCTTTGGCCGCCCTGTCAGGTGGCGTTCGACCAGCCCGATTTCTTTCAACAGGTTTTTGAGAAACAGCTCGACGGGCCGCTCGCCTTTGACAATATGGGTGTTGCAACCGCAATACCAGCACAGCTGGTGGCAGAAGGGCACATGCACATAGAGCGAAATCGGCTGTTGCAGATCAATGGCTTTAAGCCATGTCTCGAATGTCGACGAGCCGATGCGCGGGTGAAAATGCGGCGCGGTCGGGTAGCTCGTATAACGAGGCACGCGGGCGTCGAGAAGGGTAAGCCATGATTGATCCATGGCATGATTTTAGCAGTCCGGCATATGCAGACATTGATTCAAATCAATCAGACCAGAATCAATATCCGCTGCCAATAAGACCTGCCGGACGGCGAATTCAGTAGGCGTTGCCGGATTGCAAACCGAACTTTTTCAGCACAATCGCCAGCGGGCAAAAGCCGGTGATGGCGGATTGCAGCAGGTTCAGGCCGACAAAGCCTGTCAGCCACAGCCAGTTCGGGTGATGGAGCTGGCTCAGGGCCAGACTCAGCAAAACCACCGTTCCGGCAAAGGCAATCACGACCCGATCAATCGACATGGAAATTGTCATCATGCTCTCCTGTTGTCTGGTTTCAATGCATGACGGATGCGTCATGCTTCGGCGTCGGTTTCAGCATCCTGACAGTAAATGGCGTAAAGCGTGGCGATGACTCTGGTCACCTCGTCACCCGCCAGACGGTAATGGATTGTCTGTGCTTCTCTTCGGGTTTGGACAAGACCGTCCTCGCGCAACCGTGCAAGGTGCTGCGACAAGGCCGATTGGCTCAAGCCCAGCATGGGCTGCAAGGCAGTGACCGACTGCTCGCCCTGTTGCAACTGGCACAGGATCATCAGGCGGTTTTTGTTGGCCATGGCTTTCAACAGCGTTTCGGCTGCTTCGGCGCGGGATTGGAGTGCTGTTAAATTCATACTTGCTAATTTAGATAATGCTAATATAAATGTCAAATCTTTTTTGGGTTGCGGGGAGTAGGGCGGATGCGCAAGGCGTTGATTGTCGGGGCGGGGATCAGCCTGCTGGCCATGGTGCCGACGGCGAATGCCGGAGACATTCCGGTGGCGTGGCAGATGGTGGAGGATCGCAAATCGGTGATCGGCACCGTCGAGCCAACCCGCGAATTGACGGCACGGGCGCGGATCGGCGGCGTTGTGACGCTGTTGCAGACCATCGAGGGACAGGAGGTGACTGCGGGCACCGTGCTGGCGGTGGTTGCCGATCAGAAGCTGACCCTGCAGATCAGGGGTCTCGAGGCGCGGATCAAATCGCAAGAGGCCCAGCGTGATCAGGCGCGGGCCGATTACGAGCGGATGCAGGATTTGCTCCGGCGCAATGTCGGCAGCCAGACGCAGGTCGACCAGTTCAAAACCGCGCTTGATGTTGCCGAACGCCTGTTGACGGGGCTGATGGCCGACCGCGATGTCATCACCCAGCAAATTGCCGAGGGCACCGTGCTGGCTCCTGCCGCAGGCCGTGTCCTGACGGTTCCGGTGGTGGAAGGCGGTGTCGTCATGGCGGGCGAGGCGGTCGCCACTCTTGCGGTGGACCGCTATATTTTGCGGCTGCAATTGCCCGAGCGTCATGCGCGCTTTTTACGGGCGGGAGATCGGGTCGAGATTGCCGGACGCGGTACCGCCGATAGCGGCAAGGTGCGGATTGTTTATCCCGAAATCAAAGGCGGGCGGGTGATCGCCGATGTCGAGGTCAATTCGCTCGACGGCTATTTCGTCGGCGAGAAAACCCGTGTTCTGATCGCAACGGGTCAACGCCGCACCATGCTGGTGCCGGAAAAGGCTGTTGTCAGGCGGGCGGGGCTGGATTTCGTCCGGCTTCAATCCGGTATCGATGTGATGGTGCAAACCGGCGAGCGACGCGGCGGGGACATTGAAATTCTGGCAGGATTGCAGGTCGGTGACGTGGTGATCGCGCCATGACACCGCACGATCAAAACAAGCCGGAGGGACTTTCGGGCCTGCTGACCCGCTTTTTCATCCAGTCGCCACTGACGCCTTTGCTGCTGATCGGTTCTGTGCTGATCGGTCTGATCGCCCTGATGGCCCTGCCGCGCGAGGAGGAGCCGCAGATCAGCGTGCCGATGGTCGATATCATCGTGCAGGCCAATGGCTGGAAGGCCGATAGCGCGGTGGAACTGGTCACCCGTCCGCTCGAAGCCATCATTCAGGGCATCAACGGGGTCGAGCATGTCTATTCGCAAACCGTCGATGACCGGGTGGTGGTCACCGCGCGCTTTTTGGTCGGGACCGACGAGGACAATGCGATTTTGCGGGTCCACGAGAAAATACGTGCCAATATCGGCGGCTTGCCGAAAGGCATTCCCGAGCCGGTGATTGTCGGACGCGGCATCAATGATGTCGCCATCATGGTGCTGACACTGGCTGCCGCACCTGATCAAGCCGCCCGATGGGATGATCACGCCCTCTATCAGGTGGCCGATGAATTGCGCCACGATCTGCACAAGGTCAAAGAGATCGGCTCGAGCTATCTGGTCGGCGGCCATCCCAACCAGATCCGCGTCGAGCCCGATCCGGAAAAGCTCTCGCTGTACGGGGTGACGCTGAACCAGCTGATCGACAAGCTCGGCAATGCCAATCGCAGTTTTCAGGTCGGCGCGTTCCGGCACGAGAATCAAGTGCTGCCCGTGCTGGCAGGCCAGACCCTGCAAGGCGTGCCCGATATCGGCCTGTTGTTGCTGACCACGCGCGAGGGGCATCCGGTCTATGTCAAGGATGTCGCGCAAGTGGTGGTGGGTGCGGCGCAAAGCGACAAGCGTGCCTGGACCATGACGCCCGATGGCAAAGGCGGGTTTGATACGCGCCCCGCCGTCAGCATTGCCTTTGCCAAGCGCAAAGGGGCCAATGCTGTCACGGTCTCGCATGATCTGGCCGAACGGCTCGCTGCGGCCAAAGGCACGATTGTGCCCGACGGGCTCGCTGTCACCATCACGCGCGATTATGGCGAAACAGCCACCGAGAAGGCCGATGAACTGCTCTTCCATCTGGCGCTGGCCACGCTGTCGATTGTCGTTCTGATTACGCTGGCTATCGGCTGGCGCGAGGGCATGGTGGTGTTGGTGATCATCCCCACCACGATTTTACTGACCCTGTTTGCCTCGTGGCTGATGGGTTTCACCATCAACCGCGTCAGCCTGTTTGCGCTGATTTTTTCGATCGGCATTCTGGTGGATGATGCGATTGTGATTGTGGAAAATATCATCCGCCATTGGGAGATGCGCGGCAAGCGCGGGTTGGTCGAAACCGCGATCGAGGGGGTGGCCGAGGTCGGCAATCCCACTATCGTCGCCACATTGACCATCATTGCTGCCCTGCTGCCGATGATGTTTGTCAGCGGCATGATGGGCCCCTATATGAGCCCGATACCGGCCAATGCGTCGATGGCGATGGTATTTTCTTTCTTTGTGGCTGTCACCATCACGCCATGGCTGTTGCTGAAAATCGCAGGGCCCAAATTCCAGGCTCTGTCGCCGGATCAAACCGCCCTTGACAGCGTGGCCCATCAGGATGGTGGCGGTATGGGGCGGTTTTATCGCCGCATCGCAGGACCGATCATCACGGATCGGGTGGCTGCAAAAAGGTTCGTCTTGGTGGTGGCTTTGGCCACCTGTGCCGTGCTGGTGCTGTTTGCCACGCGCTCGGTGCGGGTGAAATTGCTGCCTTTCGACAACAAGTCCGAAATCCAGTTGATGGTCGATCTGCCGCGCGGCACCAGTGTCGAGCAGACCCAGCGCACCTTGTTCGCGCTGGCAGCGCGGCTGCAATCCTTGCCGGAACTGTCCTCGGTGCAAGCCTATGCGGGGACCAGCGCTCCGTTCAATTTCAACGGTCTTGTGCGGCACTCCTTTTTCAGGGACAGCGCGGAACTGGGCGATCTGATGATCAATCTGCTGCCCAAAGCCGACCGCCAGCGCGCCAGCCATGCCATTGCGCTGGATATCCGTTCGCGGATCAAGGATCTCGATCTGCCCGACCAGACGCGGATCAAGCTGGTGGAAGTGCCACCCGGACCGCCGGTGCTGGCCACCTTGATGGTGGAAATTTACGGCCCCGATGCCCGCCAGCGGCGCGAGACGGCGGCCAGAATGCGCGAGGCTTTCGCCAAGGTCGATTTCATCGTCGATCCCGACGACAGTCTCGGCACGCGCGGCGAACGCATCCGCTTTGCGCTGGACCAGGAGGCCCTCGAATTCCACGGCGTCGAGGAACGCGCCGTCTATGACACGATTGCCGCGCTGGTTGGCGGCGTCAGTATCGGCTATTCCGAGCGCGGCGCAGGCCAGAAGCCGATTGATATCACGGTGGCTTTGCCGCAATCGGGTTTGCGCTGGGATGAGCGGATGCTGTCCACTCCGGTTCCTGCCGGCGGCACGGTGCGGCAGGGCGCCAATGTCGAATTGGGCGATGTCGTGCGGGTGACGCGCGAGCCGTCCTCTTTCCCGATTTTCCGGCATGACGGCTATTTTGCCGAAATGGTCACAGCCGAATTGGCAGGCCGTTTTGAAGCACCGGTCTACGGGATGCTGGCGGTCGAAGATGCCATGAAAACCATGGATTGGGGCGCGGGCGGTCCGCCCCTGATCAAATATCACGGCAAGCCGGTCAGCGAGGCAAAGCCGGTGGTGCTGTGGGACGGCGAATGGGAGGTCACCTATGTCACCTTCCGCGATATGGGTGCGGCCTTCGGCGTCGCCTTGCTGGCCATCTATCTGTTGGTGGTGGCCCAATTCGGCTCCTTCCTGCTGCCTCTGGTCATTCTGGTTCCGGTGCCGCTGACCCTGATCGGGATCGTGCTCGGCCATTGGCTGTTTCAGGCTGCCTTTACCGCCACCTCGATGATCGGTTTTATTGCTTTGGCGGGCATCATCGTGCGCAATTCGATTTTGCTGGTGGATTTTATCCGCCATGCGCGGATGCAGGGGATGGCCTTGCGACAGGCTTTGCTGGCCGCAGGCTCGGCCCGCTTCAAGCCCATCGTGCTGACAGCCGCCGCCGCGATGATCGGCGCGGCCTTCATTCTGACCGATCCGATTTTTCAGGGTCTGGCGATTTCGATGGTGTTCGGGCTGGCGTCTTCCACCGCGCTGACGCTGATCATCATTCCGGCTCTTTATGTCTGGTTGCGCGATGATCTGCCCGCGTCGTGAGAAGGTGCTCGGGCCGTGATTGTCGAACAGTGTTGATGGTGCTACCAGATTCGGCAGGAGCAGCGGCGACGGCAAGCCTGCCGTTGCGCCGCTGACCGGGGCTGGCCGAAAGCACGACTGTTCACAATGACCCTTCCTTCCAATGCCCGCACAGTCTTGAAAGAGGTGTTCGGCTATGATGATTTCCGCCCGGGACAGGCCGAGGTCATTTCAGCCATTCTCGACAAGTCTCCCGTTCTGGCGGTGATGCCGACCGGCAGCGGCAAGAGCATGTGCTATCAATTGCCTGCTTTGCTTGATGGCGGCTTGACGGTGGTGGTTTCGCCGCTGATCGCCCTGATGCGTGATCAGGCCCAGCAGATGCGCGCCGTCGGTGTGGCGGCTGCCACGCTCAATTCCAACAACACGCCGGAGGACAACGACCGCGCTTGGGAGCTGCTGCGCTCGGGCGAGTTGCGGCTGTTGTTCGTCTCGCCCGAACGCATCGCCATGGAAGGGCTGACCGCCTCGCTGGCCCGCTTGGGCGTGCAGCGGGTGGCTGTCGACGAGGCCCATTGCGTCTCCGAATGGGGGCATGATTTCCGGCCCGAATACCGGCAAATCCGCAAAGCCATCGACGAGATGGGAGCCCCGCAGGCCATCGCCTTCACGGCGACTGCCGACCGCGCCACCCGCAATGATATTGTCGAACGGTTGTTCTCAACCAAGCCGCAGATTTTCGTCCATTCGTTCGACCGCCCCAATATCGATTTGCGCTTCGAACCGAAAGACAATCCGCGCCGGCAACTGATTGATTTTCTGGCGCAGCACCGCGGGGACAGCGGCATCGTCTATTGCGCCTCGCGCAAAAAGACCGAGGCACTGGCGGGCTATTTGCAAGAGCAAGGCTATCAGGCGGTGGCCTATCATGCCGGTCTGGATTTGGCGACCCGCAACGCCAATCAGGACCGTTTCCTGCGCGAAGACGGGATGATTGCCGTGGCCACTGTCGCTTTCGGCATGGGGATCAACAAGCCCGATGTGCGCTTTGTCGTGCATGCCGATATGCCTGCAACCGTCGAGGCTTATTATCAGGAGATCGGCCGGGCGGGGCGCGATGGTCTGGATGCCAGAACCCTGACGCTGTACGGGGTCGAGGATATTGCTTTCCGGCGGCGGCAGATTGATGAAAAGGACATCGATCAGGACCGCCGCGCCTTCGAGCGGAAGCGGTTGGGCGCGCTGACGCGCTTGTGCGAAGCGGTGCGGTGCCGAAGGCAAATGCTGCTTGGCTATTTCGAGGAAGTCGCTCCGCCATGCGGAAGTTGTGACATCTGCCGTGGTCAGGTCGCTTTGTATGATGCCAGCATCGATGCGCAAAAGGCGCTGTCAGCGGTGGTGCGCACCGGCCAGCGGTTCGGCGCGGTCTATCTGGCCAATCTGCTGGTGGGCGAAGCCACCGATGTGATGCAGCGCAACGGCCATGCCGATCTGAAAACCTTCGGGGTCGGCAAGGACAAGCCCAAACAGGCATGGCTGGCCGTTTACCGCCAGTTGTTTGCGCTTGATGCCCTGGAAGCAGCCAGCGAAGAGCATGGCGGCTTTCGTCTCACCCCATTCGGAGACGCGGTTTTGCGCGGGCAGGAGACCGTCCAACTGCGTGTCTTTGTCGCCCGCAAAGGGGGCGGCAAGGGCGCAACAATAGGCAGGCCGCCGGTCGGGAAGCCGCTGGGGGATACCGAAGCCGGTATTCTGGACAAGCTGAAAGCCCTGCGGCGCGAACTGTCGCGCGAGGAGGGCGTGCCTGCTTTCATGATTTTTCCCGACAAGACCTTGTTGCAGATGGCCGAAGAGCGGCCGATGACCCTCTCCGAGCTTGGCCGGATCCACGGCGTCGGCCAGCGCAAGCTCTCGCTGTATGGCGAGGCCTTTCTGGAAATTTTGCTGACGGTGTGACGGTTTGTCTTGTCGGGGGAGGCGGTTATA
>CAIYZJ010000107.1 GCA_903930675.1 uncultured Hyphomicrobiales bacterium
AGCTCCTTCGAGATCATCAAGGCGCTGCCTGCGGCAGGCGCGGATCTGATCGAAATCGGCATGCCCTTTACCGACCCGATGGCCGATGGTCCGGCGATTCAGGCGGCAGGCTTGCGGGCACTGGCTGCGGGCCAGACCCTGATCAAGACGCTGGCTCTGGTGACGCGGTTCCGCCAGACCGATACAGAGACACCGATCATCCTGATGGGTTATTTCAATCCGATCTATATTTACGGCGTCGACCGTTTCATCGTCGATGCCCTGAAAGCGGGTGTCGACGGCCTGATCGTTGTCGACCTTCCGCCCGAGGAAGATGCCGAATTGTGCAAGCCCGCGCTTGATGCCGGGCTCAGCTTCATCCGGTTGGCCACGCCGACCACCGATGATGCGCGTCTGCCGAAAGTGCTGACCAACACCTCGGGCTTTGTCTATTATGTGTCGGTGACCGGCATTACCGGTTCGGCGATCAGCGATCATTCGGGCGTAGCCGCCTCGGTGGCGCGGATCAAGTCGCATACCGCTTTGCCGGTTGTGGTCGGCTTCGGTGTCAAAAATGCCGAAACCGCCGAAACCGTGGCGCGCGGGGCCGATGGCGTGGTGGTTGGCTCGGCTCTGGTCGAAGCCGTGCGTTTGTCGCTGGTCGATGGCAAGGCCACGGCCGGGACCGTGCCTGCCGTGACAGGTCTGGTCGGGGAATTGATCGAAGGTATTCGCCGCGTTCACAAGGCCTAACAGGACTTGTGACCATCGGGCAGAGGGATTGCGCATGAATTGGATTTCCAACGTCGTTCCGCCAAAAATCCGGTCGTTTTTGCGCCGTGATACGCCGGAAAATTTGTGGATCAAGTGCCCCGAAAGCGGCCAGCTGGTGTTCCACAAGGATGTGGAAGCCAATCTGTTTGTGATTCCCTCCTCCGATTACCACATGCGGATGACGGCTACCCAGCGTCTGGCCAGCATGTTCGACGAGGGCCAGTATGACGCCATCGCCTTGCCGGATGTACCGGCCGATCCGCTGAAATTCCGCGACGAAAAGCGTTATGCCGACCGCATCCGCGATGCGCGGTCCAAAACCTCGCAGGTCGATGCCGTCAAAGTCGGCCACGGGCGGGTGGAAGGCCAGCACCTGACCATCGGCGTGCAGGATTTCGATTTCATGGGCGGTTCGCTCGGCATGGCGGCGGGCGAGGCGGTGGTGACGGGTCTGGAAACAGCCGTGGCACGGCGCACGCCTTTCGTGATGTTTGCGGCTTCGGGCGGTGCGCGGATGCAGGAAGGCATGTTCTCGCTGATGCAGATGCCGCGCACGACCATTGCGGTGCGGCGCCTGCGCGAGGCGCGCCTGCCCTATATTGTGGTGCTGACCAATCCGACGACAGGCGGCGTGACCGCCTCTTATGCGATGCTGGGCGATGTGCATATTGCCGAACCCGGTGCGCTGATCGGTTTTGCCGGTCCGCGCGTGATCGAACAGACCATCCGCGAGAAATTGCCCGAAGGCTTCCAGCGGTCGGAATATTTGCGCGATCACGGCATGGTCGATCTGGTTGTCCATCGCCGCGACATGAAGGCCACGGTGGCTCGGCTGTGCCGCTTGCTGACCGATCGTTCGGCAGCGGCCTGAAACCTTTACGACTCCTTAATTTTGCCTTGATAGACTCCTAATCCGGTGCGGATGCCGCGGGTGTGGGACAAAAGATGAGTAACGGGGGGCGTGATCGGTCAACAGGGCAGGGCGGCGCAAGCCATTCCTCCTCTGACATACGGCTGACGGCACGCGACCGCTCGGTGGTGTCCAGTTCGTCCGGTTCCGCCAAATCCCCTGCCCGCAAATCCGCAAAAGCGCCTGATGACGACGCACCTGCCCCCAAAGCCAGCAAGCGGGCAGAATCCAAAAAAGACAGTTCCGGCAAAAAGCGCAGCCGCAATGCTGCGCGGCGTCCGGTCTCGTGGCTGGGGCGGTTGTTTTACTGGTCGGTTGTCGCCTCGATCTGGGGCTTTATCGCGGTAGCGGGTCTGGTGGTCTATCACGCCGCCAAATTGCCGCCGATTGACCAGCTGAGCGTGCCCAAACGCCCCCCCAATATCGCCATTATGGCAGTCGACGGCACACTGGTCGCCAATCGCGGTGAAACGGGGGGACGTACGATGCAGCTGGGCGAATTGCCGCCCTATCTGCCCAAAGCCTTTGTGTCGATCGAGGACAGGCGGTTTTACGACCATTTCGGTATTGATCCGATCGGCATTGCCCGTGCGATGCTGCGCAACATCATGAGTGCGGGCGGCCATTTGCAGGGCGGCTCGACCCTGACGCAGCAATTGGCCAAAAACCTGTTTCTGACGCAGGAACGCACGGCCTCGCGCAAAATTCAAGAAGCGATTCTGGCCCTGTGGCTGGAGCGCAATTATTCCAAAGACCAGATACTGGAGCTCTATCTCAACCGCGTCTATTTCGGATCGGGCGCTTACGGGGTCGAAGCAGCCGCCCAACGCTATTTCGGCAAATCGACCAAACAGGTGAGTCTGGCGGAAGCGGCCATTCTGGGTGGTCTGGTGCAATCGCCCTCGCGGCTCGCGCCCAACCGCAACCCGACCGGCGCGCAGGCGCGATCCGAACTGGTGCTGGCCGCCATGCTGCGCGAAGGCTATGTCAGCGAGGACATGGTCAAGCTGGCGCAGGCCAACCCCGCCAAAGCCACACGCCCGGGCGGGGCGGGCTCGTCCAATTATGCGGCTGATTATGTGATGGATGTGCTCGATGATTTCATCGGCACGCTGGATAAAGATGTGATCGTCACCACCACGCTCGACCCCGCTTTGCAAAGCATGGGCGAAAGGGCTTTGGTGGATGAATTGATGCAGCGCGGCGAGAAGTTCGGTGTCAGTCAGGGTGCTTTTGTTGCGATGACGCCGGATGGTGCGATCAAGGCGCTGGTGGGCGGCAAGTCCTATGCGGAAAGCCAGTTCAACCGTGTGATTGCTGCCAAGCGCCAGCCGGGTTCCTCCTTCAAACCGATTGTATATCTGGCCGCCGTAGAGCGCGGCTTGACACCCGACACGATCCGCGATGACGCGCCGTTGTCGATCAAGGGCTGGAACCCCGAAAATTATTCACGCAAATATGCCGGTCCGGTCTCGTTGAAAAACGCGCTGGCGCAATCGCTCAACACGGTGTCGGTGCGCCTGTGTCTGGAAGTCGGCCCGCGCGCCGTGGCATCAACGGCCTCGCGGTTGGGGATCCGCTCGAAAATGGAGGCCAATGCCTCGATTGCTCTGGGCACGTCGGAAGTCAGCCCGCTCGAACTGGTCGGCGCCTATGCCAGCTTCGCCAATGGCGGGCTTGGTGTGCTGCCCTATGTCATCACCGAGGTGAAAACGCGGGAGGGCGAGAAAGTCTATTCCCGCAGCGGTGGCGGGATCGGGCGGGTCATCTCACCCGAGCATGTCGGCATGATGAATGTGATGCTGCATGAAACCATGGTCAGCGGCACGGCGCGCAAAGCGACGATTCCGGGATGGGAAACCGCAGGCAAAACCGGCACAAGTCAGGATTTCCGCGATGCGTGGTTTGTCGGTTATACCTCGACGCTGGTGGCCGGAATCTGGCTGGGCAATGATGACGGATCGCCGACCAAACATCTGTCGGGGGCGACCCTGCCGACCGACATCTGGCAGAAATTCATGCTCGCCGCCCTCAAGGGCACACAGCCGCAACCTTTGCCGGGTCTGAATACGAGCTGGTCGCTCGATATTCCGGCTCTGTTGGGCCTGTCCTCCAAAGACGAGCCGGCTCCTGCCGACGAGCCGATGGTGGAGCCTTCGCGCAGCCAAAACCAGCCACTGAGGACACCGGCTTTGCCGCAATCCAATCTTGTTCCGCCTGCTCCGGTGCCGCAGGCCTCTGTGCCGCAAACACAAGTTCCCGTGCCTGCGCCGGTCCGCTCCAATCCGGATGGTCGTCCCTTGCAGATCGTGCCGCAAACTCCTGCTGCATCAGTCATGGCCCCGCCGCCCGATGTCAGAGCACCGGCCAACAGACCGCAAGATCCGCGGGAATTGCGTCCGCCCGCCATGGTTGGCGGCGGGAACGAGCCGCCGCGTCAGCCGGTCCGGCGCGAGCCGTCGGTGCTTGACCGCTTATTTGGCGGGTGAGGTGGGCGGCAGTCTGGTCATCATCCGGTGGACCAGCAGCGCGGAACCACCCAAGACCAGAATGAGAGCGGGCAGCGGCAGCGCCGAGCCCCAATCCAGCATCTGTCCCAACAGGGTACCGACCAGCGCGGCCATCATCATCTGGATCAGCCCCAACAGCGAGGACGCCGCTCCGGCGCGTTCGGGGAACGGGGTCATCGCCCCTGCCATGGATTGCGGCATCACCAAGCCCACACCCATGGTGTAAAGCGTCATCGGCAGCATGATTTCGAGCGGCGAGCCGGGCCCGAACCAGACCGCCAGCATCATCGCCGCACCCCCGCCCGCCAGAGCCATCACGCCCAGTCCGATGGTCCTGTCGAGACCCAGACGGCCCACGGCGCGCTGGGCAACCAGCGTGCCGGTGACAAATCCGAGCACCACGAAAGAAAACACCATGCTGAAGCCCATCACGCTCAGGCCATAGACTTTCTGCAGCACAAAGGACGAGCCGGAAATGAAGGTGAACAAGCCGCTATAGGCCAGCGCCGACAGGCTGACATAGAAACGGTAGCGCGGATGCTGCAACAGCACTTTGAAACCCGCAAAGATCGAGCGGAGCGACACCGCATGGGGCGAGCGTTCGCGCAGGGTTTCGGGCAGCATCAGGATCACAATCGTGCCCAGGGCCACGCCGAAAAAGGCGGTGGCAAAAAAGCTGGAACGCCAGCCGAAGGCGGTTTCCAGCACGCCCCCCAATAACGGGGCCAAAGCAGGCACCACACCCATCACGGTCCCCATGCGCGACAATTCGCGGCCCGCGCGCGGACCTTCATAGAGATCGCGCACAATGGCGCGGCCCAGCACGATCGGGCCCGACGCACCAAGTGCCTGAAAAAACCGACCGGCAATCAGCCATGTCATGTCCGTAGCAAAGGCGCAGGCCAGCGAGGCGGTGATGAACAATGCCATACCACCCAGCAACACCGGTTTGCGGCCCAACCGGTCCGACAACGGTCCGTAAAAAATCTGTCCGCCGGCAAAGCCGAACAAAAAGGCCGACAGCGTCATTTGCGCGCCCGCGCTGTCACTGCCCAAAGCAGCGGCAATGGCAGGCAGCGAGGGCAGATACATATCGGTCGACAAAGGCCCCAGAGCCGTCAAAAAGGCCAGCAGGGCTGTCAAAGCCAGAGTATCGGGACGCAGATGCATGGAGCGGCTCTTTCGCAGGTTAGCCGTAATGATGCAGGCTGGTGCCGTGGCTTTTCAGCCATGCTTCGGCCCGTTCGACATCCGGTGTCATGCTGTTTAGCAAACGCCAGTAGCGGGAGGAATGATTCATTTCGCGCCGATGGGCAATTTCATGGGCGGCCAGATAATCGAGCACGAAAGGCGGGGCCATGATCAGCCGCCACGAGAAATTCAACGCCCCTTGCGAGGAGCACGAGCCCCAGCGGCTTTTGGTGTCGCGCAAGGTGATGCCTTTGACGCTGACATCGATCAGTTGCGCATAGCGGGTGACGGCCAGATCGAGATCACGCAGCGCTTCGCGCTTCAGAAAATCCTTGAGCCGTCGCGCCAGAAAGGCCGGATCGCCCGGAATAGCCAGACACAGTGTACCGTCCTCTTCCGTCTTGACCAGAATTTTGGCCCCGCGCCCGCCAATGGCGCGCAAAACATGCGGCTCGCCGCGCAAAGGTACAGAATTGCCTTCGACAAACGGCACGCTTTGCGGCAGACGGGCCAGTCGTGTAGCAATCCAGCCGCCATGGCGGCGGGCAAAATCAATGGCGGTGGCCAGATCGGCTTTCAGCGGCATGGTCAAAACCACCGCACGGGTGGCCAGCGAAATGCGCAAGCCGTAACGGCGTGCTTTGGCACTGCGTTTCAGGGTCACCTGATAACGCGCCTGTAAGTGCTCAACCTCGATCACCGCGGGGTCGGGTTGCTTTGAGGGACGAAGCAGACGGAGAATCATGAAAAAAGCCTGCGGGATCGCCGCAGGCTTGTCATCAAAAAAACGAAACGGGTTCAGGCCTTGGCTGTTTTGGTCTTGCCCGCTTTGGCCCCAACCGCTTTGGCCACAACCGATTTGGCATCAACGGCCGCTGATTTGGGTGCGCGGGCTTTGGCGGGTTTTGCGGCAGGCGCTTCGAGCAGAGCCTGATCAATGCCGTCCGCGCGCTTGCGGCCTGTCATTATAGCATTGGCGATGAAATCGCAGATGCGCGGGGCGATATCGGCGCGGAAGCGCGAGCCATTGAACACGCCGTAATGGCCGACGCGCGGTTGTACCCAATGGGCGCGCTGGCTATCGGGAATATTGACACACAGATGATGGGCAGCCTCGGTCTGGCCGACGCCGGAAATATCGTCGTTCTCGCCTTCCACCGTCATCAGGGCGACGCGTTTGACGGCTTTCAGGTCGATCAACCGGCCGCGATGCAACATTTCGCCTTTGGGCAAAGCATGGCGGACAAACACCGTATCGACCGTTTGCAGGTAGAATTCGGCGGTCAGATCCATCACGGCCATATATTCATCATAGAATTCGCGGTGCTTCTCGGCAGAATCGCCGTCGCCGTCGACGAGATGACGGAACATGTCGCCATGGGCCGTGATGTGCTTGTCGATATTCATCGCCATAAAGCCGGTCAGCTGCAAGAAGCCGGGATAGACCTCGCGCATGAAACCGGGATTGGGCAGCGGCACTTTGACAATGCAGTTTTTCTTGAACCAGTCGATGCCGCGTTCCTGCGCCAGCTTGTTGACCACGGTCGGGCTTTTGCGCGTATCAATCGGACCACCCATCAGGGTCATCGAATAGGGCGAGCAGGGATCATTGTCCATTTCCATCAGCCCGATGGCCGCCAGAACCGGGACCGAGGGCTGGCACACCGCCAGCACATGTACATCCGGACCGAGGAAAGTCAGCATATCACGCACATAATCGACATAATCATCCAGATCGAAACTGCCTGCAGCCAGCGGCACAAGGCGGGCGTCGACCCAATCGGTGATATAGACTTCATGGGTCTGGATGAAGGTTTCGACCGTGCCGCGCAGCAGCGTGGCGTAATGGCCCGACATCGGCGCGACAATCAGCAATTTGGGCTGGCGCACACGGTTGCGGTCGATCATCCGGTCAAAATGGACCAGATTGCAAAAGGTATTCTGCCATACGACATGCTCGGTCACGGCAACGCGCACACCGTTGACCTGTGTGGTCGGCAAATCGAATGCGGGCTTGCCATAGCGACGCGTCGAGCGCTCGAACAATTCGCAAGCAGCGGAGAGAGAGCGGCCAACAGTAGATTTTCCGGCAAAATTGGCCGGATTATCCAGCATCCACCGGCTGGCTTGTGCCATCGAACGCGCGGGACCAATCAACGCATGGGCAGCTTCGTACCACATATATAAAGAGATTTGAGAGTTCATCATTTATCCATGTCCCATAGGTGCGAATTGTCGTTCGCCAAATTTATGATTCGCTCATATTTTGCACTGCACAAAACTGCGTCACAATAACGATATTTCTGCCGGTTTCAATGCGGGAACCATGGGTTGTGCATGATACTTTGATATGAGGTGTGCTGCGTCTTGCGCTTTCCTCTTTTGCGAGTACCGCTGATCCTGTAGGGAAAGAGGCAACCAACCTTCCGAATTTGCACGAGATCCAGCCATGCACAAGCAGATGAACCCCATTTTTGCCGGTCTGACGACCTCGGTCTTCGAAACCATGTCGGCGCGGGCGCGTGAAACGCAGTCCATCAATCTCGGTCAGGGTTTCCCCGATGATCCGGGCCCGCTCGATGTGCGGCAAAAGGCCGCCGATGCGGTGATCAATGGCTGGAACCAGTATCCGCCGATGATGGGCCTGCCCGAATTGCGCCAAGCCATCGCCCGCCATTATCAACATTGGCAGGGTTTGACGCTGGATTGGGAGAGCGAGGTGATGGTGACCTCGGGTGCCACCGAGGCTCTGGCCGGTGCTTTGATGTCGCTGATCGCACCGGGTGACGAGGTGGTGCTGTTCCAGCCGCTTTATGATGCCTATCTGCCGCTGGTGTTGCGCGCGGGCGGTGTACCCAAATTCGTCAAACTGTCGCCCCCGCACTGGCGGTTTGACGAGGCCTCCCTTGCGGCGGCGTTTTCCGACCGCACCAAGCTGGTTCTGTTCAACAATCCGCAAAATCCGGCGGCGGTGGTCTATGGCCGCGAGGATATGGAATTGCTGGCCTCCTTCTGCATCAGGCACGATGCCATCGCATTGTGCGACGAGGTATGGGAGCATGTGGTGTTTGACGGGCGGCGGCATGTCTCGATGCTGTCAATCGACGGCATGCGCGAGCGCACCGTCAAAATCGGCTCGGCGGGCAAGATTTTCTCGCTGACCGGCTGGAAAGTCGGGCTGGTGGCCGCTTGCCCCGATCTGATGAAAGTGCTGTCGAAGGCGCATCAATATATCACCTTCACCACGCCGCCCAATTTGCAGGCGGCGGTGGCCTACGGGCTGGACAAGCAGGATGATTATTTCGAAACCATGCGCGCAGGCATGATGCGCAGCCGCGACCGCTTTACCAAAGGGTTGACCGAGCGCGGCTTTTCGGTGCTGCCGAGCGAGGGGACCTATTTTCTGGCGGTCGATCTGGCCCCGCTGGGCGAGCATGACGATCTGGCCTTCTGCCAGCGGCTGATCGAGCAGAATGGGGTTGCCGCCATTCCGATGTCGGCCTTTTATGCCCATGATGCGGTGCGCACCACGGTGCGCTTCTGCTTTGCCAAGCGCGACGAAACGCTGGATGAGGCGTTGAAGCGGCTCGAAACCATCA
>CAIYZJ010000108.1 GCA_903930675.1 uncultured Hyphomicrobiales bacterium
CATCGAGACCGAATTCGGTCCGCTGTTTGTCACCATCCCCGGGCGCACCGCCCCGTTTGTGATCGGGACTTCGGTGATGCTTGATTTCGACGCCTCAGGCATGGTGCTGGTGCCCAGCGCCTGACGGCAGATCAGGCTTTGGACGGCACGCAAAAAGAGTAAGTTTCCATGCCTGTCACCGGCAAAAAAAAGGCCGCCATTGCTGGCGGCCCAAGTCTAGGGAGGAAACGCCCAAGGAGGGCATGGCGGAGGTCTGAACCTCGACACCAATGAAGCCACAATATTTGTGCGCCGCAACATAAGCAAGAACTATTCTCTTTTTTCTGCCCGTTTTTTAATCAAAATGTGAAATAAGTTTAAGCAACAGAGATAATCCCTGTCATTTTAGTTCAAACAGCCCTTGCATATCTGCTACGCACTGTTAGGGTAGCTCATCGACAGTGGGCTTAGGCTCAGGTCTGGGGAGGAATACAGAGACTCAAAAGAGTCCGGAGCGCACGTGACGTGCGCTCTTTCTTTTTTTGGGCTATGGTGGCCCCCGTTTTCCCGATCTTACCCAATCTCTTGTGTGACCACATGACCCAATTCGGCATTATCCAGTCTCCGCTCAGCCAGACACTCACCGAGGACGGGATTACCATTGAAATCATCATCTTCCGCGATGCGGACGAGGATGAATGGACGCTGGAAATTCTCGACCACAATGATGGCTCGACCATCTGGGAAGACGGTTTCGAAACCGAGGAAGAAGCGCTGGAAGAAGCCTTGCGCGCGATCGAGGAAGACGGAATTGCCTCATTCGCCAAAGCGCTGGCGATCAACGTACATTAAACTCCAAAGAGCTTCGCCTATCCCCTGATGATCAATTGATGGGGAATGATGTGATCGTGAACGGGCGGGCTCTTGTCTTGGCGTGAGCTATTGCCATGCTGGCTCTCCAGCATGGCAGTCAGCGCGGCGATCACCGCATCGCCGATCAGCTCGTAGGGTATCCGCACAGCACTCAGCCATTGGGCGATCCATTGGTTGAGCGGGCCGTCATCGAAGCTGATCAACGGCATATCGCGCGGAATGGAAAGTCCTGCCCCGCTGGCCTGCTTGTAGGCTCCATAGGCCAGAAGATCGCTCAGACAGACCACCACATCGGGCCGCACCGGTTGGGCAAGCACATCCTGCATCGCCAGTTCGCCGATCCGCAAATGATCCAGCCCCGAACTGCCGAACTGGCGGACGGTGTGCAAGCCGCCTTCTGGATGCTGCATCCGGTCCAGAAAGCCCTGCAACCGCTCACGCCCCGCGCTGTAGACCAGCGAGGCATGGATCACCGCAATCTCGCGCCAGCCTTTTGACAGGCAATACCCGGCGACATCGCGCCCCGCGGCGGCATTGTCGATACCGACATAGGGAAAGCGCGAGCGGACAGGATCGCGGCGGTTGACGAAGACCAGCGGAATACCGGCCTGCCGGAATTCATCCAGCTTGGGGCTCGGCACCGCCACCACCATGATCACGGCCCGCACCCGCAAGGCTTCCATCTCGCGCAGATATTCATCCTGGATATCGGCCTGTTCATGCGTGTCGCACAGCAGCATGACATAGCCGTTCTGGCGCAGGGCATGTTCGATCGACGAGGCGATGGCCGACATCACCGGATTACCAAGATTGGCGGCCAATACTGCAATGATTTGGGTGGTGCCCTTGCGAAGGGCTCGACCTGCACTTTGTGTACGATAATCAAGTTCGGCAACAGCTTTGCGGACATCCAGAATTGTTTGCGGGGCTATTTTAACCGGCGTTCCATTGACCACCCGTGACACGGTAGCAATGGAAACTCCAGCCCTTTTGGCTACTTGTGCTAATGTAACGTTTTGCTGCTTGCCCCTCAAAAGCGCTGGAGAAGCATTACTGTCATTTTGAGTCATTCGTATCGCTTTAAGATTCTGCCCAATGACTTGAACCATAATAGTGCCAATGTGGAAAATCTACTTGATCATAAAATCAAAACGATGCTAGGTTCATGTAAACGTTTACGCAAGATAAATTTATTTGCCTCTCAATGATAAATTATGTCTTGAAAGATAAACGGTAATGGGAAGGAAATGTGGAAGGCTTGCCATGAGTGAGACCGCCAGTGTGTCCATATCGAAGCATGATGATCCTTATCATC
>CAIYZJ010000109.1 GCA_903930675.1 uncultured Hyphomicrobiales bacterium
ATAAATTTTTTGATTAAAAAGAAAATATTTAAATACTATCAATTACATTTTATTTTTATACAACAACTAGGATAAATTACATAAAAAAATACCAGCATTACCCTGAACAGGCAAAACTGGTATTTTAAACTTAAAGACTTGGCGGATTGATTAAAATTAGTGCGAACCGCCCAAATAAGCATCACGCACGGCCGGATCATTGCGCAACATCGCAGCAGCGCCCGAGACCGTGATATGGCCGTTTTCAAGCACATAGCCGAAATCGGCCACTTCGAGAGCCGCAGCGGCGAATTGTTCGACCAGCAACATGGTAATATTGGCTTCTTTCAACCGCGCGATGATGGAAAACACCTCGGCCACCAAGCGGGGGGCTAGGCCCATCGAGGGTTCGTCCAACAACAGCACTTCGGGATTGAGCATCAGGGCGCGGGCCATGGCCAGCATCTGTTGCTCGCCACCCGACAGAGTGCCGGCCAACTGGTCGGAGCGCTCGCGCAAACGCGGGAACAAATCGAACATGCGCTCGACATCCGCCTCGACATCGCCGCGTTCGCGCGCGCCCGTCAACCGCGGATAGGCCCCGAGCAACAGGTTATCGCGCACAGGCAGGGTCGCAAACACTCTGCGGCCTTCGGGAGAATGGGCCAGCCCATAGCGGGTGATCTCGTGGGACGGCAAGCCTGCGATCTCGTGCCCTCCCAGGGTAATACGGCCGGATTCAGGCGCCAGCATCCCCGATATGGCCCGCAATGTGGTTGTCTTTCCTGCCCCGTTCGAGCCGATCAGAGCCACCAGCTTGCCTTTCGGCACGGTCAGCGTGATGTCGTGCAACACACGAACCTTGCCGTAACTCGCCACCAGATTTTCGATATGCAACATGGCGTGTGTCCTCAAGCTGTTCCGACGGCACTGCCGCCCAGATAGGCCTCGATAACCCGTGGATCACTCTGGATGTCGGCCGGACGGCCTTCGGCAATCTTCTGCCCGAAATCGAACACCGTGACCGCATCGCAAATGCTCATCACCACATCCATGTGATGCTCGATCAGGATCACTGTAATGCCGTGATCCTTGATCTTGCGGATGATCTGCACCAGTTCGGCGATATCGGGAGCCGTCAGGCCTGCAGCTGGCTCGTCGAGCAACAACAATTTGGGATCAAGTGCCAAAGCGCGGCCGATTTCCAACAGTCGCTGCTTGCCATAGGGCAGGTTGCGCGCCTCCTCGTCGGCCAGATCGTCAAGTCCGACAAAATGCAAAATGCTGATCGCCCGTTCGGTGGCGCGCACTTCTTCCCCGCGGGACAAAGCCGTGCTCAATGCCACATCGAAAAAGCCCGAGCGATAGGTGTGATGCAAACCGACCATGACATTTTCAAGCAAGGTCAGCTCGCCGAACAGCTGCACGTTCTGGAAGGTGCGGGCGATCCCCCGCAAGGCGATTTCCGGAGATTTCAGGCCTGCAATCTCTTGCCCCTCGAAGGCAATCTGTCCCGAGGTCGGAATATAGATGCCGGTCAGCACATTCATCATCGTGCTTTTGCCCGATCCGTTCGGCCCGATCAGACCGTGGATGGTGCCGGGCTTGATGCGCAGATCGACCCGATCCAGCGCGCGCAACCCGCCGAACTGCATCACCGCCTGATCGACGCTGAGCAAAGGCGCATCCTTCTGCACCTGCGGAGGCGAGGCAGCCCAGGCATGGGCATCATCGCCATGCAGATCATCACTGCGACGCTTGCGGCCCAGAGAAGGAACCAGATCAATCATGATCTTGCGCAGGAAGCCGACAATCCCGTCGGGCAGATAATAGACCACGAACAGGATCATCATGCCGAACACCGACAATTTGTAATCGGTGATTTTCTGCAGCAGCAGCGAAAAGGCGAAGAAGGCCAGGCACAATCCGACCGGAACAAGATTGCGATAGCGGTTGTCGTCGCCGCGGACAAACATCACCACGGCCGACAGCACCGCCACACCGGCAATGATGGCGGCGGCGATCCTGAACAGCGCAATATCGGCCAGCAGATTGGGCAGGAACACGATAATGACCGCCCCCAAAATCGGCCCCAGACGCGACTTGCGCCCGCCCATCGTCACCGCCAGCAGCAATTGCACCGACA
Organism: uncultured Hyphomicrobiales bacterium; assembly: GCA_903930675.1. GTDB lineage: Bacteria > Pseudomonadota > Alphaproteobacteria > Rhizobiales > Beijerinckiaceae > CAIYZJ01. Next base: position 2,126 of record CAIYZJ010000109.1, read on the forward strand.
ATTCGAAGCTGAAATTATTGGGCGCGATATATTGTTCGGAATAGGCGAACAGCACACCCGCCAAACCAGCCAGCCCCGCGCTCAGCACGAAGGCAATCACCTTGTGCTTGTAAACACTGACGCCCATGCAATCGGAAGCTATCGGGCTGTCACGCAACGCCTCGAAAGCACGGCCGAAATGCGAGGCCAGCACGCGGTTGATCACCAGAATGGTCAAAGCCAAGGCAATGCCGGTGACATAAAAATATTCGACTTCTTTCATGCGCTTGAGCGACATATCGAACAGCGGGATCGTATCCGAATATTGGCGCAGATCGACAAACAGCGGCGTCGAGAACTTGATCCCGAGCGGGCCGTTGGTCACATCCACCATTTCATTGATCAAAATCTGCACAATCGTGCCGAAGGCCAGTGTCACCATCGCCAGATAGGGACCGGTCACCCGCAAAGCCGGCAAAGCCAGTAAGACGCCAAACAACGCGGTCACAATGATGCCGATCGGCAGAGCAGGCCAGAAACCGATATTGAACTGGAAGGCCAGCACACCCGCCGTATAGGCGCCGATACCCAACAGCGAGGCATGGCCGACCGACACTTCACCGGTATAGCCGAACACCACATCCAGCCCCAAGGTGACAATGGCAAAAATCGCAATCGTCACCAGCAGGTGCAGATAATAGGGACTGGTGACCACAAAGGGACAAACAACCAGCGCCAGCAGACCAAGCGGCCACAAAATTCTCTGCATTGTCTTAGACCTTCTTGATCGTAGCTTTGCCGAACAGGCCCGACGGGCGCAGCGACAAGACCAAAAGCAACAGGACCAGCCCGGGCACATCTTTATAGCCGGTGGAAATGTAATAGCCGGTCAGGGTTTCGGTGACACCGAGGATCAAGCCGCCGACCACAACGCCAAGACCGCTCGACAAGCCGCCGATAATGGCTACGGCAAAGGCCTTCAGCCCCAGCACAGCGCCCATGGTTGCACCCGTCAGCGTCACAGGGGCGACAAGAACACCCGCGAATGCCGCCGTCATCGAAGACAGCGCATAGGAAAAGGTGATGACCTTGGCGGTATCGATCCCCATCAGGCCCGCCGCATCGCGGTCATTGGCGGTGGCGACCACGGCCTTGCCCAGAATGGTGCGGCGGTTGAAAAATTCGACAGCCAGCATCATGCCGATCGCCCCGATCACAATGGCGATCTCCATCGGCTGGATACGGATACCCCAGAACGACAGCGAGGCTTCGGGAAGCGGCGAGGGAAATTTCAACGCATCACGCCCCCACACATTTTCCGCGACATTCTTGAAAATGATTCCCAAAGCGATGGTGGCCATAATCCATCCGGCTTCGGATTTGATCTTGATGGCCTGTCGTACGCCGAGCCACTCGACAACCGTTCCCTGCAAAGCCCCGAAGGCCAGCACGATGGGCAGCATCAACAGATAGGCCCAGAAAGTACCCAAAGATTGGCCGATCAAAAAATTGATGGCGGTCAAACCGACCAGCGCCCCCAGCATCAAGGCTTCGCCCTGCCCGAAATTCAGGGTTTTGGAGGTGGCGAACGTCAATTGGTAGCCGAAGGCGATCACACCATAGATCATGCCCACAGCCATACCGCTGACAACAAGCTGCATAAATATCGACATAAGACCCCCCTGAGGGCAAAAGAACCCGCCTTGCGGCGGGCTCCTAGGTAGGCTTGGTGGAG
>CAIYZJ010000110.1 GCA_903930675.1 uncultured Hyphomicrobiales bacterium
CGCCACCGGCCAGCCGCTTGTCCTCGACATGCTGGACAATCAACGCATCGAAATCACGCGCATAGGTCAAGGCACGCCGCATCACCAGCGGATCATCGACCGCGTGGCGGGCGTCGGTGAAAAAAACGGCTCCGGCTTCACCCAGCAGGCCGAATTCGGTCATCTCGCGGCCCTTCAGGCCTTTGGTCAGTGCGGCAGCGGGCAACATCCGCACACAGGCGGTGTCACGCGCACGGCGCATCAGAAAATCGACCACGGCAGGATCATCAACCGGCGGATGCGTGTCGGGCATGGTGACCACGGTGGTCACCCCGCCCGCAGCAGCGGCACGGCTGGCCGAGGCCAGAGTCTCGCGGTATTCATGGCCGGGTTCGCCGACAAAGGCGCGCAGATCGATCAGGCCGGGCGCCACCACCATGCCTTTGGCATCAATCACCACGGTCCCTTCGGGCGCAGCGTCGATACCGGCGCCGAGGGCGGCAATCACACCGTTCTGAAGGGCAATTGCGCCGTGTTCGGTCTTGCCGCTGGCAGGATCAACCAGTCTGGCATTGCGGATCAGAATGGGTTCCGGGTCCATCGTCAGCCCCCGTTCGGCAAATGGGCGGCCAGCGCTTCCAGGATCGCCATGCGAACGGCCACGCCCATTTCGACCTGTTCGCGGATCAGCGATTGCGCGCCATCGGCAATATCGGAGGCAATTTCGACCCCGCGATTCATCGGACCCGGATGCATCACCAGCGCATCGGGCTTGGCATAAGCGAGCTTTTCGGAATCCAGCCCGTAATAATGGAAATATTCTTTGACGGAGGGCACGAAGGAGCCGTTCATCCGTTCACGCTGCAAGCGCAACATCATCACGATATCGGCATCTTTCAGGCCCTCGCGCATCGAGGTGAAGACCTTGCAGCCCATCCGTTCAAGGCCGGACGGCAGCAAGGTGGAAGGACCGACCACCCGCACCTCGGCCCCCAGTGCGTTGAGCAGGATCAGATTGGAGCGCGCCACCCGAGAATGCAGGATATCGCCGCAAATGGCCACGATCAGTCCGCGGATCTGGCCCTTGTTGCGGCGGATGGTCAGGGCATCCAGCAGGGCTTGGGTCGGATGTTCATGCGCGCCGTCGCCCGCATTGATCACCGAGCAGTCAACCTTGCGGGCCAGCAATTGCACGGCACCGGCGGCGTGGTGGCGCACCACGATCAGATCGGGGCGCATGGCATTGAGTGTCATGGCGGTGTCGATCAGGGTCTCGCCCTTTTTGATCGAGCTGGACGCAACCGCCATATTCATGACATCGGCGCCCAGACGCTTGCCCGCCAATTCAAAAGATGATTGGGTGCGTGTCGAGGCCTCGAAAAACAGATTGATCTGTGTGCGGCCACGCAGCGTGGTTTTTTTCTTCTCGACCTGACGCGAGACCTCGACCGCCTCATCGGCCAAATCCAACAGCATAGTGATATCGGAAGGCGAAAGGCCCTCAATGCCCAGCAGATGACGGTGGGGAAATCGAACGGCATGTGTCATAAGAAAAAGGGATTAAGAGGTATCGCGTCCCGGCGCAAGCCGCCGCAGTCTCTTTCGCACAAGGTTTGCCGGATTTTCCGGATGTTTTTTACGGTTTGTTTTTGTTGTTGCGTCGGGGGCCAAATCTCTCATTCAAAAGTCGGGATTTGACAGAAAGCCCTTCATCCACCACTTTCCCGCCGTGTTGATCGACTTGACCAACCCCTTCACCGTTTTTGAATCCGAGGCTGTTTGAATGAAGCTTGTTGTCGTTGAGTCGCCTGCAAAGGCCAAAACCATCAACAAATATCTTGGCGCCGGTTATGAGGTTCTGGCTTCGTTTGGCCATATCCGCGATCTGCCGCCCAAAGACGGCTCGGTCAATCCCGATGACGATTTCGCCATGTTGTGGGAGATCGACGGCAAGGCCGTCAAGCGCGTCTCCGACATTGCCAGCGCGGTCAAGGGTGCCGAAAAGCTGATCCTCGCAACCGATCCGGATCGCGAGGGCGAGGCGATATCGTGGCATATTGTCGAAGCCTTGCAGAACAAGCGCGCCTTGAAGGGCATACCGATCGAACGGGTGACCTTCAACGCCATTACCAAAGATGCCGTGCTGGATGCCATGCGCCATCCGCGCGAGATCGATCAGGGTCTGGTCGATGCCTATCTGGCGCGCCGTGCGCTCGATTATCTGGTGGGGTTCAAATTGTCGCCGGTCTTGTGGCGCAAATTGCCCGGTGCGCGCTCGGCGGGCCGTGTGCAATCGGTCGCCTTGCGGCTGGTCTGTGACCGAGAACGCGAGATCGACGCCTTTGTGGCGCGTGAATACTGGTCATTGATTGCCGAATTGACGACAGCCGCCGGTGCCAAATTCGAGGCAAGGCTGGTGGGCGCGGACGGCAAAAAGATCACCCGTCTCGATATCGGCACCGGTGCCGAGGCCACCGCGTTTCAAGCGGCTCTCGAGCAAGCC
>CAIYZJ010000111.1 GCA_903930675.1 uncultured Hyphomicrobiales bacterium
CACGGCGCGCGGCATCGGCGTGCTGGCGCAACTCCTGGGCGAGCGGATCACGCACATCGATGGGCTGGCCCTGCTCGTCCACCCCCGTCACATAACGCATCCATGCCGCCACAGCCAAGGCGATCCGGTCGAGCGGACGGCCTTGCGCCAGTAAATCCCTTGCAGGATCCAACAAGCGGGGCGGCAGTTTTTGCGATCCATCCATGGCAATCTGCCATGTGCGGTGGCGCAGTGCCGGATTGCGGAACCGATCCAAAAGCGAGCGGCGATAGGCCGCCACATCGGTGCCTTGCGGGATGATCAGGGTCGGCGGAATGTCCTCGCGCATCATCCGCTCGACTGTGGCGGCAAGGGCCGCATCACCCATCGCTTCGGCAACCGTTTCATAACCCGACAGATAGCCCAGATAGGCCAGTGTCGAATGCGCCCCGTTGAGCATGCGCAATTTCATGGTTTCAAACGGCAGCACGTCTTGCACCAGTTGCGCACCGAACCGGCCCCAATCTGGACGGCCCAGCGGGAAATGATCCTCGATGACCCATTGGGTAAACGGCTCGGTCATGATCGGCCACGCATCCGCAATTCCGGCTTCGGCCAAAGCGGCGCGGTCGGCATCGGTGGTCGAAGGTACGATCCGGTCCACCATGGTCGAGGGGAAAGCCACTTCCTTTGCAATCGTTGCGGCCAGAGCCGGATCGCTTAATTGCGCATAACGGCGCAGCACTTTGGCAACCGTATGGCCATTGGCGGGCAGGTTGTCGCAGGTCAGCACGGTATAAGGCTTCAAGCCCTTGGCATAACGGTGGCGCAAGCCCGCCATCAAAAAGCCGATGGCCGAACGCGGCGCTTCGGGATGGGCCAGATCATGAACGATATCGGGATGCGCCTCGTTCAATTCGCCGGTGGCGGGGTCATGGCAATAGCCTTTTTCCGTCACCGTCAGCGAGACGATTTTGACATCCTCATGCGCCATGGCGGCAATCAGGGCTTGCGGATTCTCTGTTGCGACCAAAGATTGCTGGATCGCGCCGATCACCTGATAGGACGGGGCATCGGGACCGCGCACCGAAACGGTATAAAGCCCGTCCTGCGGGGCCAGCGCATCGCGCGTGTCGGGCGAGCGCAGACTGGCCCCGACAATGCCCCAAGCCAGATCGCCCGAGGCCAGCACCTGTTCGGTATAGACCGCCTGATGCGCGCGGTGGAACGCCCCCAAACCGAGATGGACGATCCCGCAGCGTAGTTGCGTACGATCATAGCGGGGCCGCTCGACACCGGCAGGCAGGGCATCGAGATTGGCGAGGGAGAGTGTCACAGGGCTCATGTCAATTGCTCCACGGCACGGATCACGCCGCGCAATTCGGCCAGCCCTTTCAGACGGCCAATCCCCGCATAACCGGGGGTCACGGTTTTTTTCAGATCATCGAGCATCCGGTGTCCGTGATCGGGACGGAACGGAATTTTCTGACCGGCGGGACGGGCGCGGTTTTCATCCACCAGTGCCTTGATCACGCCGACCATATCGACATCGCCGTCGAGATGGTCGGATTCATAAAACGATCCGTCGGCTTCGCGATGGGTGGCCCGCAGATGCACGAACCGGATGCGCTTGGCAAATTGACGGGCCATGGCGACCAGATCATTGTCGGGGCGCACACCCAGCGAGCCGGTGCAGAAGCACATGCCGTTGGCTGGGCTCGGCACGGCATCGAACAGCGCCTGATAATCGGCAGCGGTCGAGGCAATGCGCGGCAGGCCGAACAGCGGACGGGGCGGATCATCGGGATGCAGGGTCAAAGTCACACCCAGCTTTTCGGCCACCGGCGTGACAGCTTGCAAGAACTCGATCAGATGCCGGCGCAAGCGCGGCGCATCGATCTCGCGATAGGTTTCAAGCCGCGCACGGAATGCCGGAATTGACAAAGGATCGGTGGTCGAGCCGGGCAGCGCGCTGGCAATCACCATCACCATATAATCGATGTCATCCTGACTCATGGCCTCGAACAAAGCGCGCGCCCGCGCCTGTCGGGCCGGATCATGATCCTTCTCCGCGCCTTCGCGCTCGAGAATGAACAGATCGAACACCGCAAAACGGTCGGCATCAAAGCGCAGGCAGGTTGCGCCGTTGGGCAAAATCCAGTCGAGATCGGTCCGGCACCAGTCCACCACCGGCATGAAATTATAGCAGATGGTGTGGATGCCATTGGCGGCCACCGCCTCCATGCTTTGGATCCATCCGGCAATCGACTGTTCGGCCTTGGCACCCAGCCGCCGCACGTCGTCGGGAATCGGGATGCTCTCGACGATGGTCCAGCGCAGCGGCGTGCGGCCATGGGCCGTGTCTTCGATCAGGGCCTTGCGGGCGGCCACCGCCTCGCGGGTCCAGACCACTCCTGGCTTCAACTCGTGCAGGGCATTGACCACTTCCGTGGCCCCTGCCTGCCTGATGTCATCCAGACTGACCGGATCATGCGGGCCGAACCACCGCCATGCCTGCCGAAGCGAGTTGTCTCGTGCTGCCTGTGTCATCGTCTTCCTCCCGGCATCGTTTCTCGTTGTGTCACAATTTGTAGGCATCTTTGACCAGACGATAGGTCAGGTCATGTGCCAGTTCATGCGCCTCGTCCTCGCGCAAGCGGTGATCGGCCACCAGTTCGGCCAGAAAGCCCGCATCGACGCGGCGGGCGACATCGTGACGCGCCGGAATCGACGGGAAGGCGCGGGTGTCATCGTTGAAGCCCACGGTGTTGTAGAAACCAGCGGTTTCCATCGCCTGTTCGCGGAAGCGTTTCATACCTTCCACCGAGTCGAAGAACCACCATGGCGGGCCCAGCCGCAAGCAGGGGTAATGTCCGGCCAGCGGCGCCAATTCACGCGAATAGGCGGTTTCATCGAGTGTGAACAGGATGATAGTCAGATTTTTTTCATTGCCGAAGCGATCCAGCAACGGCTTCAAGGCCTGCACATAATTGGTCTGGCTCGGAATATCCGCGCCCATGTCGCGGCCAAAACGGTTGAACAAAAAGCGGTTGTGGTTGCGCACCGAACCGGGATGGATCTGCATCACCAAACCGTCTTCGAGGCTCATGCGGGCCATCTCGGTCAGCATTTGCGCGCGGAACAATTCGGCCTCTGCCGCCGAGACCGGACCCTTGCGGACTTTCTGGTAGAGGGCTTCGGCATCGGCCAGAGGCAGATCGGCCGTCGCCGCACTCGGATGACCGTGATCGGACGAAGTCGCGCCGAAGCTTTTGAAATAATCACGCCGGTTGCGGTGCGCGGCCAGATAGCCGGTCCATGTGGTGGTGTCGCAGCCGCTGATCGTACCGAAGGCCACCAGATTGTCGCGGAAGCCGTCGAAATCGGGATCGACCACCGGGTCCGGGCGATAGGCCGTCACCACCCGCCCCGACCAGCCGCTGGCACGGATGGCGGCGTGATGTTTGAGCGGATCAAGCGGGCTCTCGGTGGTGGCAATCACCTCGATATTGAACCGCTCGAACAGCGCGCGCGGGCGATAGGCGGGTTGGGCCAACCGCTCGTTGATCCGGTCGAAATAGAGATCGGCCGTCGCACCCGACAAGGGCACATCCAGATCGAACAGCGTCGAGAAAGCATGGTCGCACCAGACGCGGGTCGGGGTGCCGCGGAACAGATGGTAATGGGCGGCAAAGCGGTGCCAGATGGTGCGGGAATCGCGCTCCGGTACCGAGCCGTCTTTGGCGGACACGCCCAGATCGAGCAGATCGACGCCCTGTGAATAGAGCATGCGGAAAATATAGTGGTCGGGCACCACAAACAGCGTCGAAGGATCGGGGAAGGCCTCGTTTTCGGCATACCAGCGCGGATCGGTATGGCCATGCGGGGAGACAATCGGCAAATCCTTGATGCCGTCATAAAGCCTGCGCGCTATCGCGCGGGTATCGGGCAGCGAGGGCAGCAGGCGGTCGGGGTGCAGAAGAGGAGCCATTGTCATTCCTTCAAGCGCATTCGATCAAACGGAAGCGGGTTTGTGGGCGGCAAGCACGGAGGCTTGGACATCGGCAAAATTGCCGAGGAAATTGTCGGGATCGATCAGCCCGATTTCGGCAAAGCGCATCAGCATCGACAGATGCTCGGCCATCAACCGCATCGCATCGGCGGGCTGGCCCTTGCGAATGGCCGCATCAATCGGCTCGTGGTCACTGATCACCGCCTTCATCCGGCCGGGCACAGGCAGGGTCAGCCGCCGATAGCGGTCGACCTGCGTCTTGACGCTTTGCACCAGCGCCCAGACCCCGGGATGGTCGGCGGCCAGCGCAATCGCGGCATGGAAATCATCATCAGCCTGATGGAAGGCATTCATGTCCTGCTGCCCGGCGGCCTGCTTCTGCCATTCGATCGCCTTGGCCATCGCGGTCAGGCCTTCGGGCTTGCGGCGCTGGGCGGCCAGCTCGGCCATCGTCACTTCGAGCGAACGGCGCACCAGAATCGCTTCGGGCAGATCGGCCAGCGGAATCCGCGCCACGAATGTGCCCGATTGCGGGAAAATTTCGACCAGCCGCTCCTCGGCCAGCCTTAACAGGGCCTCGCGCACCGGCGTGCGGCTGACGCCGAATTGTTGCGCCAGCTCCTTTTCGGAAATCGGATCACCGGGACGGCGCACCAGCTGGATAATATCCATCCGCAAGGCGGTGTGGATCATCGCCGAGGCAGTTTTGGACCCAGACACCCGCCCGACACCGGCGCGCACGGGCATGATCGGCGCACGCCTGCCGCGCCGTTCCGTCTTGCTCGGGTTGCCTGAATTATCGTCTGAACTGTCTTGCACGATGATGCTCGCATGGGATCAAGCATCTATTCTTAAACTAGTATATCAGTTTGGCAAGGGCTTGATCGGCGTCAAATGGCAATCGTGGTGTTGTCTTGAGGGTTGGCGACCTCAATGTCCGCGATGGTGCATCTTGCTTCTGATCCGCTCGATCAACCGCATCACGCCGGCGCGGGTCGGGCTCAGGGCGAGTTTGACGCGCGCGAGGATCAACCGGATATCCTCGCGGATCGGGGCGACCTGAATGCCCGCCCAGATACGCGCCTGCAACACCCAGTCATACATCCTGCAAAACCACGCCAGTTCCATCAGCTTGGGCCGGCAGACCTCGAACAAAAACACGGTGACGGCAAGGCCCGCAATTTTGGCGATGACAAACACTCCCATGCCGATCACGGCATGCCCCGCAAACTGGCCTTGGGCGGCCACCCACAGCGCCCCGAGTTTGACCGGAAACAGCACCGCATCGGGCAGCACGAACAGCACCAGCACCCAAGCCGCAGGCATCGCCGCGATCCGCGCAGCCAGCCACGCCTTGAACCGCTGCCACGGGATCAAAGCCACCATCCGCGCCACCGGCGGCGCAATCAGATCCCACAGCCACGCCTCGAGCAAAAACAGCAGCGCGAGCAGGACCCAGAGCGGTTTGAGAAGTTTGCGAACCATCGGGGATACTGTGCCGATCTTTGTGGCGGATTTTGGGGGGAGAGTGCGCAACGTCTTGTTAAAGTAAAATCATGGATGGCCGGAACAGTCCGGCCATGACAGCTCGGCAGGGATTGAAGCGCAAAAAACCACGAATGTCATGCCCGCCCTTCTGGCGGGCATCCACGCCTTTTTTTGCAACAACAGCAATATGAAACAAAAAAATGGCAGGGCCATGCCCTGCCAATCTCTTGCGCAACAGCCAATGATCAGCTGTGAATGGCGCGTTTTTCCACCGCCATGGCGGCTTCTTTGACCGCTTCCGACATGGTCGGATGGGCGTGGCAGGTGCGGGCCAAGTCTTCCGAGGAGCCGCCGAATTCCATCAGCACGGCCACTTCGTGGATCATGTCGCCTGCACCCGCGCTGATGATGTGGCAGCCGAGCACGCGGTCGGTGGCGGCATCGGCCAGCACTTTGACGAAGCCGTCGGTCTTGCGCATGGCACGCGCACGGCCATTGGCGGTGAAGTTGAACTTGCCGACCTTGTAGGCAATGCCCGCGGCCTTCAGCTCTTCCTCGGTTTTGCCGACAGAGGCCACTTCGGGGGCCGTATAGACCACGCCCGGTATGACATCGTAATTCACATGGCCGGCCTTGCCTGCCAGCAGTTCGGCAACCGCCACGCCCTCGTCTTCCGCCTTGTGGGCCAGCATCGGGCCGCGCACGACATCGCCGATGGCGAAAATGCCGGGGACATTGGTCTGGAAGTGGTGATCAATGGTGATCCGGCCGCGATCCATCGCCACGCCTGCGGCCTCCAATCCGAGGCCCTCGGTGTAGGGACGGCGGCCTGTGGCCACCAGCACGACATCGCCCGACAGCACAGTGGCTGCGCCGCCGGCGACCGGCTCGTAGGTCACCGAAGCACCCGATTTACCGGCCTCGACGGCTGTGACTTTGGAGGAGAGCTGGAAGGTCACGCCCTGCTTTTCCAAAATCCGCTGGAAGCTTTTGGCCACTTCGGCATCCATGCCCGGGAGGATGCGGTCGAGATATTCAACCACGGTCACCTCGGCACCCAGACGACGCCAGACCGAGCCGAGCTCCAGCCCAATCACGCCCGCGCCGATCACCACCAGCTTGTTGGGGACTTTGCCCAGCTCCAATGCGCCGGTGGAGGAGACAATCACCTTCTCGTCAAACGCGACGCTGACACCGGGAGGGCTGGCAACATCCGAGCCTGTGGCAATCACGATGGCTTTGGATTCCAGCACCTGGGCGCTGCCGTCCTCGGCGGTGACTTTGACACGGCCTGCGGCCTCGATGGTGCCGGTGCCAAAAAAGGCATCGACTTTGTTCTTTTTCAGCAGGAACGCCACGCCCTGCACATTGGCGTCGACCACCTCGGTCTTGTGGCCCATCATGGCCTTCAGGTCGAGTTTCGGCTTGGAGACAGTGATGCCCATATTGGCGAAATCATGGCCTGCTTCCTCGAACAGATCGGAGGCATGCAGCAGGGCTTTGGACGGAATACAGCCGATATTGAGGCAGGTGCCGCCATGGCTCTTGCGCTTTTCCACCACGGCGGTTTTCAAACCGAGCTGGGCCGCACGAATGGCGCAGACATAGCCGCCGGGGCCGGTGCCGATCACGATCAAATCATAAGACATAGTCAAATCCTTCCTCTTTCAAGCACAGCGGCGACTTAACGCCCGCCCGAGATATCCAGAATGGCACCGGTGGCATAGGAGGCCTCCTCAGAGGCCAGCCAGCACACCGCACGCGCCACTTCATCCGCAGAGCCTTCCCGCTTCATCGGAATTTGATCCCGCAATTTTTCGATCCGGTCCGGCACGCCGCCGCTGGCATGGATATCGGTATCGATCAGGCCGGGGCGCACGGCATTGACGCGGATGCCTTCCGCTGCCACTTCGCGCGCCAGACCGAGTGTGAATGTATCAATCGCACCCTTGGCCGAGGCATAGTCGACATACATGCCGGGCGAGCCCAATTTGGCCGCCGCCGATGACAGGTTGACGATCACCCCGCCCTTGCCGCCGTGTTTGGTCGACATGCGGCGCACCGCCTCGCGCGAGGGAATGAAGGTGCCGATGATGTTGATGGTCATCATGCGGTTGAGACGTTCGACCGTCATCTCGTCCACCCGCGCCACGACATCGACGACACCGGCATTGTTGATCAGCACGGCGAGCCTGCCGAGGCTGTCGGCGGCTTTGAAGATGGCCAGCACATCGGCTTCGACACCGACATCGCCTTTGACGGCCACGGCGTGGCCACCGGCGGCCGCGATTTCGGCCACAAGACTGTTGGCAGCCTTTTCATCGGAGACGTAATTGACCACCACCGCCAAACCGCGCGAGGCCAGAATACGCGCACAGGCCCGGCCAATGCCACGGCTGCCGCCGGTGACAATGGCGACAGCACGATTAGGGGAAGCGGTCATGGTTCTACTCCCGATCAGAGGTCAAGCACCAGACGGGCCGGATCTTCCAGCGCGTCCTTGACGCGCACGAGGAAGGTCACAGCCTCCTTGCCGTCAACGATGCGGTGATCATAGCTCAGCGCCAGATACATCATCGGCCGCACTTCGATCTTGCCGGCCACCACCATCGGGCGGTCCTGGATCTTGTGCATGCCCAGAATGCCCGATTGCGGCGCATTGAGGATCGGGGTCGACATCAGGGAGCCGTAAATGCCGCCATTGGTGATGGTGAATGTACCACCCTGCATCTCGTCGATTTTGAGCTGGCCGTCACGCGCCCGCTTGCCGAAATCGGCAATGGTCTTTTCGACGCCGGAGATCGAGAGCTGATCGGCCTCGCGTACCACCGGCACGACAAGCCCCTTGTCGGTGCCGACCGCAATCCCGATGTGATAGTAGTTTTTGTAAACCAGATCGGTGCCGTCGATCTCGGCATTGACGGCGGGCAGTTCTTTCAGAGCCTGCACGCAAGCCTTGACGAAGAAGCCCATAAAGCCGAGCTTGTTGCCGTGCTTCTTCTCGAAAATATCCTTGTACTTGTTGCGCAGCGCCATCACCTCGGTCATGTCGACCTCGTTGAAGGTGGTCAGCATTGCGGACGTGTTCTGGGCCTCTTTCAGGCGGCGCGCAATGGTCTGGCGCAGCTTGGTCATCTTGACGCGCTCTTCGCGGCTGGCGTCATCGGCAGGAGAAGGTGCGCGCATCGCAACCGGAGCGGAGACGGCAGGACCAGCAGCCACAGCGGCCAGCATGTCGCCCTTGGTCACGCGGCCATCCTTGCCGGACGCGGCGACAGAAGCAGGATTGATCCCGCTTTCGGCGGCAATGCGCGACACGGCCGGACCATGATCATGCGAGGCCGCAGCTGCGACAGGAGCAGGAGCAGCGGCAGGTGCGGGGGCCGGTGCAGCGGGGGCCGGTGCAGCGGCGGCGGCGGGAGCGGTAGCAGCCGCGCCGGAACCGGCGGCAATCGAGCCGAGCAAGGCGCCCACGCCAACCGTGTCACCGTCTTTGGCAACGATTTCGGCCAGCACGCCGGCAGCCGGTGCATTGACTTCCAGAGTGACTTTGTCGGTTTCGAGTTCCAGCAAAGGCTCGTCGGCTTTCACCGCATCGCCGGGCTTTTTGAACCATTTGCCGATTGTTGCTTCAGAGACCGATTCACCCAGCGTGGGGACGCGAATTTCAGTTGCCATAATAAAACATCCACTGATTGTGAGAGGAGAGGGGGGAGAAGCTCCCCCGTTATTGGATTCAGACGGCAAATGCCTCGTCGAGGAAGGCATTCAATTGCGCGAGATGGCGTGACATCAGACCCGTCGCGGTAGCGGCCGAAGCGGCACGGCCGACATAACGGGCCCGCGGCACTTTGCAACCGGCATGCGAGAGCACCCATTCCAGATAGGGTTCGACGAAGGACCAGCTGCCCATGTTCTTGGGTTCTTCCTGACACCAGACAATGTCGGCATTGGGGAAGCGGGCCAGTTCGGTCGCCAGAGCCTTGACGGGGAACGGATAGAGCTGTTCGACACGCAGCAGATAGACATCGTCGATGCCGCGCTTTTCACGATCCTCGTAGAGATCGTAATAGACCTTGCCCGTGCACAGCACGACGCGGCGGATCTTGTTGTCTTTGACGAGCTTGATTTTCTCGCCCTTCAGCATCTGCGCGTCATCCCACAAAATCCGGTGGAACGAGGTGCCTGCCGCCAATTCATCCAGACGCGACACGGCGCGCTTGTGGCGCAACAGTGATTTCGGCGTCATCAGGATCAGCGGCTTGCGGAATTCGCGGCGCAACTGGCGACGCAGAATGTGGAAGTAATTGGCAGGGGTCGAGCAATTGGCGACCTGCATATTGTCTTCCGCGCACATTTGCAGGAAGCGTTCGAGACGCGCCGAGGAATGTTCCGGCCCCTGCCCTTCATAGCCATGCGGCAACAGACAGACCAGACCCGACATGCGCAGCCACTTGCGTTCGCCCGACGAGATGAACTGGTCGAACACCACCTGTGCGCCATTGGCGAAATCGCCGAACTGGCCTTCCCACAATGTGAGCGCATTCGGCTCGGACAGCGAATAGCCATATTCGAAACCCAGCACCGCTTCTTCCGAGAGCATCGAATTGATGACCTCGTATTTGGCCTGTGCGCCCGGCTTCAAATGGTTGAGCGGCTTGTGACGGGCTTCGGTTTCCTGATCGATGATCACCGAATGACGCTGCGAGAACGTGCCGCGTTCGCAATCCTGACCCGACAGACGGACCCGGTGGCCTTCCAGCAACAAGGTGCCGAAGGCCAGTGCCTCGCCCGTGGCCCAGTCAATGCCTTCGCCGGTTTCAATCGCCTTGCGGCGGTTGTCCATGAAACGCTGGATGGTTTTATGGGCCTGGAAACCTTCGGGAACCGCCGTCAGCTTCTGGCCGATCTCGCGCAGATGGTCGATCTCGACACCTGTCTGGCCGCGGCGCGCATCATCCTGACTTTCCGACACGGCTTTGAGACCGGCCCAACGGCCATCCAGCCAATCGGCCTTGTTGGGCTTGTAGGCCTGTCCGGCTTCGTGCTCGGCTTCGAGACGGTTGCGCCAATCGGCCTTCATCTTGTCGATTTCGCCGACCGTCACAACACCATCGGCAATCAGCCGATCCGAATAGAGTTCGAGCGTGGTGCGCTGGCCGCGGATTTTCTTGTACATCAGCGGCTGGGTGAAGGCAGGCTCGTCGCCCTCGTTATGGCCGAAGCGGCGATAGCAGAACATGTCGATCACGACAGGCTTGTGGAAGTGCTGGCGGAATTCGGTCGCTACCTTGGCGGTAAACACCACCGCTTCCGGATCGTCACCGTTGCAATGGAAGATCGGTGCTTCGATCATCTTCGCCACATCGGACGGATAGGGCGAGGAGCGCGAATAGCGCGGATAGGTGGTGAAGCCGATCTGGTTGTTGATGATGAAATGGATCGAGCCGCCGGTGCGGTGACCCTTGAGGCCCGACAGGCCCAGACATTCGGCCACCACGCCCTGACCGGCAATAGCGGCATCGCCGTGGATCAGCAAAGGCATGACCTTGGCGCGCTCGCCCTGGTCATTGTGCTGGTCCTGCTTGGCGCGCACTTTACCGAGCACAACGGGATCGACGATTTCCAGATGCGAGGGATTGGCGGTCAAAGACAGATGCACATTGTTGCCGTCGAACACGCGGTCCGACGAAGCACCCAGATGGTATTTCACATCGCCCGAACCTTCGACATCCTCGGGCGCATAGGAGCCGCCCTTGAATTCGTGGAAAATGGCGCGGTGCGGCTTGCCCATCACCTGCGACAGCACGTTCAGACGGCCGCGATGGGCCATGCCGAACACGATTTCGCTGACGCCGAGCGCACCACCGCGCTTGATGATCTGTTCGAGCGCGGGCACCATCGATTCCCCGCCATCCAGACCGAAACGCTTGGTACCGGTATATTTGACGTCGATGAATTTTTCGAAACCTTCGGCCTCGACCAGCTTGTTGAGAATGGCGCGACGGCCTTCGCGGGTGAAGGCAATTTCCTTGTCCTGTCCTTCGATGCGTTCCTGAATCCAGGCCTTTTCAACCGGATTGGAAATATGCATGAATTCCCAGCCGATGGTCGAGCAATAGGTACGCTGCAGAATGGTCTGCATTTCGCGCAAAGTGGCGTATTCCAGCCCAAGCACATGATCGATGAAGATCTTGCGGTCCCAATCGGCATCGGTGAAACCGAACGCCGAAGGATGCAATTCGGAATGGTCCTTTTCAGCGTCCATATGCAGCGGGTCGAGATCGGCATGCAGATGGCCGCGCATCCGGTAGGTGCGGATCATCATCAGTGCGCGCACGGAATCGCGGGTCGCCTGCTGGATGTCGGCGGTCGACACAGCCGCGCCCGTCGTTCCGGCCTTCGCTTCGGCCTTTCCCTTCAGCTTGTCGGAGACGATTTTTTCAACCGCACCCCAATTGCCGTCCAGCGCGGAAACCAGTTCGCCATTGGCGGCAATCGGCCAGTTCTTGCGCTGCCATGACGCGCCTTGCGCGCTTTTGGTGACCGAGGCGGCATCGTCATTCAACGCGCCGAAAAAGTTGCGCCATTCTGCATCGACCGAATTCGGATTGTCCTGATAGCGTGCATAAAGGTCTTCGATGTAGGAGGCGTTCGCGCCATAGAGAAAAGACGTTTGTAACAATGCTTCGTTCTGATCCTGCCGCGCCATCGCGTTTCCCTCGTCCTCTACCCGCTGTCGTACAGACAGCTTGTTAATCCACGACAAACAATGTCGCACCCTTCGGGCTGCTTGAGCGGTGCGGCTCGGCACCGTCGGCAACCTGATAACTCATTCCCGGGGTGAGTGTGAAAACCCGTCCGTCTGCCAGACGGGTTTCAAGCTCGCCCTTCAGGCACAACAGAATGTGCCCTTTTTCGCACCAGTGATCGGCCTCGTAGCCTGCCGAATAGTCAACCATCCTGACGCGGATGCGGTTGTCTTCCGGTCCGAAAGAACGGGTCCGCCATGTGGCCGTGCCTGCATCACCTGCGTGATGCACCGGTTCGATGGCAGCCCAATCCGTCGTTGCGAAAGCGATGTCCGACATCCGCATCGGGTTAGCCTTTCAGGCGTTCCACCAAGGTCTTGCCCAGACGTGCGGGTGACGGCGAGACGCGGATGCCTGCGGCTTCCATCGCTGCAATCTTGTCTTCCGCGCCGCCCTTGCCGCCCGAGATGATTGCACCGGCATGGCCCATGCGACGACCGGGAGGGGCCGTGCGGCCGGCAATGAAGCCAACCACCGGCTTGGAGCGTCCACGCCTGGCTTCGTCAGCCAGAAACTGGGCCGCCTCTTCTTCCGCCGAACCGCCGATTTCACCGATCATGATGATCGAGTGGGTCTTGGGATCGGCCAGAAACATTTCCAGCACGTCGATGAATTCGGTGCCCTTTACGGGGTCGCCGCCGATGCCGACAGCGGTGGTCTGGCCGAGACCTTCCATCGTGGTCTGGAACACGGCTTCATAGGTCAGCGTGCCCGAACGCGACACGATGCCGACATTGCCCTGCTTGAAGATATTGCCGGGCATGATGCCGATCTTGCATTCGCCTGCGGTCATCACACCGGGGCAGTTCGGGCCGATCAGGCGCGACTTGGAACCCGACAGCGAGCGCTTCACCCGCACCATGTCGAGCACCGGAATGCCCTCGGTGATGCAGACGATCAGCGGAATTTCCGCTTCGATGGCTTCGCAGATCGCATCCGCCGCACCGGGAGGCGGCACATAGATCACGGAAGCATCGGCGCCGGTCTGCTCTTTGGCATCGAGAACCGAGTCGAACACCGGCAGGCCGAGATGGACCGAGCCACCCTTGCCGGGCGACGTGCCGCCGACCATCTTGGTGCCATAGGCAATTGCCTGTTCGGAATGGAACGTGCCGTTCTTACCGGTAAAACCCTGACAGATCACCTTGGTCTGTGCATTGATCAAGACTGACATTAGTGTGCTCCTGCCTGGCCAGCGGCTTTCACCGCACCCACAATTTTCTGTGCTGCATCATCGAGATCATCGGCTGCGATCACATCGAGACCCGATTTGGCGATGATGTCCTTGCCCAGTTCCACATTGGTGCCTTCCAGACGCACCACCAGCGGAACCTGAAGGCCGACTTCGCGCACAGCGGCGATCACGCCTTCGGCGATCACATCGCATTTCATGATGCCGCCGAAAATGTTGACCAGAATGCCCTTGACCTTCGGATCGGCGGTGATGATCTTGAACGCCGCCGTCACCTTTTCACGGGTCGCGCCGCCGCCGACATCGAGGAAGTTGGCCGGAGCCGACCCATAGAGCTTGATGATGTCCATGGTGGCCATCGCCAGACCCGCGCCATTGACCATGCAACCGATCGTGCCGTCGAGCGCGATATAGTTGAGATCGTGATGCGAGGCTTCGATTTCCTTGGCGTCTTCTTCGGTCTCGTCGCGCAATGCGAAAATATCGGCATGGCGGTAAAGCGCGTTGGAATCAAAACCGATCTTGGCATCAAGGCAGCGCAGCTTGCCGTCCTTGGTGACGATCAGCGGGTTGATTTCCAGCATCGCCATGTCTTTGGCCACGAAAGCCGTGTAGAGCTTGGTCGCCAGATCACCGGCCTGCTTGGCCAGATCGCCGCCGAGGCCGAGTGCATGGGACAGAGTGCGACCATGATGCGGCATCACGCCGGTGGCAGGATCCACCGAGAATGTGATGATCTTTTCGGGCGTATCGTGCGCCACGGTTTCGATGTCCATCCCGCCTTCGGTCGAGGCCACGAACGACACGCGTGAATTGACGCGGTCGACCAGCAGCGACAGATAGAATTCTTTTTCAATCGCCGAACCGTCTTCGATATAGAGACGGTTGACCTGCTTGCCCGCAGGGCCGGTCTGGATGGTTACCAGAGTCTTGCCCAGCATTTCATGAACAAACTGCTTGGCCTCGTCGATCGACTTGGCCAGACGCACGCCACCCTTTTCGCCGGCATCGGCTTCGACAAACTTGCCCTTGCCGCGACCACCCGCATGGATCTGGGATTTTACAACCCAAACCGGACCGGGCAACTGTTTGGCAGCCGTTTCCGCATCACCGGCTGTCAGCACGGGATACCCTTCGGGAACAGGTACACCAAACTCTTTCAGGACCGCCTTGGCCTGATATTCATGAATATTCATAGCAAACTCCGGGTGTGGCCGCACGGGCGTGATCATCAAACCCTGCAAGGAGGCATAGCAAAAGGGGCAGGATCAACCTGCCCCGATCTCACTCAGGCAAATGACGGGTTGATGGTTTTGCAAGCATCGACGAGGCCCTTCACAGCGGCCACCGATGTCTTGAACATTTCCTTTTCGGCATCGTCGAAGATCACTTCGACAATCCGTTCGGCACCACCTGCACCGATCACCACGGGAACGCCCACATACATATCTTTCACGCCATACTGGCCGTCGAGATAGGCCGCGCAGGGCAGAATGCGCTTCTGGTCCTTCAGGTAGCTTTCAGCCATGGCCACAGCCGAAGCCGCAGGCGCATAGAAAGCCGAACCGGTCTTGAGCAGAGCCACGATTTCACCGCCGCCGCCACGGGTGCGCTTGACGATGGAGTCGAGCTTTTCCTGTGTGATCCAGCCCATCTTGACCAGATCGGGAAGCGGCACACCGCCCACCGTCGAATGGCGGATCAACGGCACCATGTCATCGCCATGGCCGCCCAAAGTCATGGCATGCACATCACGCACCGACACGTTGAGCTCTTCGGCAAGGAAATAACGGAAGCGGGCGGAATCGAGCACGCCGGCCATGCCGATCACTTTGTTCTTGGGCAGACCCGACGACTTCTGCAACGCCCAGACCATCGCATCGAGCGGGTTGGTGATGCAGATCACGAAAGCGTCGGGCGCATATTGCTTGAGGCCCTGTCCAACCTGTTCCATCACCTTCAGGTTGATGCCGAGCAAATCGTCGCGGCTCATGCCTGGCTTGCGCGGCACGCCTGCGGTCACGATCACGACATCGGCACCGGCAATCGCCTCGTAGGAATTGGCACCGGTGAAGTGGCCATCGAAGCCGTCAACAGGCGAGGATTCTGCGATATCGAGGCTTTTGCCCTGCGGCACGCCTTCGGCAATATCGAACATCACCACGTCACCAAGTTCCTTCAGGCCGATGAGATGAGCGAGGGTGCCGCCGATCTGACCGGAGCCGATCAATGCAATCTTCTTGCGTGCCATTGAGAGTAATCCTTACACGGAATTGAGTAAAAATAAGCGTTCGGTCGTTACCGACCCTCCATCGCCTAGCGAGTCGGCAGGCCTTGATCAAGTCAAGCTAAAGACTAAGAAAGGCGGCAGTAAGGAGTATAGTGGTAGCCTCCGGTCTCGATAAAACTTATATTCATGAAATAATACAACGCATTAAGCGAAAATAAAGCATCCGGCCCGTCTTTGGGCGGGACCTTAAAAAAAATGGTAATAAATTACAAATTTTGTAAATTGTAACAAGAATTGAATTATCCCAAACGGGCTTTGAGCGCAATCACCACCGCGCGGGCGGCTGTCGCATGGCGGGATTCCACCGCCTTTTCGGGGATGGTGCGGTCCATGCCGACGGCTTGGGGATGCAAAAAGCGGTAACACAGATCGAACACAAGGCCGAGTGCGCGCTCTTTGCTGGTCATCTGAAACACTTGCGCAGAAATCCCGTCATCGAGAATCTGTTCGATCAACTGGCCGACACGGGCGCGATGCTGGCGGGCGACCAGCCGATTTTCGGCATAGGCATTGATCAACAAGGCATAGAGTTCGGGCTCGCTGGCCAGATGCCGCCGGTGCACGCGCATCAGTTCCAGCAGCAGGCGTTCGAGCTTGTCATCGGCGGGATCGGGCGAGTCGACCACCGCGCCCAGCCGCCCTTCGATCTCGCGCATCCAATCGGCTGTCAACGCATCGCACAAAGCCAGTTTTGAGGCAAAATAACGGTAGATATTGGCATGGGTCATGCCCGCTTCTTCGGCTACCGAAACCAGCGTCAACCGCGAGGCACCGAAGCGGCGCACCTGTTCGCGCGTGATCTCCAGTATCCGCCTGTCCTGTCTTGGTGCGTTTGAAACCGCCATGGCTCTGTCCGATTGCCCTCTCCAGCAAGCCCCATCTTGATTTCTTACGCCAGATCGATGCCGAATGCCACATGCAGGGGACACACTCCGCTTTCATCGGGGCCGTCTTGCTCCTGCCACAGGTGGCACACACAGTGCCGAGTTATAAAGGTCATTCATGCCCGATCACACAGCCCCAACCCGACAGACAACTGCGACAGAGCCTTCACAAGGTTCCGTGCCGCGGCCTGTCCATGCGGCCGGCCACAACCATCATCCCCGCCATTCGCTCAGGCGTTTGCTGGGCCCCGGGGTCGTTGCGGGGGCCGCCGATGATGACCCCTCCGGCATTGCCACCTATTCTCAAGCCGGCGCCCAATTCGGCTTCAACCAGTTGTGGACCGTGGTTGTGACACTGCCCTTCATGATCGCCATCCAGATGATTGCGGCCCGCATCGGCCGCGCCAGCGGCGAGGGTCTGATGGCGGCAGCGGCGCGGCGCAGTCCGCCCGCGCTGATTGTCGGCATTGTCGTGCTGGTGCTGTTTGCCAACATCATCAACATTGCCGCCGATCTTGCCGCCATGGGAGAAGCCCTGCGGCTGGTGGTGGGCGGGTCGGAGCTGTTTGCCAAAGTGATGACCGTCGCCTTCGGCCTGCTTTGCGTCGTGCTCGAGGTCACCATTTCCTATCGCCGCTACGCCGGTGCGTTGAAATGGCTCACCATGGTGTTGTTTGTCTATGTCATCGCGGTGCTGACCATCAACGTGCCGTGGCTGGAAGTGGGCCGCTCGCTGGTGATGCCGACGATCAGCTGGACCAGCGATTATGCGCTGACCATGGTGGCGGTGTTCGGCACCACCATCAGTCCCTATGTGTTCATCTGGCAGGCGGGACAGGAGGTGGAGGAATTGAAGCTCCATGGCGCTCCCGCTCTGCGCGACACGCCGCTTGACAAGCACGGCCATATCAACCGCATCAAATGGGACACCTGCATCGGCATGGTGTTTTCCAATATCATCTCCTTTGCCATTATTCTCACCACTGCCGCCACGCTGCACAGTCAGGGTATTGTCACCATCAATACCGCCGCGCAAGCCGCCGAGGCGCTGCGTCCGATTGCCGGTGTGCTGACCTTCCTGCTGTTTGCCTGCGGCATTATCGGCACCGGCCTGCTTGCCGTGCCGGTGCTGGCAGGGGCTTCGGCCTATGCGGTGTCCGAGGCCCTGCACTGGCACGCCACGCTTTCTGCCAAACCGCTCGACGCCATCGGCTTTTACGGGGTCATCGCTGCCGCCACCTTCGGCGGGGTGGCGATAACCCTGATCGGGATCGACCCGATCCGCATGCTGTTCTGGGCGGCGGTCATCAACGGCTTTGCCGCCGTGCCGATCATGATCGGCATGATGCTGCTGTCATGCGACACGCAAACCATGGGTGTCTGGACATTGCCGCGCCCGCTCAAAATCATGGGCTGGATCGCCACGGGGATCATGGCGCTGGCGGCCTGTTTGCTGATCGGTTCGGAATTGTCCGGCCCCTAGGTCTCGATCAGGCCCGTGGTATTGCCGCTGACCACGCGCTTGATGCCGTGCGAATGCGACAAATATTCCTCCGATCGCATCTCGATCAGGCGGGACACCGTGCGGTCGAATTCAAAGGCTTCGCGGCCCTCCTGCCCCTCATAGAGCAGATGCGCTTCGACCTCGGCACTGGCGACCAGTTTGACATGGTTGTCGTAGAGCATGTCGATCAGCGTGATAAAGCGCTTGGCCTCGTTGCGGCGGTCGATCGCCATTTTGGGGATGTTTTCCAGAAAAACCGTATGGAATTTCTTGGCAACAGCCAGATAATCCGAGGCCCCATAGGGTTTTTCGCACAGATCGCGAAAATCGAAGCGTGCCACACCCGCCGCAGCCACGGGGACATCAAGGGCATGACCAAGCACGTTGAGGGTCAAAGGCTTGGCCACCAGGCCGCCGCTCAACCGCTGGAATGTCTGCTCGCAGGCCGCACTGGCGAGGCCCGACAGCGGCGTGTAATAGACCGGCGAACCGCCAAGCTTTTCCATGCGGAAATCGGTGCGGGCGTCGAGCTGGGCGATGTTCATGCGCTGCGAGAGCAATCCGATAAAGGGCATGAACAAAGCGCGGTTCAACCCGCCCTCGTAAAGCCGTTCGGGCACGACATTGGAGGTCGCGACCACCACCACGCCGTGTTCGAACAGAGCCGTAAACAACCGCCCCAAAATCATCGCATCGGCAATGTCGGTAACGGTAAATTCGTCGAAACACAGCAATTTCGCCTCGCCCGCCAATTGGGCGGCGACCGGCGGGATCGGATCGGTATCCTTGATCTTGCCCTGTTTGACACCCTGCCGGAAGGCGTGGATGCGCACATGCACATCGGCCAGAAAACCGTGGAAATGCACCCGCCGCTTGGATGCTCCCTGCACCGAGTCGAAGAAAAGATCCATCAGCATGGTTTTGCCACGCCCCACCGAGCCCCAGATATATAGCCCTTTGGGGGCTTCGGGGCGGGTCTTGTGGAACAGCCAGCCCAGCGCGCTGCCTTTGCTGGCGATCGAACGCTGGTTCAGTGTTTCAGAAAGGACATCGAGGCGGTCGACAATGGCCAACTGGGCCGCATCTGTGTCGATGGCACCGGCCGAGGCCATGCTTTCATACTGGTGTCGGATAGGCTTCACGGGACAAGAACTCTGACAGGGGCCACCACAACTAAGCCCTTACGCGCTCGCGCGATTGCGGGCAAGCCGTCAAATCGCGCGAAGGATCACACCAAAGGAGCAGACAGGATCAGACCGGCAAAGGATGGCCGGGCATCAGATCATAGGGATGCTGCCAGCCCGGCAGGGCGGCAATACGGGCTTTCCATGTCTGCAGATGCGGATAGTCATCCCAATTGATACCGACTTCCTCGGGATAATAGACATAACCGGCCATCGACAGATCGGCGATGGTTGGCCTGTCGGCCGCAGCAAATTCATGGCTGGCAAAATGCTCGTTGGCGAGTTTGAACGCGGCCTTCACCCGTCCGCGCAAAAATTCTGTTGCACCTGTTTCGCCGGTTTTGGCGAAGGACAGCAAAAACCGCAAAGTGGCGTAATTGCTGGTGAATTTGTGGTTGTCGAACAGGATCCAGCGATTGACCTCGTAACGCTCCTGCGCGGTTTCAGGCGCGAAATGGCCGCTTTCTTCCGCCAGCATGCTCAAAATCGCCCCCGATTGGGTAAACATCCCACCGTTACGCTTCAACACCGGCACTTCGCCCATGGCATTGACCGTGTCGCGATAGGCCTTGGAGCGGGTCTCGCCGTTGAAGAAATCGACGAATTGCGGCGTCCACGCCTCGCCGGTCAGCGCGAAATAGAGCGCGACCTTGTAGGCATTGCCCGACTGGGCGAAGCAATAAAGCACATTGTCCTGAGCCATTGGTGAATCTCCCCTGTTGTGTCGATTATCAGCCAGTCCCGCCGCAGAGGAAAGTCACATTTGCTAAAATTTGTGCAGCACTTTCACATTATTGCCACAACTATCAGCGATTGTGCACTGCACAAATTTTTGTGCGTCATGTAGTCTGTGTTTTCGTCAAAGACGAAAGAGGGTGCCATGGGACAGGTGATCAAGCCAAAAGGCTTTATCCGCAAATTATATCCCACCGATCTGGCGGCCTTCCGCGAGCATTTGCTGCGACTGGATGCCGATACCCGCCACAGCCGGTTCGGCATGGGTGCCAGCGACCAATTTGTCTGTGATTATGCCGAACGCTGTTTTGCGCTGGTGGGCGTGACCTTTGGCTATTTCGAGGACGGGATGATCAGAGGTGCTGCCGAATTGCGCGATATGGGGCATGACGGGCAGGACGGCGAAGCCGCCTTCAGCATCGAAAACGGCTGGCGCGGTCGCGGTCTCGGCACGGCCCTGTTCAAACGCGTGATCCGTGCGGCGCGCAACCGCCGCATGAAACGGCTTTATGCCAGTTGCCTGACCCATAACCGCGCCATGCAGGCGCTCGCCCGCAAATTCGAGGCCGAACTGACTTTTGATTCGGGCGATGTGATCGGCGTGCTCAATGCCGACGAAGCAACTGCCGAGAGCCGGATCAGCGAAGCGCTTGACGATGCCAACGGCTTTGCCACTGCCGTACTGGACCTGCAACGGCGGTGGCTGCAGCCTTTCCACCTCAAAACCCGTTGAGCCTGTGAACCGATCCAGTCTTGTTCGCGTAAAACGAAGGTAGCTCCCTAGGAAAACCTGTCATGACCATTGCCTATTGCTGTCTCCTGATTGCCGGATTGTTGCCCTATATCGCAGTCGGTTTCGCCAAAAGCGGCGGCGGTTATGACAATGCCCGCCCGCGCGAGAGCATGGCCACATTCGGGGGACGGCAGGCGCGTGCCGTAGCAGCCCATGCCAACAGCTTCGAGGCCTTCCCCTTCTTTGCCGCCGTGGTGTTGCTGGCTGGCGTAACCCACGCCGACCCGCAATGGATCAATGGACTGGCCGTTGGTTTTATCCTCGCCCGCAGCGTCTATATTATCGCCTATCTGACAGACAGGCCCTTGCTGCGCTCGATCGTCTGGATGATCGGTATCGCTTGCGTGCTGGCAATCGGTGTTCAGGCCATTTCTGCCGGAACCGTTTGACAAAAACCCCGCCAGATATCATCTTTGCTGACAGTGTTTTTTCGTTTTCCGCGTTGTCGAATTTTTGAGTGATTGACCTGACAGCATCGCCATTGTGCGCGATGCCTTCATTCAAAGGAATTGCCCGCGATGATGAATCCTGTCGTGCATTTTGAAATGCCCTATCGCGATGCCGAACGCGCATCCGCCTTTTACCACCAGGCCTTCGGCTGGAGCCTGCAATTGCTGGGGCCGGAGATGGGGCATTACCTACTTGCCACCACCGCCACCATCGACAGCCGCAGCGACCAGCCACGCGGGGCCATCAATGGCGGGCTGTATCCCTTCAAGCCCGACTGGCCGATGCAATATCCGTCAGTGGTCATCGCGGTCGAAGATATGAAAGCCGCAATGGGCAGGATCTCCACAGCAGGCGGCAAAGTGCTGGGCGAGCCGATGTCCATTCCCAATGTCGGCGATTTCGTGTCATTCATCGACAGCGAGGGCAACCGCAATTCGATTTTCAAGCCTTTGATGACCTGACCCCTGTCGGCCGACGGCACAAAAAAGGGCACCCGCAGGTGCCCTTTGAATGTCTTTTGTTACCGTCTTGCTGTCACAACCCGCGTCAGACCTGACGGGTGACCATCATCTTCTTGATTTCGGCAATCGCCTTGGCGGGGTTCAACCCCTTCGGGCAGGCATTGGCGCAATTCATGATGGTGTGGCAGCGATAGAGACGGAACGGATCTTCCAGCGCATCGAGACGTTCGCCGGTGCCTTCGTCGCGCGAGTCGATCAGCCAGCGATAGGCCTGCAACAAAGCGGCGGGGCCGAGATAGCGGTCACCGTTCCACCAATAGCTCGGGCACGAGGTCGAGCAGCAGGCGCACAGGATGCACTCGTAAAGACCGTCGAGCTTTTCGCGGTCATCATGCGACTGTTTCCATTCCGCTTCCGGCTGCGGCGAGGTTGTGTGCAACCACGGCTCGACCGAAGCATGCTGGGCATAGAAATTGGTCAGATCGGGAACCAGATCCTTGATCACCGGCATATGCGGCAAAGGATAGATTTTGACCACGCCGGGCACATCATCCATGCCCTTGGTGCAGGCCAGCGTATTCAGCCCGTCGATGTTCATGGCGCAGGAGCCGCAAATGCCTTCGCGGCACGAGCGGCGGAAGGTCAGCGTCGGATCAATCTTGTTCTTGATCCACAACAGCGCATCCAGAATCATCGGGCCGCAATCGTCACGGTCGACAAAATAGGTGTCGGTGCGCGGATTGCTCTCGCCATCCGGATCATAGCGATAGATCCGGAATTCTTTCAGATTCGTTGCTCCTGCAGGCTTTGGCCAGACTTTGCCAACACCGACGCGGGAGTTCTTGGGGAGGTTCAACTGGACCATGATCTCTTCCCGTTCCAGACCTTCAGGATCAATACACGCGAGCTTTTGGCTCGATATATTGGATGTCGTTGCTCATCGTATAGGTGTGCACCGGACGATAGTCGATCTTCACCTTGGCGCTCTTTTCATCGAGCCAGGCGAGCGTATGCTTCATCCAGTTCACATCATCACGGGCCGAGAAATCCTCGCGCGCATGCGCGCCGCGGCTTTCCTGCCTGTTCAGCGCCGAATCCATCGTCACAACCGCCTGGGCGATCAGATTGTCGAATTCCAGCGTTTCCAAGAGATCGGTGTTCCAGATCAGCGAACGGTCGGTGACACGGATGTCGTCCTTTCCGCCCGAGACCTTGTGGATCAGCTTATGGCCTTCTTCCAGCACGTCGCCGGTGCGGAACACCGCGCAGTTGTTCTGCATGGTGCGCTGCATGTCCATCCGCAATTCGGCAGTGGCGGTGCCACCCGAGGCGTGGCGGAAGCCGTCGAGGCGCGACAAGGCCAGATCGGCCGAGGTTTTCGGCAATTCGGCATGGCGTTCACCGGGCGTCACCAGCTCGGCAGCGCGCAAGCCCGCCGCACGGCCGAACACCACCAGATCGATCAGCGAATTGGAGCCCAGACGGTTGGCACCATGCACCGACACGCAAGCGGCTTCGCCGATGGCCATCAGGCCCGGCACGACCCGATCGGGATCGCCGTCTTTCTTGGTCAGCACTTCGCCGTGGAAATTGGTCGGGATCCCGCCCATGTTGTAATGCACGGTCGGCAGCACCGGAATCGGCTCCTTGGTCACATCGACGCCTG
>CAIYZJ010000112.1 GCA_903930675.1 uncultured Hyphomicrobiales bacterium
ATCCATGATGATTTTGTGCAGGACAATCAATCCTTGTCCAAACCCCAAGATACATTGCGGGGATTGCATTTTCAGCTTCCCCCCAAAGGCCAAGCCAAGCTGGTGCGCTGCTTAAGCGGGTCGATTTTCGATGTGGCGGTGGATTTGCGCCGCGGTTCCCCCACTTACGGGCATTGGCTGGGTGCCGAATTGTCTGCTGATAATGGCCGGCAGCTATATATACCCAATGGCTTTGCACATGGGTTTGTGACCCTGGCGCCCGATACAGAGGTGCTTTACAAGGTAACGGCCTATTACGCTCCTGATTGCGACCGTGGTTTGGCGTGGAATGATCCGGCAATCGGTGTAGATTGGCCGCTGGGTGGCAGGGTACCGCGATTGTCCGACAAGGATACGCGCCAGCCTGCTTTGGTCGATTTCGACAGTCCTTTTGCCTATGATGGCACCCCGATGACATTGCGCGAGGTGACATGATGAGCCGGCAGGCGTTGAGGATATTGGTCACGGGCGGGGCCGGATTTATCGGCTCGGCATTGGTGCGGCATCTGATCCTTCACAGCCCGCACCATGTGCATGTGCTGGACAAACTGACCTATGCGGGCACGCTGACATCGCTGGCTCCTGTGTCATCGGATCCGCGTTATGGTTTCACCAAAGCCGATATTTGTGACGCGGAAGCGGTGGCGGGTATTTTTGCGGCTGTTGATCCCGATATTGTGGTGCATCTGGCCGCAGAATCCCATGTCGACCGGTCGATTGACGGCCCGCAGGCCTTTATCGAAACCAATCTTGTGGGCACCTACACCATGCTGCAAGCCGCCCGTCACCATTGGGACAGGCTTTCGGGCGAACGGCGCGACACATTCCGCTTCCATCATGTCTCGACCGACGAAGTGTTCGGGGCGTTGGGCGATGAGGGCTTGTTTACCGAGACCACGCCCTATGATCCGCGCTCGCCCTATTCGGCCTCCAAAGCGGGATCGGACCATCTGGTGCAGGCATGGTGGCATACCTATGGCCTGCCGATCACCATGACCAATTGTTCCAACAATTACGGCCCCTACCACTTCCCCGAAAAGCTGATCCCGCTGATGATTTTGAAAGCTCTGGCGGGCGAGGCTTTGCCGGTCTACGGGCAGGGCACCAATGTGCGCGATTGGCTGTTTGTCGATGATCACGCCCGCGCCATCCGGTTGGTATTCGAACACGCCCCTGCGGGCCAGACCTATAATGTCGGCGGCAATGCGGAGCGTCGCAATATCGATGTGGTGAACGGAATTTGCAGTTTGCTTGATCAGGTTCGCCCGCGTGCGGACGGGCAATCCTATGCGCAGCAAATCAGCTATGTCGCCGACCGCCCGGGCCATGATTTCCGCTACGCGATCGACGCATCCAAAATCCGCGACCAGCTGGGCTGGACCCCGCAGCAAACCTTCGAGACAGGGCTGAAAGCCACGGTTGATTGGTATCTCGCCCGTGAGGATTGGTGGCGGCCGTTGCTGGATGCCGGTGCAAGCGCGCGGTTGGGGCTGAAGAGCTGATATGAACATTCTGATTACCGGAGGCACGGGGCAGGTCGGCCAGTCTTTGCTGGAATTGGACTGGCCTGACACGGTGCGGCTGTTTGCCCCTTCACGGGGGGATTGCGATCTCGCCGATCCGGCCTCGCTGGCGGCTTGTCTTGAAAGCCGGAACTGGGCAGGGGTGATCAATGCCGGTGCTTATACCGGCGTGGACAAGGCCGAGAGCGATCAGGCCGCTGCTTGGGCGATCAATGCGCAGGCCCCCGAACTGCTGGCCCGTTTTTGCGCAAACAAACAGATTCCGTTGATCCATCTCTCGACCGATTATGTGTTTTCGGGGCAGGGCACGCGCGCCTGGCGCGAGGAGGATGCCACCGCGCCTTTGGGCGTTTACGGAGCGAGCAAGCTGGCGGGAGAACAGGCTGTATTGGCCGACTGCCCGCAAGCGGTGGTGTTGCGCACGGCTTGGGTGATCAGCGCCTTCGGGCATAATTTCCTCAAAACCATGCTCCGGCTGGCCGCTGATCGCGACCAGTTGCG
The DNA here is from genome assembly GCA_903930675.1 of uncultured Hyphomicrobiales bacterium. Taxonomy (GTDB): domain Bacteria; phylum Pseudomonadota; class Alphaproteobacteria; order Rhizobiales; family Beijerinckiaceae; genus CAIYZJ01. Next base: position 2,064 of record CAIYZJ010000112.1, read on the forward strand.
GGTGGTGGCCGACCAGTTCGGCTGCCCGACGTCCGCGCATGATCTGGCGCAAGCGATCCAGACCATCTTCTTGCGGCAATTGCAGCAAGCGGATGCGCCGAGTGGCTTGTTCCATGCGGTGAATGCGTGCGAAAC
>CAIYZJ010000113.1 GCA_903930675.1 uncultured Hyphomicrobiales bacterium
ATGCGTTTATCACCCACTGCCGCCATATAGGCGAGCGTGACCGACAGCAGGGTGCCGCCGACACAATAGCCGATGGCGGTGACTTCTTTCTCGCCGCAAACCTGCTCGATCTGGTCGAGCGCTGTCAGCACGCCTTCCTGCATATAATCGGTAAAGCTCTTTTTGGCCTGCCGCTCGTCGGGATTGACCCAAGAGATCACGAATACGGTCAGCCCCTGTGACACGGCCCAGTTGATAAAACTCTTTTCCGGTGTCAGATCAAGGATGTAGAACTTGTTGATCCATGGCGGCACGATCAGCAAGGGGCGTTTGTAAACCGTCTCGGTGGTGGGCGTGTACTGGATCAGCTCGAACAGGTCATTGCGGAACACGACCTTGCCCGGCGTGGTCGCCAGATTGACGCCGACCTGGAATTTGGAACTGTCCGACTGGCGCAATTTCAGCGTGCCTTTGCCCGCCTCGATATCTTCGGCCAGCATTTTCATGCCCCGCACCAGATTTTCGCCGTTGGAATTCATCGTCTCGCGGATCAATTCGGGATTGGTCGCCACGAAATTGGTGGGCGCCAAAGCGGAAGCGACCTGACGCAGATAGAATTCGGCCTTGTGGCGGGTGTGGTCATCGACGCCCTCGGTATGGGCCACGACATCCTCGGCCCAGCGGGTGGTGATCAGATAGGCCTGTTTGATGAAATCGAACACGGGATTGCTCGACCATTCCGGATCTTTGAACCGGCGGTCGGTCGGGTCGGGAATGATGGAGGGCGGTGTTTCCTCGCCGTTCATGCGTTTGACCGTGCCGGCCCAGAGATTCATGAAATCGCGGGTCAGCGAGGTTTGAGCCATGACCATGCGCTGCGGATCATTGACCAGTTGCTCGACCACCAGACCGAAGGTTTTGGCCATATCGCTGATTTCTTCGGGCGGTTTCGAGGATGCTCGCCCTTCTTCCATCGGTTTTATGGATGCGGCGGTGGCGCGGCCCATTTCTTCCATCAGCAGGGCGGTATTGGTGGTCAGCGCCTCCAGATCGGGCATGGTGTGATCGGTCATGGTTTGATCGGGTTTGGCGTGATTGGGGTTGGTCTGTCGGGTTTCGACCTTCGGTTGTTCGGTTTGGGGTTTGGGCTTTATCTTGGGTTTAACCCGGGTTTTGGGTTTGGCCTGCGCCTTGGGAGCGGCGATGGCTTTTTTTGCAGGAGATTCGGCGGCCATAACGGGCTTTGCCGTCTGCTTGGCCGCTGCTTTGACAGGGGCAACAGCGGCTTTAGGAGCTTTTGACACGGCTTTTTCTGTGACGGGTTTGGCTGGCGGCTTTTTGGCGGCAATAGCAGGTTTAACAGGCTTGACGACCTGCTTTTCAGTGTTTTTGGGGCTTTTTGCCGGTTTTTTAGTTGTATCACGTGCCATTGCCATCCCCCTGAATCGCAAACATCTCTTTGGATCATTCCCTTTTAGAGACAGTTTGTTTCATCGATCTGATCAGAGCGCTTTTCGTCAGCGCATTTTCAGCATATTAACGCGTTAGTGCCGAAGATGGTGTAAAGAATTGCATTATCTGTCTGCAACCTTTGGAGGCCCCCCGATGCTGCGTCGCTCTGCATGTCGAATTTTTGCTCTGGCCATTGTGACCACATCATTGGCCGCTTGCCAATCCGCCAATGGCCCCGATGCGTCGGATGGCAAGATGTTTCATTCGGCAGCCGAGTTTATCGGTGTGGCCACGCCTGCGGTCGAGCCGAAGGATTTTGTCAAAGCAGCGCGCGGCCCCAAGGGTGATTACATGCCGGTCGGCATTACGCCGGACAACGGCAAGATCAAGGTGCGTGACGAAGCGGGTGTCAAAAATCTGCGCAACGAGCTGGAATCAACGGTCCGCAAATCCGAAAAGGCCGGCGGGGCGATCAGGCAGTAACCCCGCTACGGTAACTCTTCGCTCATGACGTTATGACAGGATGGGTGCCAGCCGGCATTCGATATGCTAATAGCGCACAATCTTTTTTGCCTTATATGTCGGTGACGGTTTGCCGCCGGCACGGATTGAACCCAAACGCCTACCGGAAAGCTCAGGATCATGGCCGATTTTCACCGCATCAAACGTCTTCCCCCCTATGTGTTTGAACAGGTCAATCGGATCAAGGCGGCGGCGCGCAACAATGGCGCGGATATTATCGACCTTGGCATGGGCAATCCCGATCTGCCCGCGCCGCGCCACGTCATCGAGAAAATGATCGAAACCGTCGGCAAGCCGCGCACCGATCGCTATTCCGCCTCCAAGGGCGTTGTCGGCCTGCGCCGCGCACAAGCCGCCTATTACGAGCGTCGTTTCGGCGTCACCCTCAATCCCGATACGCAAGTGGTGGCGACCCTTGGCTCGAAAGAAGGCTTTGCCAATATGGCACAGGCCATTACCGCGCCCGGTGATGTGGTGCTGGTGCCCAATCCCTCTTATCCCATCCATGCCTTCGGTTTCTTGATGGCGGGCGGGGTGATCCGCTCTGTGCCTGCGGAGCCGAACGAAGAAATGTTCCGCGCGCTCGAACGCTCGGTGATGCACTCGATCCCCAAGCCGATTGCGCTGGTAACCTGCTATCCCGCCAATCCGACCGCCTATGTCGCCAGCCTCGATTTCTATCGTGATCTGGTGGCTTTTGCCAAAAAACACGATCTGATCCTGCTGTCGGATCTGGCCTATGCCGAAGTCTATTTCGATGACAACAATCCGCCTCCCTCGGTTTTGCAGGTGCCCGGCGCGATGGATGTCACGGTTGAATTCACCTCGATGTCGAAAACCTTTTCGATGGCGGGCTGGCGCATGGGCTTTGCGGTCGGCAATGAAAAATTGCTGGCGGCCCTGTCGCGCGTCAAATCCTATCTTGATTACGGCGCTTATACGCCGATTCAGGTGGCCGCAACCGCCGCATTGAACGGGCCGGAAGATTGCATCCGCGAGATGCGCGATGTCTACCGCAACCGCCGCGATGCGCTGGTGGAAAGTTTCGGCAAGGCAGGCTGGGAGTTTCCCGCGCCCGAAGCCTCGATGTTCGCATGGGTGCAAATTCCCGAGCCGTTCCGCGAGATGGGCAGTCTGGAATTCTCCAAATTACTGGTGGAGAAGGCCGATGTGGCTGTCGCACCCGGCATCGGTTTCGGCGAGCATGGCGATGACTATGTGCGTATCGCGTTGGTGGAAAACGAGCAGCGCATCCGTCAGGCCGCGCGCAGTATCCGCCGCTTTTTCGAGACGGCAGACAAGACCCTGCACAATGTGATGCCACTGACCGCCAAAAGCTGAGCCTAAATCGGGCTTTTGGCTGTTTCCACTGATGACTGATTTCATTTCTTTTCGTTCGGATCACTGATGACACACAGATTGCGGATAGGGATTGCGGGGCTTGGCACTGTCGGGGCTTCGGTTTTTCAATTGATTGAACGCCAGAACAACCGTCTGGTGTTGCGCACGGGCCGCGAGATTAAGGTGACGGCGGTGGCCGCGCGCGACAAGACCCGCGACCGCGGCATTGATGTTTCGGGTCTGGCTTGGTTCGACGATCCTGTCGCACTCGCCCAATCCGACCAGATCGACGTGTTTGTCGAATTGATGGGCGGGGATGAAGGTCCGGCGCGCCTGGCAGTGGAAGCGGCGATCCGCGCGGGTAAAACCGTGGTCACAGCCAATAAAGCCCTGCTGGCCAAGCATGGCATGGCTTTGGCCCGTCTGGCCAAACAGCACGATACCGCGCTCTATTTCGAAGCTGCGGTGGCGGGCGGTATTCCGGTCATCAAGACCTTGCGCGAAGCCATGGCGGGCAACAGCATTTCGCGTATTTCCGGCATTCTGAACGGCACC
>CAIYZJ010000114.1 GCA_903930675.1 uncultured Hyphomicrobiales bacterium
CGAGAACGCGAGATCGACGCCTTTGTGGCGCGTGAATACTGGTCATTGATTGCCGAATTGACGACCGCAGCCGGTGCCAAATTCGAGGCAAGGCTGGTGGGCGCGGACGGCAAAAAGATCACCCGTCTCGACATCGGCACCGGTGCCGAGGCCACCGCGTTTCAAGCAGCTCTCGAGCAAGCCGGTTTCAATGTCGCCTCTGTCGAGGCCAAGCCTGCCAAACGTCATCCCTATCCGCCGTTCACCACCTCGACCCTGCAGCAGGAGGCCTCGCGCAAACTCGGCATGTCGCCTGCACGCACCATGCAGGTGGCGCAGCGTCTGTATGAAGGCATTGATATCGGCGGTGAAACTGTCGGTCTGATCACCTATATGCGAACAGACGGTGTCGATATGGCACCCGAAGCGATTGCCTCGTGCCGCTCGGTGATCGAGAAGGAATTCGGATCGCTCTATCTGCCGCGTGTGCCGCGCAAATACACCGCCAAGGCCAAAAACGCGCAGGAGGCCCATGAGGCGGTGCGCCCGACAGAGATGTCGCGCCACCCCAGATCGGTCAGCAAGATGCTGGAGCCGGAACAGGCCAAACTCTACGAGCTGATCTGGCTGCGTACCATGGCGAGCCAGATGGAATCGGCTGAACTGGAGCGCACCACGGTCGATATCACGGCGATTGCCGCAGGCCGCACGCTGGATTTGCGTGCCACGGGGCAGGTGATCAAATTCGAGGGCTTCTTGAAGCTCTATACGGAATCGCGCGATGACGAGAGCGATGACGAGGACAACCGCCGCCTGCCGCCGATGAGCGAGGGCGAGCGGCTGTCGGCCCAGAAAATCAAGGCCGACCAGCACTTTACCGAGCCGCCACCTCGCTTTTCCGAAGCCTCGCTGGTCAAGCGCATGGAAGAATTGGGCATCGGGCGTCCGTCCACCTATGCCTCCATTCTCGGTACGCTCAAAGATCGTGAATATGTGCTGCTGGATAAAAAGCGGCTGCATGCCACCGACAAGGGCATGCTGGTGACGGCGTTTCTCGGCTCGTTCTTTGCCCGCTATGTCGAATTCGATTTCACGGCGGAGCTGGAAGAAGATCTCGACCGGATCGCCAATCACGAATTGTTCTGGAAAGACGTGATGCGCCGCTTCTGGACCGATTTTTCGGCCGCGATCGAAGGCACAACCGAATTGCGCTTTGCCGAGGTGCTGACCGCACTCGACGAGGTGATGGGGCCGCATATGTTCCCCGCCAAGGCCGATGGCGGCGATCCGCGCGGCTGTCCCTCTTGCGCGGCAGGCAAGCTGTCGCTGCGTCTGGGCAAATTCGGGGCGTTTATCGGCTGTTCCAACTATCCAGAATGCAAATTCACCCGCCAATTGGGCGCGACCGGTGCTGGCGAAGGCGCCAATGCCGACGGCAGTACGGGACCGAAAGTGCTGGGGCAGGATCCGCAAACGGGTCTGGATGTCACGGTGCGCGATGGCCGCTTCGGGCCTTATGTGCAGTTGGGCGAGGGCGAAAAGCCCAAACGCCAGACTTTGCCCAAAGGCACCAATCCGGCGACCGTCGAACTTGAACTGGCGCTTGCTCTGCTGTCCTTGCCGCGCGAAGTGGCCAAACATCCCGAAAGCGGAGAGCCGATTGTCGCCAATATCGGGCGGTTCGGCCCCTATGTGCAGCATGGCAAGGTCTATGCGAATATCGGGTCGGATGACGATGTGCTGACCATCGGCGCCAATCGGGCGATTGATCTGATCATCGCCAAGGAAACCGGCAAAGGCGGGAGCCGGTTCGGCCGTGCGGCGGCCTCCCCGGGTCGCGTGCTGGGCCAGCATCCCGACGGGGGTGATGTGGTGCTTAAAGACGGGCGTTACGGAGCCTATGTCACCCATGGCGGCATCAATGCGACGATCCCCAAAGGAGCCGATCAGGCCGGCCTGACGCTGGACGAAGGTCTGGCTCTGATTGCGGCGCGCATCGCTGCGGGTGTGACGCCCAAAAAGACGGCGGCGAAAAAGGCACCGGCTAAAAAGACGGCCACCAAAACGGCGGCCAAAAAGCCCGCCGCCAAAAA
>CAIYZJ010000115.1 GCA_903930675.1 uncultured Hyphomicrobiales bacterium
CGCCCCCCCGCACTCCCATTGAAGGAACCCGTTATGCAACGCACCAAGCCCCCCTTCCGCGCCGATCAGGTCGGAAGTCTCCTTCGCAGCGAACCGCTCAAAAACGCCCGCACCGCCTTTGCCAAAGGCGAGCTGGATGCAGACGGCCTGAAGGCCGTCGAGGACACGGAAATTCTCGCTCTGGTCAAAAAGCAGGAGAGCATCGGGCTCGACAGCGTCACCGACGGCGAGTTCCGCCGCGCCTTCTGGCATTTCGATTTTCTCGGTGGTTTGGGCGGGGTTGAAACCTTTGAATCCGATCAGGGCATCCAGTTCAAAGGCGTGCAGACCAAAGCCACCGGCGTGCGGGTGACCGGCAAGGTCCATTACAAGCCACATCCGATGGTGGAGCATTTCCGCTATCTCAAAAGCGTGACCAGCAAGACCGCGAAAATGACCATCCCCTCGCCTTCGATGCTGCATTATCGCGGCGGCCGCAAGGTGATCAATATGGGTGTCTATCCCGAGATGGACGGATTTTATGACGATCTCGGCACCGCCTATGCCGGCGCGGTGAAAGACTTCGCCGATGCCGGTTGCCGCTATCTGCAACTCGACGATGTCAGCTTCGCCTATCTGTGTGATCCCGAGCAACGCCAGATGCTGACCGAACGCGGCGATGATCCCGTCAAGCAGCCGCATATCTATGCGGGCATGATCAATCGGGCGATCCGCGACCGGCCGTCCGACATGGTGATTTCGATGCATCTGTGCCGCGGTAATTTCCGTTCGACCTTTATTGCCTCGGGCGGTTACGAGCCGATTGCCGAATTGCTGTTCAACGAGGTCAATGTCGACGCCTATTTCATGGAATGGGACAGCGACCGCGCGGGCGGTTTCGAGCCGCTGCGCTTCCTGCCCAAGGGCAAATCGGTGGTGCTGGGTCTGGTCACCTCGAAAACCGGCGTACTGGAAAGCCGCGATGCGCTGTTGCGCCGGATCGAGGAAGCCGCCAAATTCGCCCCGCTCGACCAGCTGTGCCTGTCGCCGCAATGCGGCTTTGCCTCGACCGAGGAAGGCAATGTGCTGGCCACCGACGAACAATGGGCCAAGCTGGAAATGATTGTCTCGGTCGCCAAGGAAGTGTGGGGCTGAGCGCAAGCCCGCACCTGAAACTCACCCGATCGGGCGTTCATCGGCAATCACTTTGCCGTCATTGGGCAGCGCGCCGATCGGGTGCCATTCGATTGCCGCGCCCAATTTGGTGATCTCCCGCACAGTCGCGCCAAGCCTGTCATCGGGCGTGGCGGCTTCGGCCATCACGATCATCACGTCTTGTTCGTTGTCGCGCCGCACCACGATCCGCAATTTCGCAATGGCGGGGTGGCGGCGGGCGATATCGGCGACCTGTTCGGGCCGCACAAACATGCCCTTGATTTTGGCGGTCTGGTCGGCGCGCCCCATCCAGCCCTTGATGCGCAGGTTGGTGCGCCCGCACGGCGACGGCGAGTCCATGACCGCTGTGAGATCCCCCAAAGCCAGACGGATCACCGGATGGCGGGGATCAAGCGAGGTGATCACAATCTCGCCGACTTCGCCTATGGCGACCGGATCACCCGTGCCGACCCGCACAACTTCCAGAATGACATCCTCACTGACCACCAAACCGTCACGCGCAGGGGTTTCATAGGCGATGACACCGAAATCGGCGACTGCGAAAGCCTGATAGGCCGCAACCCCGCGCCGCAGCAATTCATCGCGCAAGGAAGGCGGAAACGCCGCGCCCGACACCAGTGCCTTGGTGATGGAAGAGACATCGCGGCCCAATTCGGCGGCTTTGTCCAGAATGATCTTCAGAAAATCCGGCGTGCCCGTATAGGCGACAGGGCGCAGATGTTCGATCACATCGAGCTGTTGCTCGGTCTGACCGGGTCCGGCGGGAACGGCGATGCCGCCAACCGCGCGGATACCGGAATCCATGATGAAACCGCCCGGCGTCAGGTGATAGCTGAAGGTGTTGAGCACCACGTCTCCGGTGCGAAAGCCCGCGGCGAACATCGCGCGGGCCGCGTGCCAGACATCCTCTCCGCGCCGTTCGGGCTCAAAGATCGGACCGGGCGAGGTAAAATAGCGGCCGAAGATGGCGGGATCGGAAGCCACCAGCCCCGCAAACGGCGCATCGGCCTTTTGCATCGCGGGCAGATGCGCCTTGCGCAGCACCGGCAGGCGCGCCAAAGCCCCGAACGAGGTCATGCCCGCCGGATCAACCGTGCCCAGATGCTGCCGCCAAGCGGGCAAAGCCATGGCCGCTTCGATCACCTTCGGCAGGGCTGCCGCCTGCGCCTGACGACGCGCATCGGGTGAGCGCGTTTCCAGCGCATCGAAATGATCAGCCATCGGTGGGTCCTTCGGTGGGTGCCATGATCAGGAAAGCCAGCGCTTGCGCCGCTTGTAGCTTTTGACATCCTTGAAACTCTTGCGGTCGGCCCCTGCCACACCGAGATAGAATTCCTTGACGTCCTCGTTCTCGCGCAGTGCCTTGGCCTCGCCGTCCATCACCACGCGTCCGGTTTCGAGAATATAGCCATAGGTGGCGTATTTGAGTGCGATATTGGTGTTCTGTTCGGCCAGCAAAAACGACACGCCCTCTTTCTGGTTGAGGTCGCGGACAATGTCGAAAATTTCTTCCGTCACCTGCGGGGCCAGCCCCATCGACGGCTCGTCCAGCAAGATCATGCGCGGGCGCGACATCATGGCGCGGCCGATCGCGCACATCTGCTGTTCGCCGCCCGATGTATAGCCCGCCATCGAGTTCTTGCGCTGCCGCAAGCGCGGGAAATAATTGTAGATGATCTCCATATCGCGTTTGATCGCCGCCGATCCGTCACGGCGGGTGAAGGCACCGGTCAGCAGGTTTTCATCAATGGTGAGATGGCCGAAACAATGGCGGCCTTCCATCACCTGGATACAGCCGCGCCGCACCAATTCGCTGGGCGACAGTTGGTCGATCCGGTCACCGGCAAAATGGATCGAGCCTTTGGTGACATCGCCACGCTCGGCGCGCAGCAGATTGGAAATGGCTTTCAGCGTGGTGGTCTTGCCCGCGCCGTTGGCCCCCAGCAAAGCGACAATCCCGCCTTTCGGCACGGTCAGGGAAACGCCTTTGAGCACAAGGATGACGTGATCATAGATCACCTCGATATTGTTGACCGACAGGATCGTGTCGGCAGCCAATCCGGCTGTTGCGGTTTCCGCCGTGGTGACTGTGTCAGCATTCGCACTCATCTGCTTCCCGATCGCGTTTGGTGTCATCCTGAAAGATCCGGTGGACACGGACCGCCCGTCGGGGCGGCCCGCAATGATGCGCGACGGATCAGGACTTGTCGCAGGCTTCCGAACGCTTGGGCCAGCCCGCGTTCTTTTCGCTATATTCCTTGGCGGCTTCATCGAGAGCCGGTTTGACCTTTTCGGGCATCGGCTGGATGAAATCGGTGATCTTCACCCATTTGGCACCATCCCATTGCTGGATGAAGGCTGCGCGATGGCCGTTGTGGTCCTGACAGGTCAACTGCAGATTGCCCGCGAAAGCAGGCAGGCCGATGGCCTTGAAACGGGCCTCGTCCAGATTGATGTTTTCAAGGCCACGGCGCACATCCGACCCGTCAACCACCTTCTTGCCGGTGATTTTTTGGGCCTGCGCAATGCCTTCGGCAATCAGGATCGCGTTATAGACACCGCGGTTATAGAGCAGTTCGCCGACCTTCTCTTTGGGCGACTTGCTCAAGCCTTTGTCGACCACCAGCTTCTGGATGTCTTTGAGGGCAGGATAATCGGTGCCGATGCCGTGCCAGTTGAGCATCTTGAAGCCCTTGGCGCCTTCGGTGCCGTTGACGTCGTTTTCACCGGGCCACCAGATCGAGACGAACTTGTCCATCGGATAATTGATTTTCACTGCTTCCTTGACAGCGGTCGGGTTCATCGCACCCCAGCCATACATAACCATGAAATCGGGACGGTCGCGGCGCACCGACAGCCATTGCGAGGACTGGTTCTGCATTTCGCCCGGCGGGACCGGATAGAGCTTCAACTCGAAGCCCATATCTTTGGCCATCTGCTCGAACAACGGAATGGGCTCCTTGCCGAAGCCGCCATCGAAATAGATATAGCCGATCTTTTTGCCCTTGAGTTTGTCCAGACCACCGGACTCGGTGCCGAGATAGCGGATGATCATCGCCAGACCATCCCAATAGGTGGCAGGCGGGTTGAACACCCAAGGGAAAACATCACCGCGCGCCGAAGCCGACAGGCCATAGGCCATCGACAGCACCGGAATTTTGTCCACCGAGGCTTTGGGAATCAACGACAGCGAAATGCCGGTGGACCACGGATTGACCATCACGGGTTTTTTCGGCTTCACGGCATCATAACATTCCAGACCCTTTTTGGTGTCATAGCCTGTTTCGCATTCATCGATTGCAATCTTGACGCCGCCGATGCCGCCGTCGCGCTCGTTCAGCATTTGCAGATAATCATGCATCCCGTCGGCAATCGGAATCCCCGATCCGGCGAACGGGCCGGTGCGATAGGTGAACAGCGGCACATAAATAGACTCTTGGGCCACAGCCTGCGGTGCCGCCATCATCAGGGATGACGCCAACACGCCGGCAGCCAATCCCGAAACCTTCAAACGTTTGGACATCTGTCTTTCCTCCGGTGTTATGGTCCGCCGCAACATGCTCTGCGTTCGGACCGTGAAGTCATAAAACCGCGCGCGGACCTCCGCGCACGGGATCCGTCATTGCCCTCAATAGGGGAAGGGCCACATGCGCAATTTCTGTTTGCCGATCTGCCACAAGCGCGCGAGGCCATGCGGTTCGACAATCAGGAAAAAGATGATCAATGCGCCCACCAGAATATAAGTAAGATGTTCGGCGGTTGCGCCTGCCAGCGGAATGCCCAAAGCGGGCAATCCGAATTTCAACACGGTCGGCAGCATCGAAATGAAGGCCGCGCCGAAAAACGAACCGATCATCGAACCCAATCCGCCGATGATCACCATGAACAGGATCAGAAAGCTCTGGTTGATATTGAAGGCATCATTGGCCTCGCCGCCGCCATACCACAGGAACATCATGGCAGCACCCGCTACGCCCGCATAAAAAGACGAGACGGCAAAGGCCAGCAATTTGGTTTTGAGCAGATCGATGCCCATCAATTCGGCCGCGATATCCATATCGCGCACCGCCATGAAGGAGCGTCCTATACGGCCATGCATGATGTTGGAGGCCACCCATGTCAGCACCGTGACGATTGTCAGCAGCACCATGTAACGGGCCTCCAGCGAGGCTTTGGCGCCTGTCACATTGATGCCGAACAAAGTGCGTTGCCCGACCTCGATGGCCCCCGATGCGTTGTAATTATAAAGCCAGGGAATACGGGTGAAACACCATTGCAGAAAGAACTGCGCGGCCAGCGTCGCAACGGCCAGATAGAAGCCCTTGATGCGCAGGCTCGGCAGGCCGAACAGCACACCGACAAGGGCCGAGAAAAAGCCCGACGCCACAATCCAGACCACGATGTTCACTTCGGGAAACAGCGTGGTCAACTTGTAGCAGGCATAGGCCCCCACGCCCATAAAGGCACCCGTGCCCAGCGAGATCAGGCCGGTATAGCCGGTCAGGATGTTGAGACCGATGGAGGCCAGCGAAAACACCAGAAACGGGATCATCACCGAGGACAGAAGGAAGTTGCTGCCCGCCAAAGGGATAACGACAAAAGCCAATACCAGAATAAGGGCAATGCCGATCCTGTCCTGCAAGATCGGAAAGACCGCCATGTCGTCGGCGTAATTGGTTTTGAACTGGCCTGTCTCGCGGTAAAACACGATTGCTCACCCTCTCTCAAATACGCTCGATGATTTTGTCGCCGAACAGACCTTGCGGCCGGAACAACAAAAATCCCAATGCGATACAATAGGCCAACCAGCTTTCGATCCCGCCGCCGACCAGCGGGCCCCAATAGAATTCGCCGAGCTTTTCACCGATGCCGATGATCAACCCGCCGACAATCGCGCCGGGCACCGAGGTGAAGCCGCCAAGGATCAGAACTGGGAGTGCTTTGAGCGCAATCACCTGCAGCCCGAACGACACATCCGAACGCGCGCCCCACATGATGCCCGTCACCAAAGCGACAATGCCTGCGGTAAACCACACGATCACCCAGATCTGGTTGAGCGAAATACCGACCGACAAAGCCGCCTTGTGGCTGTCCGCCACCGCGCGCAAAGCGCGGCCTATCCGGGTTTTCTGGAAGAACACCGCCAGCGCGACAATCATCACCACGGCAATCACGGCGGCAGCGATGTCGATCTTTTGAAACTGCACGAAGCCGCCGAGCATTTTCACCTCGATCGCGCCGCGCGGCAGATAGAGTTGATCGGTGATCATCTGTTTCGGATTGCCGCCGAAAATCAATTCGCCCAGACCGATGAGGAAATAGGTGATGCCGAAGGTGGCCATGAACAGTATTATATCGGGCTGGTTGACCAGAGGCCGCAGCACGACGCGTTCGATGGCCACAGCCAGCACGAACATCACGCCCAAAGTGACCAGCACAGCCAGCGGGGCAGGCAGACCCATTTCATAGAGGCCTACCAGGGTGAGCGCGGCAAACACCACCATGATGCCTTGCGCGAAATTGAACACGCCGGAGGCCTTGAAAATCAGCACGAAACCCAACGCGATCAGCGCATAGAGCACGCCCGTGACAAAGCCGTCCCAAATGGTCTGCACGAACAGATCGGGCATCGCGCCCATTTGCAGAAACGGATCAATCAGGACTTTGAACAGGATGTCCATCACCATTCCCTCAATGTGCCACGCCCAGATAGGCATCGATCACGTTCTGATCGGCTTTCACCTCGTCGGGTGTGCCGTCGGCGAGTTTGCGCCCGTATTCGAGCACGACAACACGGTCGGACAGATCCATCACCACGCCCATGTCATGTTCGATCAGCGCGATGGTGGTGCCGTATTGGGTGTTCACATCGATGATAAAGCGCGACATATCTTCTTTCTCTTCCAGATTCATCCCTGCCATCGGCTCGTCGAGCAGCAGCAAATCCGGCTCCATCGCCAAAGCGCGGCCCAACTCGACCCGCTTTTGCAGGCCATAGGGCAGCTTGCCGACCGGCACTTTGCGGATCGCCTGGATTTCGAGAAAATCGATAATGTCCTCGACAAATTCGCGGTGGCGGATTTCCTCGGCCATCGCCGGACCGTGACGGAAACATTGCCAGAAGAAATGAGAATTCATCTTCAGGGTACGGCCCGACATGATGTTGTCGAGCGTGCTCATGCCTTTGAACAAAGCGACATTCTGGAAGGTGCGCGCAATGCCCTGACTGGCAGCGACAGAGGGCCGCATTTTCGAACGCGTCTGGCCCTTGAAGGTGATCTTTCCCTGCTGGGGATGGTAAAAGCCGTTGATGACATTCAGCATCGAGGTTTTACCGGCCCCGTTGGGACCGATAATGGCGCGGATTTCGCCCTTGCGGATATCGAACGAGACATCGGTGATGGCCTTGATCCCGCCAAACGACAGCGAGACCTGATCGACCGCCAGCAGCACCTCGCCCTTTCCGATTGTTTCATGTGTCACGGTCATGCCGCTTTTCCGGTGTCTGGAGCAAATACAGGACAATCGCCGATTTTGACGCGGGCCGAAATCGAGCCTTTGCGTCCGTCCTCGAACGTCACCTCGGTGGTAATGTCGGCCAATGTGGTGCCGTTGTACAAAGCCTCGATCAGCGGGGCATAGCGTTCGGCGATAAAGCCGCGCCGGACCTTTTGCGTCCGCGTCAACTCGCCGTCATCGGCATCCAGCTCCTTGTGCAGGATCAGGAACCGCTTGATCTGCGCCCCCGCCATCAAGGGCTCGCGCGCCAGCGAGCGGTTGGTCCCGGTGACGTGATCGGCGATCATATCATAGACCTCGGGATGTCCGGCCAGTTCCTGATAGGAGGCATAGGACACATTGTTGCGCTCGGCCCAATTGCCCACCGCCGTCAGATCGATATTGATGAAACAGGTGGCAAAATCCTGCCCGTCGCCGAACAGCACCGCCTCTTTGATATTGGGGAAAAATTTGAGTTTGTTCTCGACATATTTGGGCGGAAACAGCGCGCCGCTCTTGAGCTTGCCTACATCTTTGGCGCGATCGATGATTTTGAGATGGCCCGATTCCGGCTCGAAGAAACCGGCATCGCCCGTCTTGATAAAGCCGTCATCGGTCAGCGTTTCGGCGGTGCGCTCGTCATCCTTGAAATAGCCCAGAAACATGCCTGGCGATTTGAACAGAACCTCGCCGCTTTCGCTCAGCCGGATTTCGACATTGGGTGCCAGCGGGCCGACCGTATCGGCCCTGATCTCGCCGTCGGGCTGCACGGTCACATAGAGGAACGCCTCGGTCTGGCCATAGAGCTGTTTGAGGTTCATGCCGAGCGAACGATAGAACGAAAACAGCTCCGGCCCGATCGCTTCGCCCGCGGTATAGCCGACCCTGATGCGGGAAAAACCCAACACGTTTTTGAGCGGTGCATAGACCAGCAGATTGCCCAGCGCATAGAGCAGACGCCCGCCAAGCGGCACCGGCTTGCCGTTCAGAATATCCTCGCCATAGGTCTTGGCGATGCCGATAAAGGTTTTGAACAGCCAGCGTTTGAACGATCCCGCATCTTCCATGCGGATGGTGACGCGGGTCAGCAGATTTTCGAACACGCGGGGCGGGGCGAAATAGAAACTCGGGCCGATCTCGCGCAGATCCTGCTCGACCGTATCGGCGCTTTCGGGACAGGCCATGCAAAAGCCCGCCACCAGCCCCTGCGCATAATTCATATAGTGGTCGCCCACCCAGGCCAGTGGCAGATAGGCGAGCACCTGGTCATTTTCGTCAAGCCGATCAAACGCCACGCTGTCAGTGGCCGCCGCGATGCAGCGTTCGGCCGACAGCATCACGCCTTTCGAGCGGCCCGTGGTGCCCGAGGTGTAGAGAATGACCGAGACATCCGAACCCTTGCCCTGCTCGATCAGGTCATCGAGGGCGGTGACGGTGCGCGGGTCTTTCTGGAAATGGCTGCGGCCTCCGATGATCAGGCTGTCGATGGAATGAAGGCGGTCGTCCTCGTAATCGCGCAGGCCGCGTCCCCAATCATAGAGAACGGCTTTGAGGGCGGGCAGGCGGTCGGCCACCGAGAAAATCTTGTCGACCTGTTCCTGATCCTGCACCGCGGCCATTTTGACGCCCGCATGTTCGAGCACATAGACCATCTCTTCGGCCACCGAATCGGCATAGACCGGCACGGGAATCGCGCCCAGACATTGCGCGGCCATCATCGACCAATAGAGTTTGGGCCGGTTGGTGCCGATAATGGCGATGGTATCGCCATGGCGCAGACCCAGATCATGCAGGCCCTGCGCATAAGCGCGCACCGTCTCGGCCACGTCGGCCCAGGTCCATGTTTGCCAGATTCCGAGATATTTATGGCGCAACGCCGGCAGATCTCCATAGAGAACCGCATTGCGCATCAGCAATTTCGGACATGTATCTGCGCGTGCTGCCGATGAGGCCACCAAGCGTCTCCCCTTCCCCGCAGCCCGATGGATCGGGCTTTTTTGATTATGGCTGGCCATTCCGGCTCTTTGATCTGATCCCGTATCCAAGATACGAGAGCTGATCCGCATAATCTATCGGAAGGGCTCACACTCCCACAACCAACACCTTAGGCTGATACGCCCGCCGGAGCGGCCTATTCGGCGGCCTGTGGCATCTCGAAACGCTGACGTCCGTTCAATTGCTTGAGCAAAGTCGTTTCCTGTTGTTTGGCGGCCTCTATCGAAGCAAGCCGCACATGGCCAAACCCGCGTATATGGTCAGGCAGGCTGGCGAGTTTGACCACAACCGCGAGGTTTTCCACCGTCATTTTGGGGATCAAACCGGTGATCAGACTCTGGTAGTCTTTCAGCACCCGCCGCTCCAGCCGCCGTTCCCGTGTATAGCCGAACAGATCGAGCGGCGTGCCGCGCAGCCAGCGCAATCCCGCCAGCAGCCTGAAGCCCCACATCATCCCCGGCCCGTAGCTGGTTTTGACGGGATGGCCGTTGTGATCCTTGCGGCCCAGAAGCGGCGGAGCGAGGTGGAATTCGAAGCGGATTTTGCCTTCGAAATCCCGTGCGATCTGTTGCTTGAACCGCCCGTCCGAAAACAGCCGTCCGACCTCGTATTCATCCTTGATCGCCATCAGCTTGAACAGGCCGCGCACCACCGCCTCGGTCAAGTCCTGTGAATCCGGCTTGATCCGCTGTTCGGCCTGCCGCACGGTTTCGACAAGTTCGGTGAACCGGCGGGCATAGCGGGCCGATTGATAGTCTTTCAAAAAGGCCGTGCGCCGTTCGATCCGCTCCTCCAGTGTGGTGGACAGCACCAGATGCGAGGCGGCTTGACCGGGTTTTTGCGTGGCGGGAAGAGTGCCCAGAGCCAGCACGGCTTGCGGATCGACCACCGCCCGCCGCCCCCATTCAAAGGCTGCAACATTCATGGCCACCGCCTCGCCGTTCAAGCGGATCGCCCCGATCAGCGAGGCCGAGGACAGCGGCACCTTGCCGCGCTGGAACGCATAGCCGAGCATGAACATATTGGCGGCAATGGCATTGCCCAGAAGCCGCGTGGCGATGCCGGTGGCGTCGATCAATTCGGTGCCGTCCGGTCCCGTCGCCTCACGCAAGGCATGCTTGATGGCATCGGCCGGAATCACAAAATCGGCATTGCGGGTGAAATCACCGGGCATCACCTCTGCCGTATTGGCCAGAACGAAAGTGCCGTCCTGCCGGATCCCCGCCAGCACTTTCTTGCTGCCGGTCACCACCAGATCGCAACCGAGCACCAGATCGGCCTCGCCTGCCGCCACGCGGATGGCGTGGATATCGTCGGGGCGCGGAGCCAGTTTGACATGGCTGAACACCGCGCCGCCCTTTTGCGCCAGCCCCGCCATGTCGATCATGCCGCAGCCTTTGCCCTCGAGATGCGCGGCCATGCCGATGATCGCCCCGATGGTGACCACGCCCGTGCCGCCGACCCCCGTGACGATGATGGCATAATTGCGGGTCAGTGCCGGATAAACGGGTTCGGGCACCTCAAACCCGCTCTTGTCGGCCACCAGCGGCGCGGCTTTTTTGATGCCGGCGCCATGCAGCGTGACAAAGGACGGGCAGAAGCCTTCGAGGCAGGAAAAATCCTTGTTGCAGCTTGACTGGTCGATCACCCGCTTGCGGCCGAATTCGGTTTCCAGCGGCTGGATGGCGATGCAGTTGGAGGCCGCGCCGCAATCGCCGCATCCCTCGCAGACCAGCTCGTTGATCACGACGCGCTTGTCGGGATCGGAGAACTGGCCGCGCTTGCGCCGTCTGCGCTTTTCGGCCGCGCAGGTCTGGTCATAGATCAGCACAGAGACGCCCGGCTCATCGGCAATCATCCGCTGCACGGCATCCAGTTGCGCGCGGTGATGGATGGTCAGCCCGATCGGCCAGTCGGTCGCCGGATCGTATTTTTCCGGTTCGTCGGTCACCACGACAATTTTTGTTACGCCTTCGGCGGCCACCTGACGGGCAATCATATCCACCGTCAGATTGCCCTCGTGATGCTGCCCGCCTGTCATGGCCACGGCATCATTGAACAGGATTTTATAGGTCATGTGGGTTTTGGCCGACACCGCAAAGCGGATCGCCAGCAGGCCGGAATGGTTATAGGTGCCGTCGCCCAAATTCTGGAAGACATGGGTGCGGTGCGAGAAGGCCGATTCGCCCACCCAATTGGCCCCCTCGCCACCCATTTGTGTAAACCCTTCGGTCTCGCGGTCCATCCATTGCACCATGTAATGGCAGCCGATGCCCGCATAAGCGCGCATGCCCTCGGGCACTTTGGTGGAGGAATTATGCGGACAGCCCGCGCAGAAATGCGGCACGCGACTGGCCACATCCTGCACCTCGGACAGATAGGCCTGCAACTGCCTGAGCCGCTGCACCCTTGAGCGCAAGTCCCCGCTGTCGTGAAAGCGCAAAAGCCGTTCACCGATGGCGATGCCGATGTCATTGGGATCAAGCGCGCCCTTGACCGGAAACAGCCATTCGCCTTGCTCGTCGCGCTTGCCGATACAGACGGGCTGGTGCGGCTTGCCATACAGCTCCTCGCGCAACTGCACCTCGATCAGCGAGCGCTTTTCCTCGACCACGATCACCAGATCGAGACCGCGCACGAATTCGGCCAGCCCGACCGGTTCGAGCGGCCAGACGCAGCCGACTTTGTAGAGGCGCAAACCGAGGCTGTCGGCTCTGGCCTCGTCGATGCCCAAATCATCGAGCGCCTGCCGCACATCCAGATAGCTTTTGCCGGTGGTGACAATGCCGATGCGCGGCGCGTCCCCGCCCGACATGACAAGGCGGTTGATCGGATTGGCGCGCAAAAAGGCCAGCATGGCATCGCGCTTGTAATCCTGCAGCCGCTCTTCCATCGCCAGAATGCCGTCACGCGGACGGATCGAGAGCCCGCCTTTCGGCATCGCAAAATCTGTCGGCTGGCGGATGGTGATCCGGTCAATCGAGCCGTCGACCACGGCGGTGGATTCCACCGTGTCCTTCACCCCCTTCAGCGCCACCCATGCGCCGGTATAGCGGCTCATGGCAAAGCCGTAGAGGCCGTAATCGAGAACCTCCTGCACGCCTGCGGGGTTCAGGATCGGCATCATCACATCGACGAAATGGAATTCGGATTGATGGGCGGTCGTCGAGCTTTCCGCCGTATGGTCATCCCCCATCAAGGCCAGCACGCCGCCCCAAGGCGAAGTCCCTGCCATATTGGCATGGCGGAACACATCCCCCGAGCGGTCGACCCCCGGTCCCTTGCCGTACCAGAGCGAAAACACGCCGTCATATTTGCCCTCGCCGCGCATCTCGGCCTGTTGTGTGCCCCAACAGGCCGTGGCTGCCAGCTCCTCGTTGATGCCGGGTGTGAAAACAATCCGGGCGGCATCGAGCGGCTTGCGGAACCGGTGCAGCTGCTGGTCGAGCGCACCCAGAGGCGAGCCGCGATAGCCGGAAATGAACCCAGCGGTGTTGCGGCCCTGCAGCCTGTCGCGTTCGTGCTGCATCAGCATCATGCGGATCACGGCTTGCGTGCCGGTCATGAACACCCGCTGTTTGGACAGATCGAATTTGTCATCCAGCGAGATTTTCAGATCACTCAAGACAGGGACATCGATCGCCAAATCGGTGCCGCCGGATGCAGATTGGTTGCCCTGTGTATCGCCCGCCATCACATCTCCCCGCACAATAGTTTTTTACCCTCTTGGGGGATTTTTATCCTGTCAACCCGGGGTAAAAACCGCACAGGTTGATGTCCTGCATCATGCCCCTGAAAGACCGCAAAAGCCAATCAGCCCCGATGGCATATTAGGTCAGCAAAGCTGACATAATAGCAACATCCCGTCAAGCACCAGCTTTTGACACAATTCCGGAGCCACTTTGTTGCCTCACTTGCCTGCTAGCCGATCATTGCGGAAAGTGGCGTGCTGATTCGGGAGTACTGATTCGATGGATTGTCCGGGAAAGTAAATGCGCAACTTATGGTGGATCTATGCTCTGTGCGGCACGGTTGTCGCCCTGTGTCTGCACAGCACAAAGACGTTTGCGCATCCGCATGTGCAGGTGCAGGCCAGCGCGAGCCTGTTGTTTTCCGGCACGGGTCAGGTGATCGGCATCGAGCATCACTGGCAATTCGACGAGGCCTATTCGGCTTTTGCCGTGCAAGGGCTCGACACCAATAAAGACGGCACAATCAGCCGGGAGGAGCTAGCCGCGCTTGCCAAGGAAAACACCGAGTCGCTGAGCGAATTCGACTTTTTCACCAAGCTGAAGGTGGACGGCAAAAAGCTCGTTTTCGCCAATCCGGTCGATTACTGGCTCGATTATGACAAGGGCACGCTGACCCTGCATTTCACGCTGCCGCTCAAGGTTCCCGCCAAATTGACGCGCACCAGCGGCATCGAACTCTATGACCCCACCTATTTCGTTTCTTTCGTGTTCCGCGAGGGCGATCAGGCCTTCTCGCTGAAAGCCGCTCCCGCAGGATGCGTGGTCACCATCACCCGCCCCAAGACCGACCTGCAAACCAGCCAGAACCTCAACGAAAGCTTTTTCAACGCCCTGTCAGCCAAAGGCGATTATGGCGCGCAATACGCCAATCGCGTGCTGGTTGTCTGCCCGTAAGGTGTCTTTCCCATGAGCGACCACCATCACGCCCACCCTCACGATCACAGCCATGGAATGCATGCCCCCAAACACGCACAGGTCTGGCGGCAGATCGCGCTGTTTGTGCTGGCTTTGGCGTTGATCACCGGATTGGGCCTTGTGGCTGGCCAGTTGTTCGGGGCGATGGTGCCGCCTGCGGGCAAAAATCCGTTCGGTGCGGGCCTGCGCGAAGGGGCCGGTGCGGCGGGAGGCATCACGGGGATAATCTCGACGCTGCAAAGCCTGTTTTCCGCACAAATCATCGCGGGGCTGAAAGATTTCGCGCGATCAAGCGAAGCCGTATGGGGTGTGCTTGGCATCAGCTTCATTTACGGGGTTGTCCATGCCGCAGGGCCAGGCCATGGCAAGGCGGTGATTGCCGCCTATGTGCTGGCCAGCCGCTCCGCCCTGAAACGTGGCATCGCTATGGCCATGGCGGCGGCTTTGCTGCAAGCGCTTGTGGCCATTGCGCTGGTCGGTGTGTTCTCGATCATGCTGAATGCCACCGCCGCAAGCCTGTCCTCGATGGCGGGGCAGATCGAACGGATCAGTTTTGCCGCCGTGGCACTGGTCGGGACATGGCTGCTCTGGCGCAAGGCCGGACGGCTGGCCGGTTTGACCGGTTCACAGACAATTCAAGACAGCCAAGATCATCATCATCATCATCATCATCACCATCATCATCATGACCATCATCATGACGAGAATTGCGGTTGCGGCCACAGCCATGCGCCGGTTGTGCCGCAAGAGGCGGGATTGCGGGATATGGCGATGGCGGTTGTGGCGGCGGGCATCCGCCCCTGTTCGGGGGCCATTCTGGTGTTGGTGTTTGCTTTGGCACAGGGGTTGTTCGGTGTCGGAGTCGCCGCGGCACTGGTGATGGCACTGGGCACCGCACTGACCACCAGCGCGCTGGCCTGCCTGTCGGTGCTGGCGCGCCATACAGCCAGCCGGTTGAGCGGCGGGGCCGACAGTCTGACGGGTCAACGCGTGATCACCGGCCTCGAAGTGCTGGCCGCCGCTTTTGTGGCTTGGCTGGGCGCGGCGTTTCTGATCGCCGCCCCCTGATCATCGGCCTATGAGGCGAGCGGATCGTTGTCCAGCAGGACAGGCTGGCCATGCGGGGTGGCTCGGGCCGCCCTGTCCCACGCCGATTGCACCTGTTTGAGATGCTCGAGGCTTGCCGCACCTTTGCTGACGGTCAGGCCTTCCAGCGTTGCCAGCCAGTGGCTGTAATAGGTCTCCCCCGTATCGGGATCGCCCGCCAGTTGCGCCGCTTTGATCTGGGCCGACAGGGCTGTGGCCCATTCGGTCCATGTGAACAGGCCCTTGGCATGGGCATCGACCGCCAGCGCGAAAGCCTGCGCCTCCCAAGGCTCGCGGAACACCGGCCCCTCGATGTCACAAGGCAGCGCCGGAATCAGCTCCAGCATGTCGGGTGAAAGGCTCATGCGGCGCGATCCTGCAAATAGGGTTCCCAACAATCGACAATCACTTCAAGGCCGGCATCGGACTCCGGCCCCCATAATTCCCGACCGGAAAATTTGACGCCGTAGCACCACTGCGGCTGTTCGCCCAAGCCATGGGCATGGCTGTCGGGAAAGACGAAAGCCCCGTGCACCGCAACAATCTCGCCGGTCTTGCCGCGCGCGTAACGGGGCAGACGGGTATGGGTGGCGGGATGCATCACTTTGGTAGAAATGCGCTCGCCGAGCGCGAAACGGGCGGGCTGATCGACTTGGCGGTCATAAGGACTGCCTTTGGCCAGAGCGGCGGCGACTTGCGCCTTGTCGGCCTTCGGCTTTTTGGTCGGCACCGGTGGCACCAGCTGGCGGGCGGCGGCGAGCTCTTCGGCTGTCACCATGCCGCGCTCGGCCAGCATATTGGCGAGCGCCCGCGTCCAGATCTCGTAATAGGAGACCGAGAGATAGATGTGAGGCGGCAGGCTTTCGCGCGCATGGCGGCCCATGTCCATATTCCATTCGCCCAAGGCGGCAGAAGCCAGCGTGAGGGCCAAAGCGCGCTTTTCCCATTCGCCATGGAAGACCGGCTCGTCGGCCTCGGGACGCACCGGCCCGAAGCCCATCATGCCGCCCAGATCCTGCGGACCGTTCATTGGCTTGCACCTGCGGCAAGCGGCAGGCCGGTGCCGATCATGCTGTCGCGGGTGACCAGTTCGGCCAGCCGGGCTTCGCTGAGACCTTCGGTCCCTGCGGGGCGTTGGGGCAGAACCAGATAACGGATTTCGGCGGTGGAATCCCAGACGCGGATGGTTTTTTCCGGTGGCAGGGTCACACCGAAATCCGCCAGAACGCCGCGCGGGTCCATGACGGCTTTGGAGCGATAGGCCGCGGATTTATACCAGACCGGCGGCAGACCCAGAACCGGCCACGGATAGCACGAGCACAGGGTGCAAACGACGAGGTTGTGAAGCTGGTCGGTGTTCTCGACCACTTTCAAATGCTCGCCCTGCCGCCCCGCAAAAGACAGTTCGGCGACCGCCGCGGTGCCGTCTGCCAGCAGGCGTTGCCTGTAAGCCGGATCCACCCATGCCTTGGCGACTACCTGCGCACCGCAGCGCGGGCCGATTTTGGTCTCGTAGGTTTCGACAATCAGATCCAGCGCGTCCGGATCGACATAGCCTTTGGCCAGCAAAACGGTTTCCAGCGCGCGCACCCGGATGGCGGCTTCCGACAGTTCCGAGCCGTGATCATGGTCGTGATCATGATGGTGGTGATGCCCGTGATGATCATGATGATGATCATGGTCGTGCGGGTGATCATGCGCGTGATCATGCGCGTGATCGTGATGATGGTCGTGGTCATGTGTGCTCATGCCTGTATCATGGCGAAAAGCTCCGGCGCATGCAAGCAGTCCCGCTATGATGAAATCGACTAGCGCAAGCTGCATGCAGACGTCATGATATAGGGCACCAGACAGGTTCAACAAAAACGGGATGGATCATATGACGGCGACGGGTTTGTTCGATGTGCAGGGAAAAGTCGCGGTTGTCACCGGAGCATCCTCCGGCCTCGGCGTGCAGTTCGCCCATGCGCTGGCAAGCCACGGCGCCAAAACCGTACTGGTGGCCCGGCGCCAAGAACAGCTTGACGGGCATGTCGCAGACCTCACCGCCAAAGGCTTGCAGGCGATGGCCGTTGCCGCCGATCTGACCAAAGCGCAGGATATTGCCCGCCTGTTTGATCAGGTCGAGCGCGATTGGGGCACACCGGCCATTCTGGTCAACAATGCGGGGCTGGCGCAAGCCGCCAAACTGTCGGAAATCAGCCGCGCCGATTGGGCCACCACGATGGCGCTCAATCTCGATGCCGTTCTGTTCACAGCCCAGATGGCCGCGCAACGGATGATGGCCGCCAAGTTGGAAGGCAGCATCATCAACATC
>CAIYZJ010000116.1 GCA_903930675.1 uncultured Hyphomicrobiales bacterium
GCGCATCGAAAAGCCGATGCCGCGCACCGTGCTGCCGCCACCGATGGGCGTGCCTTTGCTGCCGGATGTGCCGAACTGGTCATGGCATGAATACGGCATGCGCGCCGGCTTCTGGCGGCAGTTTGAGGCTCTCACCTCGCGCGATATTCCCACGACATTGGCGATCAACGGCCATGTCTGCAAATCCTATCCGCGTGTGGCGTCGGCGGCGCGCGAGGCGGGCTTTGAATTCATGGGTCACGGCTATCTGCAAGGGCCGATGCACAAGCTCGACAATCAGGATGATGCGATTGCCCGCACGGTCGAGGCTTTGACACAATTTACCGGCAAGCCGCCGCGCTCTTGGGAAAGTCCGGGCCTGACAGAGACCGACGAGACCCTCGATCTGTTGCGCAAACACGGCATCGAATATGTCGCGGACTGGGTGATCGACGATCTGCCGCAGGAAATCGACACACCGCATGGCGTGATCACCACCATTCCCTACACCGTCGAGATGAACGACATCACGGTCTATGCGCTGCAACAGCATGAATCGGATGTGTTCCTGAAACGCGGCATGGATCATTTCGACAGGCTCTACCGCGAGGGAGCCGACAATGCCCGCATCATGGCCCTGTCGATCCATCCCTATATTACCGGCGTGCCGCATCGCATCCGCTATCTGGAAGAATTGCTGGATTATATTATCGGCCATGAAGGCGTGGCTTTGATGACAGCCAGCGATATCGGTGACTGGTATCGCCGGGAGATGGAGCAATATCGTTAAACAGAACAGTTCACCACAAGATCGGCATAAGCCGACTTTAGGATTATTGTGTCGGGCAGGAAACGAACAAGGGGCATTACCGCCATGCAGTTTTGGATCATTCAGGGGCTGAACAGCCTCGCGCTGGGGGGGCTTCTGTTTTTGCTCGCCTCGGGCTTTTCCCTGATTTTTGGCCTGATGCGGATTGCCAATCTGACCCATGGCGCGTTTTTCATGCTAGGGGCCTATCTGGGAGCCAATGCGATCCGCAGTATTGACGGGGTCAATCTCTGGGCGGCCGCAGCAGGCACAGGTCTGGTGGTCGCCGCCGCCGGTGGCTTGCTCGAACGTCTGGTGTTGCGGCAACTCTCGACCAATCCGCTCGGTCAGGTTCTGGTGACGCTGGGCATGTCCTTCATCATCGCCGATGCCTGTCTGATGATCTGGGGGGGCGATCCGATTCCGGTGCCGACTCCTGCCGATTTGCGCAAGCCTTTGCTGATGTTCGGCTTTGCCTTTCCCACCTATCGGGTGGTTGTCGTCGGCTGCGCGATTGTCGCCGCCATTGCCCTTTACGGTTTGCTCGAACGCACCCGGATCGGCGCGATGATCAGGGCGGGCGTCGATGATATGGATATGGCGCGGGCCATCGGCATTCCGGTGTCGGCTCTGTTTACGGCGGTGTTCTGTCTGGGTGCGGGGATTGCCGGTGCGGGTGGTGTGCTTGGCGGACCGATCATGTCGGCCTATCCCGGTCTTGATGCCGATATGCTGCCGCTGGCTTTGATCGTGGTCATTTTGGGCGGTGTCGGCTCGCTGCTCGGGGCGTTTGTCGGCAGCTTTATCATCGGCTTCATCTACACATTCGGCATCGCGCTGCTGCCCGATCTGGCCTATGTGATCTTGTTCCTGCCGATGATTGTGGTGATTGCCTTTCGCCCGCAAGGCCTGTTTGGGAGGATCGGCGCATGAAGCAGATTTCGGGAGCGATATTTCTGGCGCTGTTGTGTGTCTTCCCGCTGTTTGCGGGTGACTTCTACATCAATCTGGCCAGCCAGATTCTGATTGCGGCGATTTTTGCCATGAGCCTCAATCTGCTGGTCGGCTATGGTGGTCTGACCTCGCTCGGCCATGCGTCTTTTCTGGGTTTTGCGGCCTATGCCTCCGCCTGGTTCACAACCCAAATGGGATTGGGTGTCGGCACGGCGGCGGTGGCATCCATTGTTGCAACCATGGTGATGGCGGGCCTGTTCGGCATGATTGCCTTGCGGGCCACCGGCCTCGGGTTTTTGATGATCACGCTGGCTTTGTCGCAGGTCTTGTGGGGGCTGGCCTATCGCTGGGTGGCTGTCACCAATGGCGATAACGGCATGAGCGGCTTGGCCCGTCCTGCGCCGTTCGGGATTTCGCTGGATTCAGGCGCCAATTATTACTGGTTCACGCTGGTGGTGTTTGTGGTGGCCTATTGGCTGATGGCGATTTTTGTGTCCTCGGCTTTCGGATCGGCCCTGCGCGGGACGCGCGATCAGGCGCGGCGCATGTCGGCACTCGGCCACGAAGTCTGGATGATCCGCTGGATCACTTTCATCTATGCCGGTTTCTGGGGTGCGGTGTCGGGTCTGCTCTATGTCTACTACACCAAATATATCCATCCTTCCTCGCTCTCGATTACCGCTTCGGCGGAAGGCCTGTTGAGCGTGATTGCCGGCGGTTCGGGCACTTTGGGTGGGCCATTGGTGGGGTCGGCTTTGCTGATCATCCTCAAAAACTACGCCTCGGCCTATGTCGAGCGGTGGAACATGCTGTTGGGCTTCGTGTTCCTGTTCATCGTGCTGGTTCTGCCAGAAGGGATTGTTCCGGGGTTGAAACGCATCTTCTCGCGTCGTCAGGGAGGCCAGTCATGAGTGCGACCATTGCTGCTCTCGAGATTATCAATCTCAATAAGTTTTTCGGCGGTCTGCCTGCCACACAGAATGTGAATTTGCAGGTCATGCCGGGTGAAAGGCGGTTGATCATCGGGCCGAACGGCGCGGGTAAAACCACCTTGTTCAACCAGATCACCGGCGACTTTCTGCCCAGCTCCGGCCAGATCAAACTGTTCGGCTCCGACATTACCCGCATGAAGCCGCATGAGCGTGCGCATCTGGGTCTGTCGCGCACCTATCAGATCATCACTCTGTTTTCCAAAGACACGCTGGTGCACAATGTGACGCTGGGCTTGCTGGGGTTGTCTCCGGCGCGCTGGAACCTGTTCAAGCCGCTTGACCACTATCAGGAGATGGAGGTCGAGGCGCGGCGGGTGCTGGGTCTGGTCGGGCTCGGGTCGATGGCCGACCGTCTGGTCTCGGAAATCGCCTATGGCCAGAAGCGGCGTGTTGAAATCGCCATGGCGATGGCGCAAAAGCCGAAACTCCTGTTGCTGGACGAACCATTGGCGGGCCTGTCCGCCGAGGAGCGCACCACCATCAAGGAACTGATCGCGGCCATCCCCAAAGAGACCACTCTGGTGATGATCGAGCATGACATGGATACAGCGCTTGATCTCGCGGAGACCGTGACGCTGTTGCATTATGGCAAGGTGATTGTTGACGGACAGCGTGATGCCGTGATCGCCGATGAAAAGACGCGGGAGGTGTATCTTGGCCACTGAAGCGCTGAAAATCGAACATATCGACGCCTTTTACGGCGACAGCCATGTGCTGCATGGCGTCTCGCTGTCGTTGAAAGAGGGGCAGGTACTGGCTTTGCTGGGCCGAAACGGCGCGGGTAAAACCACCTGTATTTCCTCGATCATCGGGCTGGTTGCCCCGCGCAACGGCACCATCTCGCTGTTCGGCGAAACCATCAGCGGCCTGCCGCCCGAGACGATCTCGCGCACCGGTGTCGGTCTGGTGCCGCAGGGGCGGCGGATTTTTCCGTCTTTGACGGTCAAGGAAAATCTGGTGATCGCCCGCCAGCGCGAAAGCGATGATCCGAAATCATGGAATCTGCAGCGCATTTTCGGCCTGTTCCCGCGTCTGGAAGAACGCCAGCAGCAACTGGCCGGATCCCTGTCGGGCGGCGAGCAGCAGATGCTGGCTCTGGGCCGCGCTTTGATGGGCAATCCGCGTGTGCTGTTGCTGGACGAGCCCTCGGAAGGTCTGGCCCCGCTGATCGTGGCCGAAGTCGGGCGCACCATCGCTTTGCTGAAGCAGGAAGGGCAGTCGATCATTCTGGTCGAGCAGAACAGCAATCTCGCGCTGTCGCTGGCCGATGATGTGATGATCCTCAATACCGGACGCGTGGTGTTTTCGGGGCCGGCCTCCGAAGTGATCGGCAATGATGCGCTCATCACGCAGCATCTCGGCATTTTTCACGGTCACTGATATGGTTACGACACAGGCAACAGGCCCGGACGCCCAAAGCCGGCATCTCACCATCAACGGCACCGCCGTCAATCTCTCGGTTGACGGCGATACACCGTTGTTGAGCGTGCTGCGCGAGCGGATGGATTTGAAGGGCAGCCGGATCGGCTGCACCGAAGGCTATTGCGGGGCCTGCACGGTGCTGGTCGACGGCAAGCCCGTGCAATCGTGCAACACGCCGGTCTGGTCCGTGGCCGGAAAAACCGTTACCACCATCGAAGGGGCTGACAGGCATCCGGTTTTGGCAGGGGTCCAAAAGGTGTTTGTGGAATTGCAGGCCGCCCAATGCGGCTATTGCACCAATGGCATCATGATGACGCTGGCGGGGCTGTTGGCCCAGTCGCCGCGTCCCGATCGTGCCCATATTCTCGCCCATCTCGACGAACGGCACCTGTGCCGGTGCGGCGTGCATGTGCGGGTGTTGAAGGCGATTGACCGATTGCTCGCCCAGCCAGAGGGAGCATCCGCATGAGCGAGTGTCCTGCCAATCTGAAAGCCAATCCCGTTTTGTCAAGCTGGTTGCGGCTTGATGACCAGCCGCGGGTCGGCGTACGCTCGGGCAAGGTCGAATTGGGCCAAGGTGCCACCACGGCTCTGGCGATGATCGCGGCCACCGAATTGGGGCTGGAACTCGACCAGATCGACATCATGGTGGCAGACACCGCGCATGGACCGGACGAGGGCTATACCGCAGGCAGTTTCTCGATCGAGCACGGCGGCGCGGCGATGCGCTGGGCTGCGGCGCAATTGCGCGAACTGGCTGCGCAAGCCGCCGCACATGTATTGGGCACCACGCCCGATCAGCTGGTGGTCGAGGCCGGACAGTTCCGCCGTCAGGGCCATAACGAGGGCGTCAGCTATTGGCAGTTGCGCGACCGGATCAATCTTGATGTGTCCGCCCTGGATTTGCCCGCTCCGGTTCTGCATGGCGGTACGATTGACGACGGGCATCTGCAGCGGCCCGATCTGGTCGGCAAATTGTCGGGTGCCGGTTTCATTCAGGATATGATGTTTCCCGATCTGCTGCACGGCCGCGTCTTGCGGCCCGACCATCCGCAAGACCGGCTGTTGGCCTGTGACGAGGCGGCGGTCAAAGGGATTGAAGGTGTGGTCGCGGTCGTGCGCGACGGGCACTTTGCCGGCGTGGTGGCACAGACTGACGAAACCGCGCTGGCCGCACTTGCCGTCTTGCGCAAATCGGCGCAGTGGCAGCGTCAGACCGAACTGCCCCCTGATGACGGGCTGAACGGCTGGATGGATCAGGCGACACCGCTGTCGACCTGTTTTCTGGATGAACCCCAGCCCGAAACCGCCACGCATACGCATCAGGCACGCTATTCGCGCCCCTTCATTGCCCATGCCTCGATTGGTCCGGCCTGTGCGGTCGCCCATTGGCATGACGGGCAGTTGCAGGTCTGGTCACATTCTCAAGGCATCTATCCGTTGCGCCGCCAGCTGGCCCGCACCTTCGGTCTGGATGCCGAATCCGTGAATGTCACCCATGCCCACGGGGCTGGATGCTATGGACATAACGGTGCCGATGATGTGGCCCTTGATGCCGCACTGCTCGCCCGTGCCGTCAAGGCTCCCGTGATGTGCCTGTGGACGCGGGCGGATGAATTGAGCTGGTCGCCCTTCGGGGCCGCGATGCGGATGGAGCTGTCGGCCGGACTGGACGGGGCCGGACAGATCGTGGCGTGGAACCATGCGGTCTGGAGCCCGACCCATCTGGCGCGTCCGGGCTTCGGCGACGGCGTGAATTTGCTGGCCGCCGGTGATCTGGCGCAACCGCATCCGCGCCCGCCGCTGGCCGATGCCCCGCGCCCGCAAGGCGGCGGGGATCGCAATGCCGTGCCGCTTTATGATGTCGGCGCACGCAAGATCACCCATCATCTGTTGCCGCAAGGCCCGTTGCGCAGCTCGGCCATGCGGGCCCTTGGTGCCCATGGCAATGTGTTTGCCATTGAAAGTTTCATGGACGAGCTGGCTATGCTGGCCGGACGCGATCCGCTCGCATTCCGTTTGGCGCATCTGTCGGAACCACGCGCACGCGGCGTGATCGGGGCGGTGGCCAAAGCCGCGCAATGGGATGCACAGGACCAAGGCGGCGAAGGCCACGGGCGCGGGCTCGGCTTTGCCCGCTATAAAAATCTCGGCGCCTATTGTGCCGTTGTCGCAGAGGTCGAGGTTGCCGAAACCGTGCGGCTTGTGAAGGTCACGGCGGCGGTCGATGCGGGCGAGGTGATCCATCGCGATGGTCTGATGAACCAGATCGAAGGCGGCATCATCCAGGCTGCCAGCTGGACCTTGAAAGAGGCGGCGGGCTGGACACAGGACGGGTTCAAAACCCGCTCGTGGGCGGATTATCCGATCCTGAATTTCAGCGAAATTCCGGCCATCGAGATCGTGCTGCTGGCTCCCGAAGGAGCGGCTTCGCTGGGTGGCGGCGAATGCGCGGCCGGTCCTGTCGCGGCGGCCATCGGCAATGCGATTGCCCATGCTCTGGGTGTGAGGGTGCGCGACATGCCTTTGACACCGGAGCGGATTACCCAAGCGATTCACGCGTAACAATCGAGGTCTTGCAATGAATATTGGTGTTTGTGGAATGGGTCGTATGGGTGCTGCCATGGCGCAGCGTCTGGTCTCTGTCGGCCATTCTGTCTGGGTCTGGAACCGCGACGCGGCGAAAACCGAACCGCTGGTGGCCCTTGGTGCCAAGGCTGCCAAAACGCCGCAGGATGTGGCCAGCCATTGCGACATCATCATCACCATGCTGCTGAATGACAAGGCCATCGACACGGTGTTGCGTGGCGACCACGGGCTGTTGTCGGCTGATCTGACAGGCAAGCTGGTGATCGAAATGAGCACGGTCTTGCCGGAGGTGCAGGAGGCTGCCGCCCGCGATGTCACGGCCAAAGGCGGCCACTATGTCGAATGTCCGGTGGGTGGCACGGTCGGTCCGGCGCGCGATGGCAAATTGTTCGGCCTGTGCGGCGGCTCCGATGCGGATGTGGCGCGCGCCCATCCGGTGCTCGAACAACTCTGCCGCCGGATCGAACATGTCGGTCCTGTCGGTGCCGGTGCCAAGATGAAGCTGGCGGTCAACCTGCCGCTGCTGGTCTATTGGCAGGCGCTGGGCGAGGCGCTGTCTCTGTGTGCGCCGCTGAATTTGCCGGCCGAACGGGTGATCGACATTCTGTCCGATACGTCTGGCACGCCGACGGCCATGAAAGCGCGCGGTCCCGATATCGCCAAATTGCTCGGCGGCCAGCCGACCGGCGCACCGGCCTTCGATGTCTCGGCGGCCAAGAAAGACCTGTCGACCATGGCGGCCTTTGCCAACATTCTCGGGGTCGGGGTGCCGGTTGTCGAAGCCGCCATCGGCGGTTATACCGCAGCCGAGCAAGCGGGTTTCTCCGCTGCCGATCCGATCAATCTGCCGGTGTTCTGGTCCCGCAAGCATTAAGGAAATCCGACAATGATCAAAGCTGCCATTATCGGACTGGGCTGGTGGGGTCGCACCATCGCCCGCGATCTTGCCGACAGTTCGGTGATCCGTCCTGTGCTGGGCATTGATCCGGACCAGGCGGGCCGTGATTTTGCCGCCGCCCAAGGCCTCGCCGTTTCGGCCCGCTTCGAGGATGCGCTGGAACGCGCCGATATCGATGCGGTGATCCTGTGTTCGCCGCACAAGCACCATGCCGCCCAGATCAAGGCAGCGGCTGCGGCGGGCAAGCATGTGTTTTGTGAAAAGCCCCTGTGCACCCGCGCCGAGGATGTCGAGGACGCGGTGGCCGCCATCCGCAAGGCGGGCGTGCAACTGGGCATCGGCCACGAGCGGCGGTTTGAACCGGCAGTGATCGAAATGCGCAAGCGGTTCGCCGCCGGTGAATTCGGCAATTCTCTGCTGCTCGAAGGCAATTTCTCGCAAGACAAGTTTTTTACCCTGCCGCCCGACAATTGGCGGCTGTCTCCGGTGGAAGCCCCTGTCGGCCCTCTGTCGGCGACAGGCATCCATCTGGTTGATCTGTCGATCGGTATTTTCGGCCAACCCAAAGAAGTCTGGGCACGGCTGGCCACCCGCGGCAGCACTTTCGGCAATGGCGATACGCTATCGATCACGCTGGGTTTCGAGAGCGGCGCCACCGCGATGATCACGGCGATTCTGGCGACGCCCTTTGTCGGCCGTCTGGCCCTGTTCGGCTCGCAAGGCTGGATGGAAATCCGCGACCGCACCCATCCCGAAAAGCCGACCGGCTGGGATGTGACCACGGTGCATCGCGGGGAAAGCCCTGTGACCAGTTTCTACCCGCCGCATCCGGCGGTGCGTGACAATCTGGAAGCCTTTGCGCGTGCTGCGGCAGGCGGCGAGGCCTATCCGGTGTCGCTCGACGAGATGGTCGCCAATGTGCGCAGTTTCGAGGCGATTACCCGATCAGCCGCCAGCGGACGGATCGAAACCGTCTGACATGTTCTCCCTTTTTCTTTTAACCCACCACTGGAGTGACCGAGACTATGCATAATGGACCCAACCGCTATGGCCTGACGGCTGCCCGCTCGCATGATGCCGATGGCCGTGCCCGTCGTCCATCAACCCCGACCATCGATATCCACGCCCATATCATCGTGCCTGCCGGTGCAGCCATTGCCCAGCCGCATGTCGATATGACGAGGATTCCGCTGGCGCATTTCGCCAATGACGAAACCAAATCCATCAATGCCACGCAGGACAAGGATCGCTTCGAAGTGATCACCCAGCATGACAAGCGCTTGCGTGATCTCGATGCGATGGGCATCGATATCCAGGTGATCGCGCCTGCACCGGGCCAGTGCTATTACACGGTGGATCCCAAAATTGCCGCCAAGGCGCATCAGGTCGTCAATGAAGGCATGGCCACCTATTGCGCCAAATATCCCGACCGTTTCGTCGGTCTGGGCACCGTCACCCTGCAGGAGCCCGAACAGGCCGTGCAGGATCTGATCTATGCGATGGACCAGTGCGGGCTGAAGGGCGTGCAGATTCTGACCAGCGTCAATGGCGGCGAAGTGTCCGATCCGCGCAATGATGTGTTTTTTGCCGAAGCCGAACGTCGCGGTGCCTTCATCATGATGCATCCGAACGGCTTTACCCATGGTGACCGTTTCACCAATTTCTATTTCAACAATGTGGTCGGCAATCCGCTTGAAACCACGCTGGCTTTGCACAACCTGATCTTCAGCGGCACTTTGGGCCGCTTCCCCGATCTGAAGTTGATGGCCGTGCATGGCGGTGGTTATCTGCCGGGCTATTCGGGCCGCATCGACCACGCATGGGGCGCGCGCGATGACAGCCATGCGCAGCTGCCTTTGCCTCCGACCACCTATCTGCGTCAGGTCTATCTGGATACGGTGGTGTTCTCCTATCACCAGCTGGCCTATCTGATCGACGTGTTCGGTCCCGACCGCATTCTGATGGGAACCGATTATCCGTTCGATATGGCCGAATACAATCCGA
>CAIYZJ010000117.1 GCA_903930675.1 uncultured Hyphomicrobiales bacterium
TAACTGGCGGAGGGAGCGGGATTCGAACCCGCGATACGGTTTCCCGTATACACACTTTCCAGGCGTGCGCCTTCAACCACTCGGCCACCCCTCCGTCTTGGTGCTTTAAGGCGCACTGAGGCCTTTTTGGTCTTTCTGTCCGCCTGCTGTCCCGCAAAAACGTGCTCTGGTCAGGAGCTTGGGGGGTAACAACAGGCTGCTTGCGCAGCACCGGAAAGAGCGCGCACTATAGTCATACAGGCCGCTGTGACAAGAGCCTTTGCTGCCGATCCATCATTTTATTCCTGCCTTTGGGGCGGTTTCAGCCTCTTTTTCGAACTCTGGTCCGGAGGTTGGAGCGACGCCGAAAGAGAGTACGCCAGCGATAAGTGCGCGGTCATATTTCGATTATGGCCTTTTGCCCGGTTGATTGGCGCCGGGGTCGAAGGCCGTTTTGCCGCAATGGCGGGGTGAGGGTGGCTGGCTTGGCAGGGTGAGGAGTTTTACCGGTGAGAGGGCGAACTTGCCGGGACATCCAACGGGCTTTTGCAGACATCAAGGTTGGTCCCGAAATTGCTGTTCTATCGGGGGCAACAGGAATGAGGGGCCGAAGGATTGATGCGGAAGGATTGATGCGGATGCTGGCCATGGGCCGGTGGTTGAGTGGATTGTTGCAGTTTTTTTGGGGGCGGGGCAGGCTTTGGCCTGTTCCGGTTCGGTTGCGGTGGGGATCAAAGCCTATGAATTTGATATAAAAACCAAGCAAATTGAATGGTTTGATCGCTTTTTTACTATGCCTTGGCCTTCAAGAGCCGGTTTGATCGCTTAGATTCCGTTTCTGGCACAGGACTTGCGAGTCCCGTGCAAGCGCATGAGGCGCAAAGGAGACCAGAAGTAAGGCGATGACAACCATTTCCAGTGGTGTGAACTCCTATCTGACGACCTATAACACAACGCAGCCACCAGTGGTCAGCGGCAGCAGCGGCGCGCCTACGAATAGTGCCTTGCCTGTGCAATCCTCGGTGTCGATTTCGTTGTCGGCCAGCAGCAAGTCCATGGCCTCGGCCTATGCGCTGGCCAGCGCGCCGTTGAATCCGGCGAATTTGACGGTAGCGGGCAATACACTGAATATTGCCGAAAGTGTGCCCGGCAGCCTGAATCCCAATGATATTGTGCGGATTTATGACGGCACCAAAGACGTCACCAGCAAATTCTCCGGCTATTCTGCCGCAACCACTCCGGCGGGTATCGCAGTGACTACCGCGGGTACCTTGAGCACAACGCCCAATAGCTTGGCCTATAACGGCAAGATTTCGTCGAGCTTGTCGTTTACCGTCAGTAAATATCTTGGACCGGGGTCTTATGATCCGGAATCGGTCAAATCCAATGTCGTGGTGAGCACGCTGGATACGGCCCCGCCTTTGACCCCGCGTGCCACGCAAGGTACGGGAGCATCGAGCCGGATCATCACTCTGATTTCGCCCGAGCGCAATACAACCGTTGAAATCTGGAACGGCGATCCCGCCAGTGGCGGTGTGCAGGTTTATGGCTCTGGCGCAGCAGATACTTTTATGCCGATCGGGATCAACCAGTTCAGTGCCAAATCGGGGGCTTACAACGGCACCGAAAGCCAGAGTTTGCGCGTTTACTTGCGCGATGCGGCGGGCAATCTTTCGCTGCCTTCGGCCGTCATGACGCGTCAGATTGACTCGCTCAACCGCTCGGCCAACGCCAATACAGCGGCCTATGTGGCTGCCAGAGATGCAGGAACTCTTGCCAGTTTCACACCGATTGATATCGTTGACCGGTCGTCAGCCATTGTCGACAATATTGATCTGTTGCAGGAAATGGCGGCTGGCGGCTATGCGCCGAGCATCAAGCTCAATGACTCGCGCCCTTCGGTGCTGACCTTGACGGCCACACAGGTGGCCAATGATGCCGATGCGCTGAATATGCTGACATCGAGTGTAACGCCGCCGGTGGCGTTTTCGATTGATGCCAAGGGCCCGTTTACCGCCGATCAAATTCTGACTTTGCCTCCTGCTCTGATAGCCAAGATCAAAAGCATCAATATCAGCCTGAGTGCGCAGGATGCTGTGACCAATCTGACGGCCATCAACCAATTGCTGGCCACAGCGACGCTCAAAGCGGGGCAGGTTTCCAAATTCGCGGTGAACATCAGCGATACGGTGCAGTCGGTTCAGGATAATTTCGACCAGATTGCCACGTTGAAAATTATCACCTCCGTCAGCCTGACCGATCAATTCGTCAATCCGACCGGAAAAACCATTCCGCTGACGCTTAAAGCCTCGCAGTTGAAATCGACCGAGTTGGCGCAAGTCAACTTCAAACCCGTGACCGCCGGTGCCACCGATTTGACCCTGACCGTTGCGGGCCAGACGCTGAACGTGAAGGCGGGCAAGAGCATGACGGCCAATGAAGTGGCCGATGTCTTTGCCGGAACATCGCTGGCTGATCCGACCATTGCGACCCTGACCGGAACCCTGACCGGTTACGCTGTCACGCGCGGCGCGGGCGCGGGTGTGAGTTACAAGAGCACGGTGGTGGGTGACAATGTGGCCGATCTGGTCATCGGTGGCACGGCCAGCCGTGTGTTGGCTTCCAAGCCCGGTATGACGGTGGTGCAGGGGGGCGTGGACCTGTCGATCATCAACAAATTGCCGGTCAATTTTGTGGCGCGCATTACCGAAGCCAAGGCCAAGGATGCGCTTGCTTTGCAGAAAAACGCCCATGTGGTGGATTTCACGATCCAGGATACGGTTGATCAGGCCTTGCTCTATGCCAAGACGCTGAATACCTTGCCGAAATCCTTTACGATGTCCATCAAGGACACCACAGCCAATCTGGCGGTACGTACCAACAACATGGGTACGATCACCAAGCCCTACACGTTGAACCTGACCGATGCGACGGTGGACAAGATCCTGCAATTCGGCAAGCAGCTTAAAACCGTCAAGACGCAATTCAGCATCAAGGATACAGTTCCCAATGTACTGGCCAAATCGGCTGATCTGGCGGCGATCAAATCCAACTTCGCCATTGCCGATGCCGATAATGTCATCAGCAATGACGGGATTTCGGTGCTGACCAATGCGGGTATGACGGTGAGCGGCATTAAATGGAGCGACGCCCAATTTGCCGATGCCAGCAGCAATGTGAAACAGATCCTGATCAACAGCCCGATTGATACGATCTACAAGAGCACTGATCCGACCACCTTTACCCATGTCGATGTGCTGAAAAGCATCAGCAAGGTGCTGAAGGTGAATATTCTGGTGGATTCAAATACCACATTCGATCAAATCGACATGTTGCAGGGCATTTCGGATGTGCCCGGGGTACCGCTTGCGGCGCCGCCCGCTATTGATGCCAATCTGAGCATCAATGGTGTGCCCGTGAAAATCCTTGCCGGATCGGATTTGGCAACCATCAAGGATACCATCAATACGGCCGTCACGGATTATAACCAGCAGATCACTGCGCATAATATGGTGCTGCGGACACCTGAAAGTCTGGTGGACATCCATGCCGAACTCGATGCGGCCGGCACGGGCATTGTGCTTTATTCCAATGCGACTTCGGCAATCGAGGTCAAGGATATGTCGAATATTACGGCCTTTACCGGCCTGAATTTCGGCGTGTCGGGAGCACGCGTCAATGGCGTGGCGATCACTGCGCCGACCGGATCGATCAAGGGCACGATCAGCCTTGATAGCGGGCTGGTGGCGACCACCACCGCAACAGCCGCTCCCTCAGTGGCTTTGAAGCCGGGCGCCACAACACAGGCCGATGTGACCTTCACCGCGCTCAAATCGGGGGCTTCGGTGACGCTGGCCGGACTGACTTTCAAAGCCAATGTCGATCTGACCAAAGAGCAGGTGGCCTCGGCTTTCGCCAATATCGCTGACGGCACGGTCTCGAACACGATTACGCCTGCCGCCGACGGCGTTTTCTCAGGCATCATGACGGGCTGGGCGACAGGGGCTGCGACCAATGAATTGGTCGGCTATACCGCAACCAAACCGCCAGGCTTGGTCAATCTGACGCTGGGCAGCGACGCCATCAAAAACATGGCCGCCATTGTGAAGGCGATCAACGACGCCAATCTGGGGATCAAGGCCACCACTGACGGCACGGTGGCGGGCGGTGTCAGTCTGACCTCGAACGACCAGACCCCGATCAGCGTCAGCTATCCGGCCGATATGAGCAATGCACTGGGTCTGAAAATGGGTCTGACCTCGAAAGTGCTGCAATTTGATTGTTCGGATGCCTATGTGCTGCCGACCTTGAAGGATTCCTTCAGCAATCTGCGCAATTTCTTCACCTTGAACGTCATTGATACCCAAGCCAATATCAATGCCAACCGCGCCGCGCTGGATCAGGCGGCACGCAACAATGTGATGCTGACCGTCAAACGTTGACGGGATGCGCTTAACCACTTTGCACAAGTCTGATTGTTCAGCCTGCCGGATTTTGGCATGATGGTCCATGTCGGGCCCTGTTTTTCGGGCTCTGGTTGCATTTTGAGGAGCTTGCCGCTTTGTCTTCGCATACCCCATCTCCGGTTGCTCTCGTGACAGGTGCCGCGCGCGGGATCGGTCTGGCCACGGCACGCCGCTTTCTGGCCGAGGGCTGGCGGGTCGTACTGCTGGATATCGATTCCGAGACTTTGACGCAGTCTATGGCAGAAATCGGCCAGCCCGATGATGTGCTGGCCATCCATTGCGATGTGGCGGATGTGCGGGCGGTACAGGCGGCGATTTTGAAGGTCGCCTCGCATTTCTCCCGCCTTGATGCGCTGGTCAACAATGCGGGTGTGGCGGTGTTCAAGCCGATCCTCGAAACCACGCCGGAGGAATGGCAGCGGGTGCTGGATGTCAATCTGTCCGGCCCGTTCTTTACCGCTCAGGCCGCAGCCTTGTTGATGCGTGAAACGGGCGGCGGCAGCATCGTCAATATTGCGTCTATTTCGGGCTTGCGCGCCTCCACCTTGCGCGTGGCCTATGGCACCAGCAAAGCCGCGCTGGTGCATCTGACCAAGCAACAGGCTGCCGAATTCGGTGCGATCGGGGTCAGGGTCAATGCGGTTGCTCCGGGTCCGGTGGATACCGCCATGGCCAAAGCGGTGCACAGTGCCGAAATCCGTGCCGATTATCACGATGCGATTCCTCTCAACCGCTACGGGCTGGAAGAGGAAATTGCCGAGGCGGTGTTTTTCCTCTGTTCGAGCCGTTCGAGCTATATCACGGGGCAGACTTTGGCGGTGGATGGCGGGTTTGATGCGACAGGCATCGGATTGGCCTCTTTGCGCAATCAGCGCCGCAATGGCTGAGCGGCTTGCTTACAAATCGAGGCCTTCGACTTGCGGGCGCAATTTTTCGATCGCCTCGTTGGTTTTGTCGTAGAGCGGATAGATGATCTTGGCGCGCTGATAGAGGTGATAGGCCGCTTTGATCTGTCCGCGTTGTTGCATGATGGCACCAAGGCCCATCATCGCCGGATAATGGCGTGGCTCCAGCCGCAACACTTCGACCAGATCGGCCATGGCACGGGTGTGGTCTTCGAGTGCGAAAAACACCAGCGCACGGCTGTTCCAGCCTTCCGCCCAATGCGGGCGCAACATGATGGCGCGGTCGAGCAATTCAATCGCCAGTGCGGGATCATCGGCCATCAATGCGCCATTGGCCCGCGACACCAATAAATCGGCCGTATCACTGCCCGAGCGCCCCAGCCGTCGCCGGATAGCCTCGGCGACCTGCTGGGCTTGCGCGGGAGCCTGTGCCTTGGCCAAGCGTTCGAACAGACTGTCGAGGGTGGGGTCGGGCTTGTTGCGCAATTGTGCCTGCGCTGTCGCCCCCGCGGTGCAGGCGGCAGCCATCAAACATCCCAGAAAAGCGCGGCGCATCATCATCCCTTGATTTTAAGCAAGTTCTGCAGGGCCGCAAGATGCTGTTTTGAAAAAGAATGGCAGACGCCTGCAATCTCATCACACCGATTGTTGCGCCGCCACAAATCTGTGCATGCGCAATAAGATCAAGGCTTGCCACAGTCACGGGTATGGTTAGCATGGAAGAGGGAAAGCCTGATGATTGCAACAGGCTGTAAAGGGGGGCTCGAGATGAGCGATCACATCCATCCAGTGGATCAACAATTGCCGTTTGGGCGCATGGCAGCTTTGGGCTTGCAACATGTGCTTGTGATGTATGCGGGTGCGGTGGCGGTGCCGCTGATCATTGGCCGCGCTTTGAAACTGCCGCCCGATCAGGTCGGTATTCTTGTCAATGCCGATTTGTTCGCCTGCGGTCTTGTCACTTTGATCCAGTGTATCGGGATAGGGCCGTTCGGTATCCGGCTGCCGGTAATGATGGGCGTAACCTTTGCCTCGGTAGCGCCAATGCTTGCAATGGCTGCAAATCCTGCGGTCGGTTTGGGCGGCATTTACGGCGCGGTGATCGTATCGGGTATTTTCGGCCTTCTGGTCGCTCCCTTTGTCAGCCGTATGCTGGCCTTCTTTCC
The DNA here is from genome assembly GCA_903930675.1 of uncultured Hyphomicrobiales bacterium. Taxonomy (GTDB): domain Bacteria; phylum Pseudomonadota; class Alphaproteobacteria; order Rhizobiales; family Beijerinckiaceae; genus CAIYZJ01. Next base: position 6,517 of record CAIYZJ010000117.1, read on the forward strand.
GCCTGTTGTGACAGGCACGATCATTCTGGTGATAGGCATTTCCCTGATGCGGATCGGAGTGAATTGGGCAGCGGGTGCGCCAGCACCGAACCTGCCCGGCTATGGTGATCCCCTGCATCTGTCGGTGGCGGCCTTTACGCTGATCGTGATTTTGGCACTGATGCGCTACACCAAGGGCTTTGTTACCAATATTGCGGTGTTGCTGGGTACGGTTGTCGGCTTTGCGCTTGCTTATGCTTTGGGCAAGGTGAACTTTGAGGCCGTGGCGAAGGCCGAACCGTTCGGCCTGATCTATCCGTTCCAGCTCGCCACACCCACTTTCGATCTGTTTGCCGCTATTTCAATGTGTCTGGTGATGCTGGTCGTGATGGTGGAATCAACCGGCATGTTTCTGGCCGTCGGCGAAATGACCGATCGCCCCGTACACGAGCCCGATCTGAAACGCGGGCTGTTGACCGATGGTCTGGGTACGCTGATCGGCGGGATTTTCAACACCTTTCCTTACACCTCCTTCTCCCAGAATGTCGGTCTGGTCGGTGTCACCGGCGTGCGCTCGCGTTTTGTGACGGCGGCCGGCGGGGTGATCCTGCTGGCTTTGGGCCTGATTCCCAAATTGGGTGCGGTGATGACGGCTGTTCCGGTATTCGTGCTGGGCGGGGCGGGGATTGTGATGTTCGGCATGGTTGCGGCCACAGGCGTGCGGATCCTCTCCAATGTCGATTTCAAGACCAACCGCTTCAACCTCTATATCGTCGCGGTCTCCATCGGCTTCGGCCTGATCCCGCTGGTCGCACCGGCCTTTTTCTCGAAATTGCCGAAAGATCTGGAGCCGATCCTCAATTCCGGTATCGTGCTGGCCTCCATTACCGCCGTGATCCTGAATGCCTGGTTCAACGGTGCATCTGGCAGTGCCAAAGACGCCGCAAGCTCGGCCTCGGCCAGCGATCACGCCTGATTGCCGGCAACAATTGAGCGAAGGGGGCTTCGGCTCCCTTTTTTATTTTTACAAAAAAATCGAAAAACATGCAGATGAACGGATTATGAAGCACGGGCTCAGGCGCCGTTCAGGGCGGGGCGGCTAATCTCCTTTTAACGATCAGACGGGGAACAAAAACTCCGCAAGCTGATCGGGCAACCGGCCCTGAATGTTCAGGCCACACTAAGGAGAGAGTACCATGACAAAGTCCCTGACCCGTCTCGTTTCGACCGTTACCCTGATCAGTGCTCTTGGCCTTGGCGCCGCTTTCGCGCAGACGCCCGCACCGACCACCGGCAATTCCGCAGCAACTCCTGCCATCACGGCTCCGGCCTCCGGCAAGGTTGCCGACAGCAAGGCAAAATCGGCCGAGCACAAAGCGACCAAGGATCATGTTGCAAAAGATCAGGCAACCGCCAAAACCCACGCGCTGAAGCCCGATGCTGCAAAGAGCGATAAAAAGGCGGTTGTTGATGCTCCCCAGACTTCAGCCAAAACAGGATCGGCAAGCCCGACAGTTGCGCCAAAATCCTGATGCTTCGAAAAGCAAGGACAGGACCTTCTCCCGCTCATGGTCTTGTCCCGCTTCTTCCGCATCGATCCAATCATAACAGACGCCGGCTGAACAGCCGGCGTCTTTTGTTTGTCGGGTAAGTTTTTGTTTGTCCCGGCAGCTTTTAATAGACTGTCAGGGTAAAATTGCGGCGGGCCGTTGACAAGCGGGTGATCAAAGGCAAAATATAGACTATCGTCATAACTTGACGTGACATTGAGGAGATTAAAATGAAAAAGATCGTTGCAGCCGTGGTCTTGGGCTTGGCATTGATGGGTTCTGCGCAGGCGCAGACCGCTCGTGATACGCGCGAAGTCGGCGCGGCCGGTATTTCCGGCGGTGCTGCTTCCGTGATTTTCTGGAACACGATGGCTTCGACCACCGCTCTGGCTACTGCCGGTGTCGGTATTGGTGTCGCAGCTGGCGTCTATGCCATCTACAAGATCTTCGACAGCGCTTCCACGCCTGCTCCTGCACCTGTTGCAGCGGCTCCGGCCAAAAAGGCCAAGAAGTAAGCGGCAGGAAACAGATGGTTGATCCTGACAGGATCAGCCCAAGACAAGGACGCTTTGGCAACAAAGCGTCCTTTTTGATGACGGATAGAGACCGGTCAGGCCGCCGCTTTCCATTCTTCGGTCACGGTGTTTCTGAAGCGCAACATCACGCTGAAACCGTCATTGCGCGACAGGAAACGGATGTGACCGGCCAGCAGGCGGGCGCGCTTGCGCATGTTTTTGAGCCCGCGCCCCAGTTCCATCCGGTCGATCGGCGCCAAACCCTCGCCATTGTCACGGATGACCACCATCAGATGATCGCGATATTGGCGCAAATGCACGGTGATCGTGCTGCATTGGGCATGTTTGATTGCATTGGCAATGCATTCCTGCACGATGCGGCTGGCATGGAGGCATTGTGCGTCTGAAATATCGTGATTGGCGGCATTTCGCTTTTTGTCGGGGATGAAGTCGAGCGTGATGCCCAGCCCTTTCAAACGGGGGCGTTGGCGTTCGAGCAGCGCGCAGATCATCTTTGCCGCATTGGCCGGTTTGCCGAGAGAGATGCAATCAATAATCACGCGCACGTCATCCATGCAGACCTGGAACATGTCGAGCACCGCAGCCTGACTGAGATCCTGCTTCTTGGCCAGCAACATGCCCGAAATCAGTTGCGAGCCGACCCCGTCGTGGATTTCCATCAGCAACCGTTCGCGCTCGGATTGGATCAACCGGATATTGTTGATGGCATGCTGTTTTTGCAGCACCTCGCGCAAGCGTTCCTCGCTGTGTTGGAGGGCTTTGGTGATGCGGGTGGCTTCGGCCATCTGGTAATTTTGCGAGATGCGGTAGCGTTTGAAGACGATAATACCCATCACCATCAGCAAGACCGTCATACCGAATTGCATCAGATAGATTTCTTCAAACCAGATAGACGGCAGGATGCCGCCGAGCAATTGATAGGCATATTTGATCTGCCCCGATGCCACCAGATAATCATGGGCCCCCAATATAATGGTCAGCGAGGATTGGAAGATCAGCATGCGTCCTTCTTTTTTGACGAAAATATTTTCGAACAGAACGCAGCGCACCAACACCGATACGAAATAGAAAAAGGCACCGCCGATCCAGTAGATATTGATGTAATAGACGCTGTCGCTGCCGAAATAGAGGCAGATGATGGGGGCCGAAATGCCAAACAGATTGCGTAATTTCGAGCGTACTGGATTGGACTTGACCTCGGCTATGATTTTGATGAAATCGGCAAACGAAAAAATCGTCCAGGCGATAAAGCCGTACATCAAAGCCTGCCAAAGCACATAATATTCGGCTGGCACCGACACCATCATCAGCATGTTGAGAAAAATAGCCCAAAAGAACATGGTCCTCCCGGCCAGACCGATCAGCCGCTCCCGCTTGAACAGGATGCTGAAGCTGATCAAAAATGCCCCCAAAATACCGAACAGCACATTCGAGCCATTGATGGTAATTTTGGAAATGAACATAACCTGCCGCATCATGTTTTCGATGACCGGTTCGCTGCCGATATGCAAAAATCCGAGCTGGAACATCGGCTGGTAATTGAAATATTCAAATGTCAGCACATTGCTTTCACGCACCAGATGCGGGGGAATAGCCACTGCATAGGGTTTGAACCACAACACCCGTTGCCGGACATCCGAATGCAGGATGTCGTCGATCTTCTCGCCGTTCAGCCAGACCGTGCCCAGACTGCTGAGCGCATTGATCATCAATTTGGACGGACCAGTGTCGGAAATCAATTGTGCGCGGGTCAGGGTCGTTGCCATCCGCATGCACCGCACGGGTGTTTCCAGCCCGGTCTCCCAATGGGGCAAGGTGATTTTGGTCCATTCGGTCAGAGGCTTGTGCGCATCATTGCACTGGAATTGCTGGACGCTGCCTTGATTGACAATCAGGGGTTTGGGTCCGCCGCCACCCAACGAAAAGTAGAATACACACAGCAATAAACCGATGCCCGTCACAACGAGGCTGGAGGCGAGGAAGGAATTTCTGAGGCGGTTCATCAATGTCTCCCATTGGGGAATACGCAACAACGAATGAGACAAAAAACGCGGAGAACAGGAAACGGCAATCTGGGCGGTGGCCCGGTTATTGTTTGGTCTTGGGCGGGGTTTTTCCCATGCGGGCCATGATGCCTGCCACGCGCTCCAGCGTGATGCCTTCGGCAACGGGCTTTGGTTCTCTTACGGTGCGGTCAACCAGCCTTTGCGCAGCCCGTGCGGTTTGCGGCTTTTCGGCCAGGAATTTTTTAATCTTGTCCACGAAACAAAGGCTCCGCCACGCAAGGGGTCAAACACACAAGGAACAATCAAACCTGAAAATCATTATACCGTGCGAAAGCCTTTTGGTCCATTCACCCCGAAGGACGGGTGCTGACTGGTCCAAACCGGATCAAGTCCCGTATGAAAAACATGAACCAGATCACTACTCCCCCGCAAGCGTGCAGCACGGTCTATTTCGACGGAAGCTGCCCGCTGTGCAGCATCGAGATCGCGCATTATCAGGCCTGTCTGGGCGCGCAAGACATTGCCTTTGTCGACGTCTCCGATGCCGGTGCATCGATGGCCGCCGATCTTGACCGTGCGCAGGCAATGGCGCGCTTTCATGTGCGCCTGCCCGATGGTTCCCTGCAATCGGGGGCAGCGGGTTTTGTGGCTCTATGGCTGGCCTTGCCGCGCTGGCGCTGGCTGGGGCGTTTGGCCGGACACCGGCGGGTCTTGCTGGTTCTTGAACGGCTTTACGTGCTTTTTCTGCCGTGGCGAGCGCGGATTGCGCGTCTTGTGTTCAGGCAGGCCAGATCCGCCCGCCCGTCATCGGCACTTTGACGCCCGTGGTGCCGGGCAGGCTGAGCGGCAGGCCCAATTTGGAGCGCACCGCCAGATAGCCGAAACATTGGGCCTCCAGAAAATCGCCGTCCCAACCGATGCTTTCGACGGGGGCGACATGCACGGCGAGGCGTTGCGCGAGACCCTGCATGAAATGCAGATTGTTGCGTCCGCCACCCGCTACAAACCATTGCAGCGGCGGGGTCGGCACATGGTCAAGCGCGCGGCATGTGGCCTCGATGGTGAAGGCGGCAAGGGTGGCCAAACCATCATGCGGGGACAGGCTATCGACGATTTTTGCGCGCTGGTGGAAGTCGTTGCGGTCCAGTGACTTCGGCGGGCGCGTGGCAAAAAACGGGTTGTCGAGCAAGCGGGCCAGCACCGTGCGGTTGACCTGTCCGAGCTGGCTCAAACGTCCGCCCTCGTCAAAGGGAAGGCCGAAATGCTTGCGCACCCAATCATCGCACAATGCCGAGGCCGGACCCGTATCGAAAGCCAGAATGGTCGTGCCGTCGAGATAGGTGACATTGCCGACCCCGCCCCAATTCAGAATCATCACAGGCTGTTGCAGGCGGCTTGCCAGGGCATGATGGTAAACGGGCACCAGCGGCGCGCCTTGCCCGCCTGCTTTCACATCGGCGAGCCGGAATTGGTCAACGACCGAAATGCCGAGCTGTGCCGCCATGCGCCGTCCGTCGCCCAACTGGCGTGTAAAGCCCAATTCGGGCCGGTGATAAACCGTCTGGCCATGCAGGCCGATCAGCTCGATCTCTGTGCGGTTGATGTTGTGATGCTGGAGGAACTGGTCGATGGCCGCGCTGAAGGCGTCGGTCACCTCCTGTTCCAGTCCGAGCAACGGGTCCGACATCGCGCGGCTGGGGTCTTGCAGAAAATCCAGCAAACGGTTCCGCAAGGGTTCGGGATAGGGGAGTGTGGCCCCGAAGCCTGCTTCTACAAGGGTTTGGCCATCGGTGCGCAACAGGGCAATGTCGATGCCATCCATCGACGTGCCGCTGATGGTGCCGATGACGGTTCTGATCTTGCTGCTGAACATGCCTGTTATCCGTCCCTGTCTTGTCCGCTCTAGCGATAAACCACTGCGCCAAATGGTGCAATTTCTATGTCCGGTTTCATTGCTCCATGCCTGCTCCACGGGTTTGCTTGTCGGGGTGTCTTGCGTCTGCGGGCGCGGGCTGGCATGATCAAAGCTGAAAAATTTGGAGGAATGCCGTTGCGTATCGATCATCCCGAGCTGACCACTGTCATCGACATCCCGTTGAAACTCGGTGAAGGTCCGTGCTGGTCGGCCGCAGAAAACGCGCTGTATTTTGTCGATATTCTGGCCCCCAAACTCTACCGCCTCGATCTTGCGGGCAAAGCCTTGCGCGAATGGGCCATGCCGAGCGACATCGGCAGTTTCGGTCTGGCCAAAGACGGCCGGATGGTGGTTGCGCTGCGTGACGGCGTTTACTGGTTCGATCCGGCCACCGAACAATTGAGCCTGCTGGCGTGCCCCGAACCCGGCAATACAACCAATCGCCTCAACGACGGCAAAGTCGGCCCCGATGGCCGTTTCTGGGTCGGCTCGATGGATGACCGCCCGACCAAGGAGCCGGTGGCTGCCCTTTATCGCATCGACACCGAAGGACGCTGCGACAAGATGGTGGATGGTCTGATCATTTCCAATGGTCTGGCATGGTCGCCCGATCACCGCACGATGTATCACTCCGACAGTCGCGGTCCTTTTGCCCAAGCCTTCGATTTCGATGTCAAAACCGGCGATCTTTCGCGCCAGCGCATCCTGCGGATGCTGCCCGAGGCCGAAGGGCGTCCCGATGGTGCGGCGTGCGATGCCGAGGGCTATTACTGGGCCGCCGGTGTCACCGCGGGCTGTCTGAACCGCATTGCCCCCGATGGCACGCTGGACCGAAAAGTCATGTTGCCGTTTCCGGCCCCGACCATGCCCTGCTTTGCCGGACCCGACATGAAAACCCTCTATGTGACCTCGCTGGCCAAGCAGGTCGACGGGCATGATTATGCCGGCACGATTGTCTCGTTCGCGGTGGATGTGCCCGGTGCGCCGGTGGCGCGCTTCGGCGAGCCTTTGGCCTGATCTGCCTGTTTTGAAGTGGAGTAACGCGTTCACATGTCTGACGATCTATCCGTCAATGGTGCCTTGCAAATTGACACGATAGCTCTGCCCAAGGGGGGCAGACTGGGTTTGGTGCATTGTCCGGGACGCTGTGGCTGGGATAGCCACAGCCGCCTCTGGGCCCGTAATCTCGATGAAGACCTGCAAGCGATCAAGGCTTTCGGGGCGTCGCATCTGGTCACGCTGATCGAGGAAAGCGAATTCGCGTTGTATGGCGTCGAAGACCTGCCCGGTCGTGTCGCAGAGCACGGCCTGATCTGGCATCACTGGCCGGTGGCCGATATGGCCGTGGCAGGCAGTGTGACGCGCCAGCGCATGGCACTGGAAGTGCCCGATCTGTTGCGCGATTTGCGCAATGACGGCGTGGCGGTGGTGCATTGCGCAGCGGGTCTGGGACGCACCGGCACCTTTGCCGCCCAATTATTGGTGACCTCCGGTCTGACCCCGCAAAAGGCCATTGCGGCGGTGCGGCAGGCGCGTCCGGGAACGATTGAAACCGAGGCGCAGGAACAGGCCGTCTATCAGGCTTTGCTGCCGGTCTCCTGATGCTTTGAGGCTCAGGCGAATTGGCCCTCGAGCGCGTGTTCGATGGCGGCCAGTTCGGGGATCGAGCTTTGTGCCCCCAATTGCGTGCAGGCCAGACTGCCTGCCGCTACCCCGCGTTGCAGGGCCCCTGTCAGGCCGAAGCCGCGATGCAGGGCGGCGGCAAAGGCCCCGCAAAAGGAATCGCCCGCAGCGGTCGTATCAAGCACGTCGACTTTCAGCGCGTCGATCTGTCTCCGGACACCGTCCGACCATGCCAGAACGCCCTGTTCGCCCATGGTGACAATGGTGGTGATGGCGCGGTCGCGGTCGAGCTGCATGGCAATCTCGTCGGGATTTGTTGCCACCATGCCCGATTGTCCGGCCAGCGAAAGAATTTCGCCCTCATTGGCAATCAGAATGTCGATGTGGTCGAGCAAAGCGGGGTCGAGCCATCCGGCGGGAGCGATATTGAGAATCACTCTTGCCCCTTGCGCCTTGGCCCAGCGGGCAGCCGCAAGGGTTTGCGCATCGGGCAGTTCGCGTTGCAACAGCACCAGATCGGATGGCTCCAGAGTGAGGGCGGACAAGGCAGCAGCAGAAGCCAGCCGGTTGGCACCCGATGCCACCGTAATCGCATTTTCGCCCGCATCGCTGACCGCGATAAAGGCCGCACCGGTCGGGGCATCGACGCGCTGGATATGGGAGAGATCGACGCCCGCCTGTTCGAGCGGTTGCAGTCCGATTTGGGCGAAAGGATCATGGCCGACGGCCCCGATCATGCGGGTCGGCGCACCGGCACGCATGCAAGCCAACGCCTGATTACCGCCTTTGCCGCCTGCAAACACCTGATAATCGGGACCAAGCACGGTTTCGCCAGCCTGCGCAATATGGGCAACGCGGGTGACAAAATCGACATTGATGGAACCAAAGACGGTGATCATATCAGGCCCTTCATCACGGATGGACGGTGCGCCAGCTTGTCACAAAATCGCGCGCACGCTTGCCGACCTCTTCGGCGGGAACACCGGGTTTATACAGCGAGGAACCGATACCCATGCCCGCCAGCGGCGTATCGCGATACTGTCGGGCCGTATCCAGTCCGACACCGCCGACCAGCAGCAGCCGCAAGGATTTGGGCAGCACCGCCGACAGCGCCCGGATGCCCGCCGGAGACATAAATTCACCTGGAAACAATTTGGCCAGATCGGCCCCCGTTTCATGCGCGACAAAGGCCTCGGTGGCGGTAAACACACCGGGTGCCGAAATCAGGCCCAACTGTTTGCTCTGCGCAATCACGGCTGCATTGCAATTGGGCGAGACAACCAGCGTGCCGCCATGGGCGTGCACCGCATTGACATCCTGTACACTCAGCACGGTACCCGCGCCGATCAGCGCGCGCCCTTCGAAATGGCGCGCCATCATGCCGATGCTGGTCAGCGGATCGGGCGAATTCAGCGGCACCTCGATCAAGGTGATGCCTGCTGTCACAAGCGCTTCGCCGACCGCCACGACTTCGGACGGGGTGATCCCGCGCAAGATCGCAATCAGCGGGCAACGGTTGAAATGCCGGTCGAAGGCCAGCCGGAGGGGATTGTGTGTGCTCATCGAAGCAGATTAGACGATGCAGCCGCGCGCCGCTACCGGCCAGTCCCCGAGCAATTCGTGTCCGCGCACGACCACCAACCGGTCCACCATATTGACCACCACGCAGACATGGTTGGGGATGATGCGCACGACATCGCCGACCACCGGACGGTCATTGCAGGCCGAGAGGTCGAGAAAGCCGTGTTCCTCGGCAAATTGTGCGATCCGCGCCTGCGGATGTTCGAGGATGAGGCCGTACCCGTCGAGACCGCCGCCTGTATCGGAGGTCAATGTCTTCGAGCCCGAGTCGAGAATGCCGCGCTCGGCACCCGCGCGCGACACTACGGTGGCATAGACATTGAGTGCGCAATCATCGAGCGTCGCATGGCCGTTGCGCATCATCATCCGGTCGTTGAAAATGCAGGTGCCCGCGCGGTGTTCGGTCGCCGCTTTGATCTTGCCGAGATTGGCCAGATTGGGCGTGCCGCCGGAGGAGACCTCGTTGATCTCGATGCCCGCCTCGCGCAATCCGGCGCGGACGGTGGCAATGAAGTCTTCGGTCTCGGCCATTTTGCTTTCGGGCGGATACATCATCAGCCCTGCAAAAATCAGGTGCTTGTTGGCGGCAATCTGCTTGGCCAGATCAATCGCCTCTTGCGGGGTTTCGACACCGGCGCGCTTGCGGCCGGTATCGCATTCCACCATCACTTCGAGCGGGCGTCCGGCAATGATGCCGGCTTCGGGCAGGCCGTCAAGCACGGTCTGGTTGTCGCAAGCTACCCGCATTTTGGCGCGTTTGAGCAATTGGCCGAGACGGCCGATTTTCTGTTCGCCGAGCAGATTGTAGCTGATGAAAATATCGTCGATTCCGGCATCGACCATCACCTCGGCCTCGCCAATTTTCTGGCAGGTAATGCCCTTGGCGCCCGCTTCGATCTGCATCTTGGCGATGACCGGGCTTTTATGGGTTTTGATATGCGGACGGTTGGCCACGCCCACGGCATCGCACATGGCCTGCACGCGGGCAATATTGTTTTCAACCACGTTGAGATCGATCACCATGGCGGGCGTGCCATAGTCGCGGGCGATCTGCGCCTTCAATTGTGACAGGCCCATGGGGTGTCTCCCTTTGGTTTGAAAATTTAGTTGCGGATCAGCAGGATGGCTTCGATTTCAACCGACATGCGGTTGGGCAGCGAGCCCATGCCGACAGCCGAGCGGGCATGGCGTCCGGCCTCGCCCAGCACTTCGACAAACAGGTCGGAGCAGCCGTTGATGACCTTGGGATGATCGGAAAAATCAGGCTCGGCATTGACCATGCCCAGCAGCTTCACCACCGCTTCGATGCGCGACAGATCGCCCACGGCGGACTTGGTGGCAGCCAGCAGGTTGAGGCCGGTCAGTCTGGCTTCCTGATAGGCTTCTTCGATGGTGATATCGCGGCCCAGCCGTCCGACCCGATAGGTGCCGTCAGCACGCTTGGGGCCCTGACCGGACAGATAGAGCAGATTGCCTGCCCAGCGGAAAGGCACATAATTGGCCACCGGAACCGGCATGGCAGGCAAAGTCAGCCCGAGGGCTTCCAGACGTTGTTCGGGTGTCATGCTCATTTCCTCACGCTTTGTGCCACAAGGCTCCGTTGATGATGACATGGGAGGCCAGTAGACGGGTTTTGCTCGTCAACTGCTCGCCTGTCGAGTCGACATAGTCGAACGCGCCTTCGCGCCAGTCAATCACCGTCGCATCGCCCGCGCTGCCGGCTTTGAAGGTGCCGAGATCGGGGCGGTTCAGCGCATGGGCGGCATTCTGGGTGGCCGAGCGGATGACCTCGACCAGCGGCATGCCGAGTTCGATGAATTTCGACATGGTGGTCAACAAATCGAAGGCCGGACCGTCAATGCACAGCGCATGAACATCGGAGGAGATGCAATCGGGCATGAAATTGTTTTTCAGCATGGTGCGGGCGGTGGCAAAGGAGAACGAGCCCATGCCGTGGCCGATGTCGAAAATCACGCCGCGCTTGCGCGCTTCCAGCACTTCGGGAATCACACCGCCCGCGGCTGTGGCCGGCGAATTGGGGAAGGGGCGGAAGCAATGGGTCAAAATATCGCCCTTGCGCAAGCGGGCCAGCACATCCGGCAAAGTGGGCGGCGGATAGTCGATATGCACCATCAGCGGCATGCCGACCTCGTCGGCGACCTGACGGGCAATGTCGAGCGGCACGATGCCGGAATTGCCCGAGGCATGGAAGCCCACCCGCACCTTGATGCCAGCCAGCGTATCGCGATGCCCACGCGCGACATCGACGGTATCGAGCGGCGCCATCAACCGCAAATCGCCGCTTTCACCCACCATGATGCGCTTGGAAAAGCCGTAAATACCGGCAAATGACACGTTCAGATAGGCAATCACCCGCACGGGCGAGGGCTTGATCACATGTTCGAGAAAACCGGGATAATTGCCCGGTCCGGCCGATCCGGTATCGACCACCGTGGTGCAACCGCCTTTGCCGAGAATGACAGGATCAACCCCTAAAGAAGTCCCGCCCCAATAGGTATGTGTGTGCAGATCGATCAGGCCGGGCGTGACAATCTTGCCTTCGACATGTTCGACCGAAGCGGCCTGTGCGGCCAGCCCGTCGCCGACGGCCACGACTTTGCCTGCTTGAAACGCCACATCGGTGATACGGTCGATCGCTTGGGAAGGATCGATCACACGACCTCCGGTCAGAACAAGATCAAATGACATGCGCCCCTAACTCCTCATGCTGTGCCCGCAAGTCGGGCATTTGATGTCTTTATATGGAAAAAAATTACATAAAAAAACATGCGATGGTCAATAGCGCTTATTTTTGCGCTGCAATATGACAATAAATTGCAAAATTCGCATTGACAGGGGGTCAGATGTCTTAATAAATTTTCATTTAAGTCACCATTGCATGAAGGTGCAAAATCAAGGGGGAAATTTGAATGTCGACACCGTTTTCCATTCTGACTCATTTAAACCGCAGGCATGTGCTGGGTGCAATCGGTCTGGCCACTGTGGCGGCAGTCGGCGCACCACTGGCCGCGCTCGCGCAGACCAGCGTCAACCTTGCGATGATCGGCGAACCGCAGTCGCTTGACCCGATGGCGTCGACTGCCGATCTGGTCTCCATCATCATGCAGCATGTTTACGAGCCGCTTTACACGTTTGACGACAAATGGGTTGTCAAGCCGATGCTTGCCTCCGACATGCCCAAAATCAGCGCCGACGGCAAAACCTACACCATCGAGATCCGCAAAGGCGTCAAACTCCATAACGGCCGCGAACTCGATTCCGGGGATGTCGTTGCCTCGCTCAAACGCTGGGTCGAGATGACCCCGCGCGGCAAGGCTCTGGGCAAGAGTATCACCGGCATTGTCGCCAAGGACGGCAATACAGTCGAAATCGCCCTGTCGGATGTCCAGCCTGCTTTGCTGGCGCATCTGGCCCTGCCATCGGGCTTTGCCGGGATCATGGCCAAGGAATCGATTGCCACACCGCTTGTCGAATTCGTCGGAACCGGTCCCTATAAATTCCGCGAGCGCAAGCCCGACCAGTTCGTCGTGCTCGTCAAGCATGACGGCTATAATGCCCGCTCGGAAGCACCAAGCGGCTATGCGGGCAAGCGCGAAGCCAAGGTGGATGAATTGCGGTTTATTCCCGTGCCCAATGCCAATACCCGCACCGAAGGCGTTATTGCAGGCCAATATCACTTTGCCGATCAGCTGCCTGTGGAAAGCAACAAGAAAGTCACAGCGGCCGGCAATGTCAGTCCTGTGCTGACCATGCCTTATGGCTTCCCGTATTTCCCCACCAATACAGTACAGGGCCCGATGAAGGATGTGAAAATCCGTCAGGCCTTCCAGATGGCTTTGAATGCCGAAGAAATCCTGATGGCCGGTTTCGGTGATCCGAAATTCTATGCTGTCAGCGCCGAGCATTTCCCCAAGGGCTCGCCCTTCTATTCCGAGGCAGGCAAGGGCCAGTACAACAAGGGCGATGCGGCAGGAGCCAAAAAACTGCTGGCGGAAGCCAAATATGACGGCACTCCGATCCGCATCCTCAATTCCAAACAATACGACTATCATCACCGCATGGCTCTGGTCATGGCCGAACAGCTGAAGGCTGCGGGCTTTGCCGTGACACTGGATGTGGTCGATTGGGCCACCTTGGTGCAGCGTCGTGCCGATCCGGCAGTATGGGATATTTATGTGACCCATTCCGCCTTCCTGCCCGAGCCGATGCTGTCGCCACCCCAATTGGGTGACGGTGCCCCCGGGGGCTGGAAGTCACCTGCAAAGGATGCGGCTCTGGCCGCCTTCAACTCCGAGCCCGATGCAGCTAAGCGCGGTGCCTTGTGGGCCAAGGTGCAACAGACTGTCTATGACGAAGTGCCCTATATCCGCGTCGGCAATTTCGCAGCCCTCTCTGGCGTGTCGAACAAGATGAAGGGCTATACGCCAATGCCATGGCCGGCCTTCTGGAATGTGAGCGTCACACCCTGATCAGGCTTTGACGATCGGGCGGCGGCAAATCCGCCGCCCGCTTTTGTCTTGTCCCTTTAATTTATTTTTTTCCGGATGATTTGCGGCGCATCACTCTGGCGCGATCGGTCTTGTTGCAGGCGAGGGGCGGAGTTCGGCGATGGGACGGTTTTTTCTGCGCAGACTGGCCGGTTTGCTGATCGTGATGGCCCTTGTGGCCACCATGGTGTTTTTTCTGACGCGTCTGGCCCCCGGTGATCCGGCGGCTTTGATGCTGGGCGATCAGGCCACGGTGGAAGATATTGCCAAATTGCGCGCCACCTATGGGCTGGACAAACCCTTGCTGGTGCAATTCGGATTGTGGGTGAAGGAAATTGTGTCGGGCAATCTCGGCCAGTCGATTTTTCTGCAACGCCCTGTCACCCAAGCGTTGAGCGAGCGGGCCGAGCCGACCTTTTTCCTCGCGCTGTTTTCTGTCTCGATTGCCGCATTGATCGGGATCCCCGCAGGCATTGCCTCGGCGGTCTGGCGCGGGCGGTGGCTGGATCAGGCGTTGAGCGGCTTGGCGATGGTGGCCGCCAATATTCCGAGTTTCTGGCTCGGGCTGATTTTCATCCAGATTTTTGCCGTCAAATTCGGCTGGTTTCCGGTGGCGGGCTATGGCGATCCCGGCGCTTCCTTTCTGGTGCGCTTGCAGCATCTGGTTTTGCCCGCCAGCGTGTTGGGCATTGTCAATTCCGCGCTGATCACCCGATTCACCCGCGCCAGCATGCTTGACATTCTGAGCGAGGATTTTATCCGCACCGCCCGCTCCAAAGGTCTGGCCGAGCGGGTGGTGATCTGGCGTCATGCCTTCGGCAATGCGCTGATCCCCGTGATCACCGTGGTGGGGCTGACGGCGGCTTTGCTGGTTGGTGGTGCAATTGTTACCGAAACCGTATTCGGCCTGCCCGGCATCGGCAATCTGGTGGTCTCCGCCGTGCTGCGGCGTGATTATCCGGTCATTCAGGGCGCGCTGATCGTGGTGGCGGCCGTCTATGTGCTGATCAATCTGGCGGTCGATCTGATCTATGCTCTGGCCGACCCGCGCGTGAGAGCAGGCTGATGGAAGCCGCGAGCATGGCGCAGGCCAATCCTGCCCGCCTGTTTTTCAAACGGCTGTTCCGGCGCAAGCTGGTTCTGGTCGCCACAATCGTGCTGGGCGTGATCGTACTGGCGGCGTTGCTGGCACCATGGGTGGCACCCTTCAAGCCCGATGCCATGCGGATGGCCCGCCGCTTGAAACCGCCGAGCGATATCAACTGGCTGGGCACCGACGAGTTTGGCCGCGATATCCTCTCGCGCATCATTTTCGGCGGGCGCGCCTCGCTCGGGATCGGAGCTGCTGTGGTTGTGTTGTCGATGAGCGTCGGCACCGTGTTCGGCCTGCTGGCAGGCTATGTCAAAGGGCTTGATGCGCTGATCATGCGTTTGGCCGATGCGATGATGGCACTGCCCGATATTCTGCTGGCGATTTTTCTGGTGGCGATTCTGGGGCCCTCGGCGGGCAATGTCGTGCTGGCTTTGTCGATTGTCTATGCGCCGCGCGTGGTGCGGGTGGTCAGGGCTTCGACGCTGGTGGTGAGTGAATTGCCGTTTGTCGAGGCGGCGCGGGCTTTGGGGGTCTCGACCTTTCGAATTCTGCGCGTGCATATCCTGCTCAATGTCGCATCCCCCATTCTGGTCCAGGCGACCTTTATTTTTGCCTATGCGGTGCTGGCCGAAGCAGGCCTGTCCTTCTTGGGGGCCGGTGTGCCGCCCGAAGTGCCGACATGGGGCACGATGATCGCATCGGGCCAGCAATATGCCGATGATGCTTTCTGGGTTGTGCTGTTTCCCGGTCTGGCGATTGTTCTGGCTGCTTTGTCACTGCAACTGATCGGCGATGGCTTGCGCGATATGCTCGATCCCAAATTGCGCAAGGCCTTGTGACCATGACCGACCAACAGCAAACCCCTTTGTTGCAGATCGACGGGCTCTCGGTATCCTTTCGCACCGAAACCGGCACTGTCACGCCGGTGCGCGGCGTGTCGCTTAACGTGCAGGCGGGCGAGACGCTGGCTCTGGTGGGGGAATCGGGGTCGGGCAAATCGGTCACCAGCCTTGCCGTGATGGGCCTGCTGCCGCGGCCTTCCGGTTTTATTGCGGCGGGCCAACTGCGCTATCGCACCCGCCAGAACGAGATGCTCGATCTGGCTGCGCTCGATCAGGACCGCTTGCGGCAATTGCGCGGCATCGAAATGGCGATGATCTTTCAGGAACCGATGACCAGCCTCAATCCGGTGCTGACCATCGGCGAACAGATTGCGGAATCGGTGCGGCTGCATCTTGGCCTTGATGGATCGGCCACCCGCAAGCGCGTCAGGGATATGCTCGATCTGGTCGAGATCCCCGATGCCGGCCGGCGGATGGATGATTATCCGCACCAGATGTCCGGCGGGATGCGCCAGCGGGTGATGATCGCGCTGGCAATGTCGTGCAATCCGGCTTTGCTGATCGCGGACGAGCCGACGACGGCACTGGATGTCACCATTCAGGCGCAAATTCTGGCCCTAATCGACCGCTTGCGCCGCGAAACCGGCATGGCGGTGTTGTTCATCACCCATAATCTCGGCGTGGTCTCGGAAATCGCCGATCGCGTGGCGGTGATGTATGGCGGGCAGGTGGTGGAAAGCGGGGAGACCGCGCCGCTGTTTCGTGCCCCGCGCCACCCTTACACCAAAGCCTTGCTGTCCTGCCTGCCGGCGCGGGCGGTTGTGCGTGACGGACGGCGGGTCATTCAGGCCATTGCGGGCCAGCCCGGTGATTTCGGCCCCGCTTGCGCCTTTGCGCCGCGCTGTCCGATGGCGCAAGCCCAATGCGGGCTGACGCCGCCTGCCCTGGAAAGTGATGGGCAAGGCGATATCCGCTGCCTGCGCTGGAGGGAATGGGCATGACAAAACCTTTGTTGTCTGTCTCGCATCTGGGCAAGGAATTTGTCACCGCCAAGGGCCGGTTGCGGGCGGTCGAGGATGTGAGTTTCGAGATTGCACCGGGCGAGGCCTTCGGACTGGTCGGTGAATCGGGCTCCGGCAAAAGCACCATCGGGCGGCTGGTTCTGCGGCTGATTGCGGCCAGCGGCGGGCAGGTGAGTTTTGACGGGCAGGCAATTGACGGCTTGTCCGAACGGCAGTTGAAGCCGTTTCGCGCACAGGCGCAGATGGTGTTTCAGGATCCCTTCGCCTCGCTCAATCCGCGTTTGCGGGTGCGCGATATTATCGGCGAGGCACTCGATACCCATGGCATTGCCCAAAACCGCCGCAGCGAGCGGATCGGTGAATTGCTGGAAATGGTCGGTTTGCAAAAATCCCATGCCGACCGGTTCCCGCATGAATTTTCCGGCGGGCAGCGCCAGCGCATCGGCATTGCGCGGGCTTTGGCGGTCGAGCCGAAACTGATCATCGCCGACGAGCCGGTCTCCGCACTCGATGTCTCGGTGCAGGCCCAGATCATCAATCTGCTGCAGGATTTGCGCGCCCGCTTCGGGCTGGCCTTGCTGTTCATCTCGCATGATCTCGATATTGTCGAATTGCTGTGCGAGCGGGTGGCCGTGCTCTATCTCGGCCGCGTAATGGAAATGGGGCCGACCGAGCGCGTGATGCGCCATCCGCGCCATCCTTATACCCGCGCTTTGCTGGCCGCCTCGCCCAAAGCCGATCCCGACGGACCCAAAGCGCGGCGGCTGATCATGGGGGATATTCCCTCGCCGCTTGATCCGCCTTCGGGCTGCGTGTTCCGCACCCGTTGCCCGCAGGCCCAAAGCCTGTGCGCGCAGGAGCGGCCCGTGTTGAGACAGGAGCAGGACGGCCATCAATTCGCCTGCCATTTCGATCTGGCAGCCGGGGAGGCGATCTGAATGGAGGAGACTCCGATCCACGCCCCTGCAGAGACGGCGTTCCATGCCGAGAGCGCGGATGCACCCGATGTGCTGCGCGCCATCCGTCTGGCGATGGAGAGCCTGTCGAGCGGGCAGCGGCGGATTGCCGAACTGGTGCTGGACAATCCCGCTTGGGCGGTCAACACCAATGTCGAGGAACTGGCCCGCGCCGCCGAAGTCAGTGCGCCCACCATTGTGCGCTTTTGCCGCACGGTCGGCTGCGAGGGGGTCAAGGATTTCAAGCTGAAACTAGCGGGTGATCTGGCGCGCGGCACGCCCTTTCTGCATCGCGGGGTCAGCGAGGGTGACAGTGCCCACGATGTCGTGCGCAATGTGGTGGGCAGTCTGACGGCGGTCTTGTCGGAATGGCAAAGGCTGATCGACCCCGCCTTGATCGACCATGCTGCCAAGGCCATCAACGGCGCGCGCCGGATTGATTGTTACGGCACGGGCGCGACATCGAATTTTCTTGCGCAGGATTTGCAGGCCCGTCTGTTCCGGCTCGATCTGAACACCACGGCCTATTCGGATGCGCATTTCCAGCTGGTGGCCGCGGCCACGCTGACCCCTGCCGATGTGGTGGTGGCGATTTCCTTTGTCGGGCGCATGCCCTCTTTGCTGGAAGTGGTGCGCCTGGCCAAAGCGCGCGGGGCCACCATCATCGCCATCACGCGCGGGCACACGCCGCTGGCCGCTTTGGCCGATATCGTGCTGGCCAGCGATGTGCCGCGCGATGCCACCATGCGGGTCGGCACCGAGGCCTATGTGGTGCAATTGCTGGTGATCGAGATGCTGATGGTGATGACCGGACTGTTGCGCGGCCCCGCTGTGATTGGCCGCTTGCGGGAAATCCATGACATTTTGCAAACCCATGGCGTCGACAGCGACGATCCCTCTTTGCTGCATTGGGGTTGGCGGCCCTTGCTGGGCGAGGACGAGGCGCAAGTTTAATCAGCCGGCCGGGTCATTTCAGGTTTGAAATTTCAAAATTAGCCCGTAACCTGACTTTCGCGTTGCGCTGCACCATGGGCGTTCGGCTGTGATGGGGGCAAGAATGGCATGTCGTTTTTAACCGATTTGATTTCGAGTATTTCACAACGCGGCCGTGAACTGGTCGGGCAGGCGCAATGGGTCGGCGGGCGGCGTGATCTGCCGCCGGTCGCCGACATGTGCGAGGCTTTGCTGTCGAGCCGCGGCGAAGCCTCCGGCGTGGCTTTGGCGACAATCATTCTCGATCGCTATGCCCTTATGGATGATGCGGAGAAATGCGGCTTCCTGTGCATGCTGGTCGATCGGTTCGGCGCCGACGAAGATGGCTTGAAGCAGGCCATTGCCGCCTATCAGACTTCGCCAGACCACCAGCATCTGATGGCCCTGCATCAGGCCGCAGAGCCGCGCCGTCAGGAATTGATCCGCCGTTTGAACCTGTCTTCGGGTGGCACACAAAATCTGGTGCGGATGCGCGAGGATTTGTTCCGTTTCGAGAAGACCCATCCCGGATTAACCGCACTGGATGCCGATTTCCGGCATTTGTTCTCCTCGTGGTTCAATCGCGGTTTTCTGGTGCTCAGGCCGATTGACTGGCAGACGCCCGCCAATATTCTCGAAAAAATCATCCGCTACGAGGCCGTTCATGCCATCAAGAGTTGGGATGATCTGCGCAGCCGTCTGGCCCCGCCCGATCGCCGTTGCTTTGCCTTCTTCCATCCGCAGATTGTCGATGATCCGCTGATCTTTGTCGAAGTTGCTTTGACCGCCGATATCCCCGCCTCGATCACCGATGTGCTGCGCGAGGAGCGGGTACCGCTTGATCCGAAAAAGGCGACAACGGCGGTGTTCTATTCCATTTCGAATTGTCAGGAGGGGTTGCGCGGCATTTCCTTCGGCAATTTCCTGATCAAACAGGTGGTGGAAGAACTGACCCGTCAGGGGTTCGGCCTGAAAACCTTTGTGACACTGTCGCCCGTGCCCGGTTTTGCGGCTTGGCTGGGACGCGAGCGCAAACAGGCCGAATCCGAATTTGTCGCACCGGAGATGAAACAAGCGCTCGATTTGCTCGATGATCCGGCTTGGGCGGGCAATCCTGTCTCGGTCGAGCTTCTCACGCCGTTGTTGCATGGCTTGGCCGCGCGCTATCTGTTGCAGGCGCGCACGCCATCGGGGCGGGTGATCGATCCGGTCGCCCGTTTCCATCTCGGCAATGGCGCGCGGCTGGAGCGCATCAATGTGATGGCCGATCCCTCCCCCAAAGGGCTGGCGCAGTCCCATGCGGTGATGGTCAATTATCTCTATGATCTCGATATGATCGAGGCCAACCACGAGGCTTTCAGCAACAAGAACGAGGTTGTGGCCTCTTCCGGCGTGCGACAATTGTTGCGGCATAAAGCCCCCCGCGAGACCCGTAACAGCCATTTGTTGTAAATCGAGCGGCAAGAATAACCCGTCGATGTGTGATTTCTTGCAAGTTCACATGTAAGTTTGCTTGCATGAACAGGCGCGCTCTGGCACACCCTGTGCCATGGCTGCACCTCCTCTCCTGCATTTGCAAAATACCCGTTTGACCTTTGGTGGCACTCCTTTGCTTGACGGCGCCGAACTGGCCGTTGGCTTGGGAGAACGGGTGGCGCTGGTGGGCCGCAATGGCTCTGGTAAATCGACCCTGCTGAAAATCGCCGCCGGCTTGGTGGAAGCCGATTCCGGCACGCGCTTTTTGCAACCCGGTGCCACCGTGCGCTATCTGCCGCAAGAGCCGGACCTGTCCGCCTATGCCAGTGTGCTCGCCTATGTCGAAGAGGGGCTGGCCCCCGGGGACGATCCCTATCGCGCCCAGCATTTGCTGACCCAGTTGGGTCTGAACGGCGACGAGGATCCCAAGCGTCTGTCGGGCGGGGAAACGCGCCGCGCCGCTTTGGCGCGTACGCTCGCCCCCGCGCCCGATATTTTATTGCTGGACGAGCCGACCAACCATCTCGATCTGCCCGCCATCACATGGCTGGAAGAGGAATTGTCGGGCTTGCGCTCGGCCATGGTCATTATCAGCCATGACCGGCGGTTTTTGCAAAATCTGTCGCGCAATACGGTGTGGCTGGATCGCGGACGTTCGCGCAGGCTCGATCAGGGTTTTGCCGCTTTCGAGGCGTGGCGCGATGTGCAGATCGAGCAGGAGGAGATCGAAGCCCACAAGCTCGACCGCCAGATTGCCCGCGAAGAAGACTGGGTCCGCTATGGCGTGACCGCACGGCGCAAGCGCAATGTGCGGCGCATGGCCGATCTGGCCGATTTGCGCGAAAAACGCAGCACGGCACGCAAGCTGACCGGCGATGTCAGAATGGCCGCCAGCGAGGCGGACCAATCGGGCGAACAGGTGGTGGTGCTCGACCATGTCGGGAAATCCTATGGCGAGCGCACCATTGTCAAAGATCTGTCGATGCGGATCATGCGGCGCGACCGGATCGGCATTGTCGGGGCCAATGGCGCGGGCAAGACCACGCTGATCAATCTGATGACCGGTGAATTGTCTCCTGATTCCGGTGAGGTCCGTCTGGGCACGCGACTGGAAAAAGTCGTGCTGGACCAGCGCCGTGCCGCACTCGATGAAAAAGCCTCCGTCATGGATGTACTGACCGGCGGGCGCGGCGACATGCTGACGGTCAACGGCATCCAGCGGCATGTGATGGGCTATTTGAAGGATTTTCTGTTCTCCCCGCCGCAGGCCCGCCAGCCGGTGGCTGCTCTGTCGGGCGGCGAGCGGGCAAGGCTGTTGCTGGCGCGCGCGCTGGCGGCCCCGTCCAACCTGCTGGTGCTCGACGAGCCGACCAATGATCTCGATCTCGAAACCCTCGATCTGCTCGAAGAACTGGTGGCCGATTATGCCGGTACCGTGCTGATCGTCAGCCATGACCGTGATTGTCTGGACCGTGTCTGCACGGCGATTCTGATGTCGGAAGGCGAGGGGCAATGGACGCTCTATGCCGGGGGCTATTCCGATATGCTGGCGCAGCGCGGCGAGGGCGTCACAGCCCGCAAGTCGCATCGGTCCGGCCTGCCGTCGACCCAAAAGCACGAGGCCAGTGGTTCAAGTGCCACGCAGGCCACGGGTAGCAAACCGGCGCGTAAATTGTCGTTCAAGGACAAGCATGCGTTGAGCGTGCTGCCCGAAAAAATGGCGGCGTTGGGACGTGATATCGAGAAGCTGCAAGCAGCCCTTGCCGATCCCCAGCTCTATGCCAAGGACGCCACCCGCTTCAACGCGATGAGCCTGCGTTTGACAGAAACCCAGGTGGCGTTGATGCAGGCCGAAGAAGAATGGCTGGCGCTGGAATTGCTGCGCGAGGAAATCGAGGGCAGTTGATTTGTCTTTGGTTTGGCGGATGTTTTCAGGGCAATCATTCGTGGTTGCCGATGATCTAAAAAGACGTGGATGACCGCCACAAGGGTGGTCAAGATTCGCGTTGGGATCTGAATAAATCCATCAAAAATGTCATGGCCGGACTTGTTCCGGCCATCCACGACTTTTCAGTAAAACGCCTTTTCAAGACCAACACCTCAGTGTGCCAGCCAAAGGGCATATCGAGGGGGCAAGCCCCCTCGTGATTGTCAGGCAGGCATGCCTGTTTCGATCAGCTTGGCCCAATAGCTGACGCCGATCGGGATCACGTGATCATCGAAATCATAAGCGGGATGGTGCAGGCCTGCGGTGTCGCCGTTGCCGACGAAAATAAACGCACCGGGGCGGGCTTCCAGCATATAGGAAAAATCTTCCGCGCCCATGGTCGGGGCAAGGTGGGTGTCGACCTTGTCCTGACCGACCACCGAGCCTGCGACCGAGGCCGCGAATTGCGTCGGCGTGTCGTGATTGCTGGTGACGGGATAGCCGCGGGCATAATCGACCTTGGCTGTAGCGCCGTGCAGGGCGCAAATGCCGTGGACGATTTCCGACATGCGGCGTTCGATCAGATCCTGCACATCCTTGTTGAGCGTGCGCACCGTGCCTTTCAGCGTGGCGGTTTGCGGCAGGATGTTGAAGGCGTCTCCGGCGCGGATAAAGGTGGTGGAAACCACTGCCGATTCAAGCGGGTTCACATTGCGCGCGACAATCCCCTGAAACGCATTGATGATCTGGGCGACAATCACCACGGTATCAATCGAGCCATGCGGATTGGCCGCATGTGCGCCAAGGCCCTGAATCTCGATGGTGAAGCGATCTGCTGCCGCCATCAACGGGCCGGTGCGCAGGCCGAATTGACCGACCGGCATGCCCGGCATGTTGTGCATGCCATAAACCTCGGTGATGCCGAACCGGTCCATCATGCCGTCATCGACCATGGCCTTGCCGCCGCCGCCGCCTTCTTCGGCGGGCTGGAAGATCACCACGGCAGTGCCCGCAAAATTGCGCGTCTCGGCCAGATATTTGGCCGCGCCCAGCAGCATGGATGTATGGCCGTCATGACCGCAGGCATGCATCTTGCCCGGAGTGGTCGAGGCATAGGCCTTGCCGGTTTCCTCAACGATCGGCAGCGCATCCATATCGGCGCGCATGCCGATCACCTTGTTGCCGGGCTTGGAACCGCGGATCACTCCGACCACGCCGGTGCGGCCGATGCCGGTGACCACTTCATCGCAGCCAAAGGCCTTGAGCTTTTCAGCCACAATGCCGGCGGTGCGGTGGACATCGTAATCAAGTTCGGGGTGGGCATGCAGATCGTGCCGCCATTCGGCAATTTCCTCGGCAAAAGCGGCAACACGGTTCACGATGGGCATCAGAAGACCTCTTGAATGGGGGCGTATCGAATGGGTGATTTGTCATTATTCATTGGTTGAACGAGCAAAGCAAATCCATAGAGCGCGGGTCAATGACAAAGACCAGTCACATCATTCTGCACCAAATGGGCAATTGCCCCGATTTAACCCGTCAAATGTGCAGAATTAGACTTTACGCTGAGAGGTTATGACGGCTAATCTCTCGCCCACGAGTGAACAAGACGAGGCAACGGGGTTTCACTCAACCTAGGGGTAAAGTGCGATGACAATGAAAAGAGGACTAGTAGCCAAAGGTTTCGTGGCGCTTGCAACTGCTGCGGTGCTGATGAGCAGCGCGGTCTATGCCAAAACGCTGCGTTACGCAAATCAGGGGGATCTGAAATCTCTTGATCCTTATACGCTGAATGAAACCACCACCAACGCCCATCTGGCCAATGTGTATGAAGGTCTGGTCAAACGCGACCGGAGCCTGAACGTGGTGCCCGCTCTGGCCGAGCGATGGGAAACACCCGAACCGACCCGCTGGCGTTTCTATCTGCGCAAAGGTGTGAAGTTCCAGAATGGTGAAGATTTCACCGCCGACGATGTGATTTTCTCTGCAGACCGTCTGCGTGCACCCGGTTCCAACCACACCACCCGCGTGCCCAAGGATGCCAAATTCGTCAAGATCGACGACCATACCGTTGACGTGATTTTGGGCGTGCCCAATCCGATCCTGCTGAACCAGTGGGAATATTGGATGATCGTGTCGAAGAAGTGGGCCGAAGCCAATGGCAGCGCCGCACCGACACCTGCCAATGCCACCACGCCATCCTTCATTTCGCTCAACGCCAATGGCACCGGTCCCTTCAAGATCGAAAGCCATCAACCCGGCGTGAAAACCGTGTTCAAGTCCAATGCAGGCTGGTGGAGCAAGCCCGAACATAATCTGGATGAAATCATCTTCACCCCGATTGCATCGGACGCCACCCGCGTGGCCGCTTTGCTGTCGGGCGAAGTCGACCTGATCGAGCCTGTGCCGATCCAGGACATCCAGCGCGTCAATTCCGCGTCCAATGTGCAGGTTCTGGCCGGTCCCGAACTGCGCACCATCTATTTGGGCATGGACCAGACCCGCGATGAATTGCTTGAATCCAGCGTGAAGGGCAAGAACCCCTTCAAGGACAAGCGCGTCCGTGAAGCCTTCTACAAGGCCATTGACATCGAAACCATCAAGACCCGCGTGATGCGCGGTCTGTCGACCCCGTCGGCCTTGATGATCGCTCCGGAATTGTTCCCCCTGTCGAAAGACTTCGTGCGTCCGAAATTCGATCCCGAAGGCGCCAAGAAACTGTTGGCCGATGCCGGATATCCCAATGGTTTCGAAGTCGGTTTCGACTGCCCCAATGATCGTTACGTCAATGACGGCCCGATCTGTCAGGCGATTGTCGGCATGCTCGCCCGTGTCGGGATCAAGCTGAATGCTTTGATCCAGCCAAAGGCGCAGTATTTCGCAAAAGTCCTGAAGCCTAATGGTTTCAAGACCTCCTTCTATCTGCTCGGTTGGACGCCCAACACATTGGATAGCCACAACGTGCTTTATGACATCATCGGCTGCCGCGATGATGAAAAGTCGGCACGCGGCGAAACCAATCTGGGCGGTTACTGCAACAAGCAGGTGGATGGTTTGACCGACCAGATTCTGGGCGAAACCGATGCGACCAAGCGCAATGCCATGATCAAGCAAGCCTTCCAGATTGCTTATGATGAGTATGCCTATATCCCGTTGCACCAGCAGGCTTTGGCATGGGGCGTGTCCAAGAGCTTGAAAATGGCTCAACGCGCCGACAATGCCATCACCTTTGGCTGGATCATGAAAGACTGACCTCTCATCCGGTTGCAGGCTGTTTCGGCAACCTGCAACCGGTCGGAGTGTCTTCCGCCTATCGGGTCCGGTACCTTGGGTGTCGGGCCCAGATCCCCGATCCTGTGTTCGGGTTTTCAAGAAGAGTATGATCCTATGCTGGCATTTGTTATCCGACGGATTTTGCAATCCTGCATGGTTTTGCTGACGGTCGCCTTGCTGGCTTTCACGATGTTCCGTTTTGTCGGCGATCCCGTGGCGCAGATCGTCAGCCTCGATACGCCTGCCGAAGAAGTGCGCAAGGTGCGCGAAAGTCTGGGTCTGGATGATCCTGTGATCGTCCAGATGGGCCGCTATCTCTATAAAGCGGTGCAGATGGATTTCGGCATTTCCTACCAATTCCGCCAGCCCGTGATCCAATTGCTGGCCGAACGCGCGCCCGCCACGCTGGAACTGGCACTGATTTCCTCTTTCCTGTCGCTGGCCATCGGAATTCCGATGGGGGTCTATACCGCGCTTCGGCGCGACAGCCTGTTTGCGCGGGTGTTCCAATCGATTTCGCTGGTCGGCGTCAGTCTGCCGACCTTTCTCATCGGGATTTTGCTGATCTATCTGTTTGCGGTGACCTTGGGCTGGTTGCCCTCGTTCGGGCGCGGGCAGGTGGTGACGGTGTCGGGGCGCTGGAGTACCGGCTTGCTGACCGTCTCGGGGCTGAAAGCGCTGATCCTGCCCTCGATCACTTTGGGGCTCTACCAGATGACGCTGATCATGCGGCTGGTGCGTGCCGAGATGCTGGAAGTGCTGCGCTCCGACCACATCAAATTCGCGCGTGCGCGCGGCCTGACCACGCGGGCCATCCATTTCCGCCACGCGCTCAAAAGCACGCTGGTGCCGGTGATCACCATTGCCGGTTTGCAGTTGGGTTCGATCATCGCCTTTGCAGTGATCACCGAGACGGTGTTCCAGTGGCCGGGCATGGGTGCTTTGTTCCTGAAAGCGGTCCAGAATGTCGATATTCCGATTATGGCGGCCTATCTGATGATCATTTCGGCCCTGTTTGTCACCATCAATATGGTGGTTGATCTGCTTTACGCATTCGTCGATCCGCGTCTGCGTGCGACCATCAAAGGATAAGCCCGTGTCGATGCAAACTCCTCCTGCCGGATCATCCCCGCCGGGTGACAGCCTCTGGTCACGGATCATGGCGCATGATCTGACCTATCTGTTTTTCCGCTCGCCTTTGACGGTGGTGGCCGCGATCCTGTCGGTGGCCATCATGCTGGCGGCTCTCATGGCCCCTTTGCTTGCCAGCATGGATCCGTTCGATCCCGCACAGGTGTTTCTGGCCGATGCCAATATTCCGCCGGTCTGGCAGGATGGCGGCGATCCGCGGTTTGTGCTTGGCACCGATGATCAGGGCCGCGATCTCTATTCGGCTATTCTCTACGGCATGCGGGTCTCGCTGGTGATCGGCCTGTCGGGCGTGGCACTGGCGGCGACCATCGGCATCACGCTCGGGCTGGTGGCGGGCTATGTCGGCGGACGGGTCGATGCGGTGATCATGCGGGTGGCCGATGTGCAGCTGACCTTTCCGGCCATTCTGATTGCCTTGCTGGTCAATGGTATCGTGCAGGCCCTGTCCAAAGGCACGTCTCGCGAGACATGGGCGTTCGGCGTCTTGATCCTGTCGATCGGGTTGAGCTTCTGGGTGCAATATGCGCGCACCATCCGCGGTTCGACTTTGATTGAAAAGAACAAGGACTATATCCATGCCGCCCGTCTGGTCGGACAGCCGACGCCGCTGATCCTGTTGCGGCATTTGCTGCCCAATGTGATCGGGCCGGTGCTGGTGATCCTGACCATCAATCTCGGTCTGGCGATCATCACCGAGGCGACCCTGTCGTTTCTCGGCGTCGGCCTGCCGCCCACGCAACCCTCGCTGGGCACGCTGATTTCGATCGGCAACAAATATCTGTTTTCCGGTGATTGGTGGATTGTAACCTTTCCGGGCCTGACTTTGGCGATCTTTGTGTTGTCGATCAATCTGATCGGCGACTGGCTGCGTGATGCGCTGAATCCGAGGCTGCAATGACCAGTTCTGCTGTGACACCTCCCGTGCTCGAATTGCGCAATCTTGTTGTCGAATTTGTAAACCGCCACGGCACGTTGCGGGCTTTGGACGGGATTTCCCTGTCTATCGCGCCCGGTGAGGTGCTGGGCGTGGTCGGTGAATCGGGGGCAGGCAAATCCCTGACCGGTGCGGCGGTGATCGGCCTGCTGGAGCCGCCCGGCCGCATTGCGTCGGGCGAGGTTTTGCTGGCAGGCCAGCGGATCGACCAACTGCCGGTGGAGGAACTCCGCCATATCCGCGGCAAGCGGATCGGCACGATTTTTCAGGACCCGCTGACCAGTCTCGACCCGCTCTATCGGGTCGGTGAACAGCTGATCGAAACCATCCGAACCCATCTGCCGGTGTCCGAGCAGCAGGCGCGCGAGCGGGCGATTGCGCTATTGGCCGAAGTGGGGATACCCGCTCCCGAAAAGCGGATTGACGGCTATCCGCACGAATTTTCGGGCGGTATGCGCCAGCGCGTGGTGATTGCGCTGGCACTGGCGGCCGAACCCGAATTGATCATTGCCGATGAACCCACCACCGCGCTGGATGTGTCGGTGCAGGCGCAGATCATTGCGGTGTTGAAAAAGCTCTGCCGCGAGCGCGGCACGGCCGTGATGCTGATCACCCATGACATGGGCGTGATTGCCGAAACCGCTGATCGCGTGGCGGTGATGTATGCCGGACGTGTGATCGAGATCGGTCCGGTCCGCGATGTCGTCAAATCGCCCAGACATCCCTATGCCAAGGGCCTGATGGGCTCGATTCCCGCGCTGGACGAGCGGCCCGAACGCCTGCTGCAAATAGAGGGGTCGATGCCGCGCCTGACTGCGATCCCGCAGGGCTGCGCTTTCCATCCCCGTTGTCCGCATGTGATGCCGCGCTGCCACGAGGCCAGACCGGTGCTCGAACCGATCGGTGCCGGACAGGTCGCCTGCTTCTTGCACGAGGTGCGTTCATGAGCACGAAGCCGATGGTGTCGGTCACCCATGCCCGCAAAGTGTTCGACGTGTCCCAGCCGTGGCTGGAACGCGTGTTGTCCGGTCAGGACAAACAGATGCTGGTGGCGGTCGATGATGTGTCGTTCACGATCAGAAAGGGCGAGACCTTTGCGCTGGTCGGGGAATCGGGATCGGGCAAATCCACCGTGGCCCGTATGGTGACCGGCCTGCTGCCTGCCAGTTCCGGCACGTTTGCGATTGATGATGTGCCGCTTGATCCCAAAGCCGGCTATCCGCTGTCCTTGCGCCGCCGCTTGCAGATGATCTTTCAGGATCCCTATGCCAGCCTTGATCCGCGCTGGCGGGTTGGTGCGATCATCGCCGAGCCGATGAAGGCGTTCGGGCTGGCCCGCAACGAGGAAGAGGAGCGCGGCCGCGTCAGCAAGTTGCTGAAACTGGTCGGGCTTGATCCCGCCGATGCGGTCAAATTTCCGCACCAGTTTTCCGGCGGGCAACGGCAACGCATCGCCATTGCCCGTGCGCTGGCGTCCGATGCCGATGTGATCGTCTGTGACGAGCCGACCTCGGCACTCGATGTGTCGGTGCAGGCGCAAATCCTCAATCTGATGAAAGATTTGCAACGCGACCTCGGTCTGACCTTGCTGTTTATCAGCCATAATCTGGCGGTTGTGCGCTATATGGCGGATGTGATCGGGGTGATGTATCTGGGCCGTCTGGTGGAAGTGGCGCGGGTCGAAACCCTGTTTGCCCAGCCGCGCCATCCCTACACGCGGATGTTACTGGATGCGGTGCCCGATCTGGCCATGACCGGACGCAGCCGCCAACCGGTGCAGGGCGAGGTGCCCAATCCGATTTCTCCGCCTTCGGGCTGCACCTTCCATCCCCGCTGTCCGCTGGCCAATACCCGCTGCCAGCAGGAAGTGCCGCTGATGATCGACGGCGTGGCCTGCCATGCGGTGCAGGAAGGCCGCAAAAGCTGATTGGTTGTTCAGCGGAAGGTCGTGGAAATCGAACGGGGGCGGGTGGTGCGATACTGCCCCTGTTCGATGGCAAACCACATGATCACCACCAAGCCGATCAGCGTGATCCACCAGCCCTGCAAGGCTACCTGACCCAGAACGGTGAGGCTGAAAGCCGTGATCAGGGTCGCCAGAATTCCGGGTGCCAGCACGGGGGTCGCTTTGGAGCTGGCACGGATGATCATTATCAGCACCATCACCACCCCGACCACACCGAGCAGGCCGAGATCATACCATAATTCGAACAGCAGGCCGCGCGGGGCCATCGGCTCGATCAATCCGGCGGCTTTGGCGCGCGTGGTGACATCGAAACCGTGTCCGGTGATCAGCCGCAAGGGTTCGCGCTGCACCAGCCGTCCCCATGCCCGCAAGGCATCGACATTGAGATCGGTCGCACCAAAGGCCCATTTGGTCACAGGGCGCAGCAAAAACGGCAGCACGGGAGCAAGGGTCAGCAGGCCGATGGTCATGATGCCGGCCAGCCAGCGTCCCCATGTGGCGCGCCACAGGGTGAGGCAGTAAAAGACCAGACCCAGCGTCAGGCTGAACACAGCCGCATAGGCCTCTTGCAGGATCATGAATGAACTGGTCACCGCCAGCAGCATCACCGCCCCGCTTGTGCGCCGGCGCGACAACAGCCAGCCGATGCAGGGAAACACCAGCACCGAGGCAAACAAAGGCAGGCGTTCGGTGGTCATCGGGTCGATCACACTGTCGGGATCATTCATCGTCCACAGCAACAACCCGTTGGCCAGCACGAGGGCTGCAGCAAGGCCGATGGTCAACAGATGCAGATTATTGGCGCGGCTGTGGAGCGGCAGGCTGGCCACCGTTGCCATCACCAGCACCACCAACCCGACCAGATTGGCCAGACGCGCCATGGCCTCGCTTTTGAACGGCGTCCACACCAGCGACAATCCGGCCCAGAGCAGTACGAACAGACCGGCAATGCCGCAAACCGACAGCAGCATGCGGCCAAAGCTCTGCCACGGTTCTTTGTTCTCGGTTTCAATCAATGCCGCCAGTATCAGCAGGATCGCGCCGAACGGCACCGCAATCACGAAGCCGCGGCGGGTGGCCATTGACAGCAACGGC
This sequence comes from uncultured Hyphomicrobiales bacterium, assembly GCA_903930675.1. Lineage (GTDB taxonomy): Bacteria > Pseudomonadota > Alphaproteobacteria > Rhizobiales > Beijerinckiaceae > CAIYZJ01. Next base: position 36,923 of record CAIYZJ010000117.1, read on the forward strand.
GCAACAGCCAGTGCAAAAAACCCGACACGCCGCAATAGGCGCGCCGCAGAGGCCGCCGGTTGGGGAGAGGGGATTGTTTGTAACGCCATGACTCTACTCGAAGGCCAATCGGAAACCGGTTTATGATCGTAGCATCGCAATGATACCGGAGAAATCTTTTTCCGAGGCCCCTGAATCCAGAAAACGCTGATAAAGTTCTGTCGCCTTGGCCCCCAACGGGGTCTGTGCCCCCGCGCTCTGCGCCGCATCCTGCGACAGGGCCAGATCCTTCAGCATCAAGGGCGTGGCAAAGCCCGGCTGATAATCGCGATTGGCCGGGCTGGTCGGCACGGGACCGGGCACCGGGCAATAGGTGGTCAAAGACCAGCACTGGCCCGACGAGGTCGAGGCGACATCGAACAGGGCCTGATGCGACAGGCCGAGCTTTTCGGCCAGCGCAAAGCCTTCGCATACCGCAATCATCGAAATGCCCAAAATCATGTTGTTGCAGATTTTGGCCGCCTGTCCGGCCCCTGCCTCGCCGCAATGGACGATCTTTTTGCCCATGGCTTCGAGAACGGGCCTGGCGCGGGCAAAGTCTGTCGTCGCCCCGCCGCACATGAAGGTCAGCGTTGCACCCTGCGCCCCACCGACGCCGCCCGAAACCGGCGCGTCCAGCGCGGTCAATCCATGTCCAGTCGCCAGTGCATGGGCGGCGCGTGCGCTTTCCACATCGATGGTCGAGCAATCGATCAGCAAAGCACCGGCTTTGGTGGCGGCCAGCACATCCTGCCAGACACCCAGCACATGCTTGCCCGCTGGTAACATGGTGATGACCACATCGGCCGCTTTGACAGCGTCTTGCGCCGAGGATGCGGCGGCAACGCCCTGTGCCTTGGCTTGGTCGAGATGGCTGGCCGACAGGTCGAAACCGGTCACCTGAAAGCCCGCTTTGACCAGATTGGCGGCCATCGGCCCGCCCATATTGCCAAGCCCGATAAATGCGATGGAGACTGTCTTGCTCATGATCCGCTTCCCTGTCCGCGACCGACCAACTGGCGCGCAATGATGACGCGCATGATTTCGTTGGTGCCTTCCAATATCTGATGCACGCGCAGATCGCGCACGATTTTTTCGACGCCGTAATCGGCCAGATAGCCATAGCCGCCATGCAGCTGCAGCGCCTGATTGGCGACCTCGAAGCCTGTATCGGTGACAAAGCGCTTGGCCATGGCCGAGAGCTGTCCGGCATCATGGGCACTGGCATCGAGCGCAGACGCCGCCCGCCACAAGAAGGTGCGCGCCACTTCAAGCTCGGTGGCCATATCGGCGAGCCGGAATTGCAAGGCCTGAAAGTCCTGCAATTTCTTGCCGAAGGCCTTGCGGTCGCCCATATAGGCCAGCGATTTTTCAAGCGCAGATTGCGCACCGCCGAGCGAGCAGGCCGCGATGTTGAGGCGGCCGCCATCCAGTCCCGACATGGCGATCTTGAAGCCGATCCCTTCTGGGCCCAAACGGTTGGCCACCGGCACGCGGCAATTCTCCATGATCACCTGGCGGGTCGGTTGTGCGTTCCAGCCCATTTTCTTTTCGACGGCCCCGAAGGACAGGCCGGGTGTGCCTTTTTCGATCAGCAGGGTCGAAATGCCGGACGGGCCTTCGCCCCCCGTGCGCACCATTACGGCATAGACATCGGCCACGCCCGCGCCGGAAATGAACTGTTTGACCCCGTCGACAATGTAATGGTCGCCATCCAGCCGAGCGCGGGTTTTCAGCGCTGCGGCATCCGAGCCGGAGCCCGGTTCGGTCAGGCAATAGGCGGCGATTTTATCCATGGTGACAATCGACGGCAGCCAATGCCCGCGTTGTTCGGGCGAGCCGTTCTGGTCGATCATCCACGCCACCATGTTGTGGATCGACAGATAGGCCGCAATCGCCGGGCAACCGGTGGCCAGCGCCTCGAAAATCAGCGCGGCATCCAGACGGCCCAGACCGGAGCCGCCGACATCCTCGCGCACATAGATGGCGGCCATGCCGAGTTTGGCGGCTTCGCGCATCACGTCGACCGGAAAATGGCTCGTCTGATCCCATTCCAGCGCATGGGGCGCAAGCTGGCCATCGGCAAAGTCGCGCGCCATATCGCGGATGGCGATCCGGTCTTCGTCGAGGGCGAAAAGTTGAGCCATTGGTGAACCTCCCTTTTTGCCCAGTGAAAACAAATCAGGGGCAGCACGCTACCCCTGATTTCGTCTCATATGATTGGTCTGCGCTCAGCGCATGGTCGGGATCACGAATTCCGCCCCGTCCTTGATGCCCGAAGGCCAGCGCGAGGTGATGGTTTTGGTCTTGGTGTAGAACCGGAACGCATCGGGACCGTGCTGGTTGAGATCGCCGAAGCCCGAACGCTTCCAGCCACCGAAGGTGTAATAGGCCAGCGGCACCGGAATCGGCACATTGATCCCGATCATGCCGACCTGCACTTTGGAGGCGAAATCACGCGCCGCATCGCCGTCACGGGTGAAAATGGCGACGCCATTGCCATATTCATGGTCATTGGCCAGCGACAGTGCCTTTTCATAGGTCGGCGCACGGATCACCGAGAGAACCGGACCAAAGATTTCCTCTTTGTAGATGCGCATGTCTTCGGTGACATTGTCGAACAGGCAGCCGCCCATATAGAAGCCGTTTTCATAGCCCTGCATTTTGAAATTGCGGCCGTCGACAACCAGCTTGGCGCCTTCTTTCACGCCGACATCGACATAGTCTTTCACCTTGTCGAGATGGGCTTTGGTGACCAGCGGGCCGAAATCGGCCGACGGATCGGTCGAGGGGCCGACCTTCAGGCTTTCGACGCGCGGAACCAGTTTTTCCATCAAACGGTTGGCGGTGCCTTCGCCGACCGGAACCGCCACCGAAATCGCCATGCAGCGTTCGCCGGCCGAGCCATAGCCGGCGCCCATCAAGGCATCGACAGCCTGATCCATATCGGCATCGGGCATGATGATCATATGGTTCTTTGCGCCGCCGAAGCACTGCACGCGCTTGCCGCTGGCGCAACCGCGCGTATAGACATATTCGGCAATCGGGGTCGAGCCGACAAAGCCGATCGCCTTGACGTCTGGATCATCGAGCAAGGCATCGACGGCTTCCTTGTCGCCATTGACGACGTTGAGGATACCGGCAGGCAGGCCCGCCTCAAGGAACAGTTCGGCAATCCGCAGCGGCACGCCGACGTCACGCTCGGACGGCTTCAGGATGAAGGCATTGCCGCAGGCAATCGCCGGCGCGCATTTCCACAGCGGAATCATCGCAGGGAAGTTGAACGGGGTAATGCCCGCCACCACGCCGAGCGGCTGGCGGATCGAATAGATGTCGATATTGGGGCCCGCGCCGTCGGTGAATTCGCCTTTGAGCAAATGCGGCGCACCGATGCAGAATTCCACCACTTCCAGCCCGCGCTGGATATCGCCCTTGGCGTCGGCCACGGTCTTGCCGTGCTCTTTGGCCAGCAACAGGGCCAGATCGTCATATTCCTTGTGGACGAGTTCGAGGAACTTCATCAACACGCGGGCGCGACGCTGGGGATTGGTCGCCGCCCAGGCTGGCTGTGCCGCCATGGCGTTCTCAACCGCGGCACGGACTTCCCGGGTGGAGGCCAGCGGCACGCGCGAGGCCACTTCCCCGGTCATCGGCCAATAGGCATCCGCAAAACGGCCGGACGTGCCTTTGACATGCTTGCCGCCGATAAAATGGGTCAGTTCAGTCGCCATGGTCGTTCCTCCTCGCATCATGGATGCCTATGCTTGTGTCATCGGCAATTGGAATGGCTCACGCTTAACACCGCTCCGGCTGCAAGGCTATGCCCAGATCGGGTAAGAGCAATGATTTATCTTACGATCAATAAGCTCAAAGGATCACTCCGGCCCTAGGACAACCGGTAAAAACGGCGGGCATTGCCGCCAAACAGAGCCGCCTGCTGGTCATGGGTCCAATGGCTTGTGGCGGTGCGGACGGTTTCAATCCAGCCCGCATAATCGCCCGCCAGCGTCAAAACCGGCCAGTCCGAGCCGAAGATCAGCCGTTCGGGGCCGAATGACCCGAACAGATGGTCGAGATAGGGGGCGAGATCGGCGGGTGTCCAATCGGCACGGGCCTCTGTCACCAGCCCCGAACATTTGCACAAGGCACCGGTGTCGCGCGCAAGCCTTGCCATATCGCGGGCCCATGGTTCGAACAGCCCATCCCTGATCTGCGGCTTGGCCCCATGGTCGATCACCACGCGCAAATCGGGATAGCGGTCGATCAAACGGTGCAGATTGACGAGATGGTGCGGCAACACCAGCGCATCGAAAGCCAGATCATGACGGATCAAGGCCCTGAAAGCCCAATCGAGATCGGACCGCAGCATCCAGTCGGGATCGGCAATGTCCTGAATCATCGGCCTGATCCCCTTGAGCAGGGGATTTTGGGCCCGCCTGTCGAGCTCTTGTGCCTGTCCGGGCTCTTCAAAATCGACCCAGCCGACCACGCCTTTGACAAAGGGTGTGCGGCTGGCCATCTCCAGCAGATAGTCGGTCTCGGCAAGGCTAGGGGCGGCTTGGACCAGCACTGTGCCGCTGATGCCATGGGCTGTCAGATGGGGGGCGAGATCGTCGGGCCCGAAGGGCTTGAACAAGGCAGGCAGATCGGCGGTCAGCCAGCCGTAATCGCCGCGGGCCGGATCCCAGAAATGCTGATGGGCATCAATGAACTGCATGGGGGCCTCGTGTTCAGGGGCGGATTACGCCTTTTTTGAGGATCAGATTGCCATAGAGCCGCGTTTCGCCGCTGACGACAATGGCAAAGGCTTTTGCAGCGCGCTCGTAAAAGGCAAAACGTTCGAGCGGGGCGAGCACCGCGCCATCGCCATGGGTGGCGAGCGCCGCGCGGAAATCGTCAAAGATCGGCATTTGGGACGCGGGGTCGCCGACCACCTGCATGTGCCACGCGCATTCGGGCACAAAATCATCGAGCGGCATGACCGACAAAATCGCGTTGGCGATGCGCGGCGCATCGATACCGTCGAGCCGGATCAGCGGACGGCCCGCACTCGCAGCCGGAAAATTGGCATCCGCTATCACGATCTCGTCGCCATGGCCCATGGCGCGCAAGGTGGACAGCAGGTCGGGACCAAGCAGCGGATCAATGTTTTTGAGCATCACGATGTCCTTGTGTGATCAGGCCGGAACCGGCGCATGGGCGGCAATCAGGCCTGCCGTTTTCAAATCGGCCCAGAAGGCGGGCGGAATGGCAACCTCAAGCTGGGCGGCATTGCGGCGCACCTCGTCCGCCGTCTTGCCGCCGGGAATGACCGAGACAATCGCCTGATGGGCGAGCGGAAATTGCAGGGCCGCACAGGGCAGCGAGACCCGATGGGCGGCGCAGACGGCTTCGATCTTGCGCACGCGCTCCACAACAGAGGGCGGAGCTAGTTCGTAATTATAGACAGCCCCTTCGCGTGCGCCGGTTGCGAGAATGCCCGAATTATACGGCCCGCCGCACAGGATGCCGATGCCGCGCTGTTCGCACAGGGGCAAAAAAGTCTCGAGCGGGTCTTGTTCGAGTAAAGTATAGCGGCCAGCCAGCAGGAACAGATCGAAATCACCGGCGCGGGCCAGCCGCTCGCACATCTGCCAGACATTCAATCCCGCCCCGAAAGCGGCAATGCGCCCTTCCGAGCGGAGGCGTTCAAGCGCCTTGTAGCCGCCTTCCATGAAGGTTTTGAAATGCTGTTCGCTGGTCTCGACACTGCCATGGGTTTCGGCGTCGATGTCATGGCACAACAGCACATCGATGGTGTCGACGCCGAGCCGTTCCATCGAGAAATCAAACGAGCGCAGCACGCCGTCATAGGAATAATCGAACACCACCTCGCGGGCGGGCGTGTCGAAATAGTGATCCTGCGCCGAGCGTTGATCGCGCGCACAAGGACGCAACAAGCGGCCGATCTTGGTCGACAGCACCATCTGTTCGCCGCGATGGGCGCGCAAAAACGGGTTCAGCCGTGTTTCGGCAATGCCGAGGCCGTAAAACGGGGCCGTGTCAAAGGCGCGGCAGCCGACGTCCCAAGCCGCATCCAGCGTGGCACGGGCGGCTTCTTCGCTGACCGGCGCAAACAGATTGCCCAAAGGCGCGGTGCCGAAGCCCATCGGGGTGAAAGGCAGTTGCTTGCCACGGCGGGTTGTAAAAGCACGGGTGTGAAGCACAGTCCGGTGTCCTGATCCTGATGTCGCTGCAATCATTTTGTTGAAGCTTGTGTTATGCTATTCAATAATCATTATCCAGACGAGCAGAATTGTTGCGTGAAAGGCCGAAACATGTCCTCGAAACTTGATCAACTCAAAAGCATGACCGTGGTGGTCGCCGATACCGGCGATATCGAGGCGATTCAGGCCTTCCAGCCGACCGATTGCACCACCAATCCGACGCTGATCCTCAAAGCCGCCCAAATGCCCGCTTATGCGCATCTGGTCGACGAGGCGGTGCAATGGGGGCGTGCGCAGGGGGGTGATCAGGCTGCGGTGGTCGCAGGTGTTTGCGACAGGCTGGCGGTGACCTTCGGTACCGAATTGAGCCGGATTGTCCCCGGTCGTGTGTCGACCGAAGTCGACGCCGATCTGTCCTTCAATACGGCGGCCAGCGTCGCCAAGGGCCGCGCCATCATCGCCGATTACCAGTCGCGCGGGGTCGGGCGCGAGCGGGTGCTGATCAAGCTGGCTTCCACCTGGGAGGGGATCCGCGCCGCCGAAATTCTCGAAGCCGAAGGCATCAATTGCAATCTGACGTTGCTGTTCTGTCTGGCGCAGGCGGCGGCTGCGGCCGAAGCGGGGGCCTTTCTGATCTCGCCGTTTGTCGGCCGGATTCTGGATTGGCACGCCAAAGCCGAAGGGCGCACCTTTGCGGCCGACGAAGATCCCGGCGTGCTGTCGGTGCGTGCGATTTACGCCTATTACAAACGCCACGGCTACAACACCGTGGTGATGGGCGCGAGCTTCCGCAATCAAGGCGAGATCGAATCGCTGGCAGGTTGCGACCGTCTGACCATCGCACCCGCTTTGCTGGACTCGCTTGCCAAGGATCAGGGCACGCTGGTGCGCCAGCTCGATGCGGCAACGGCGGCGAAACAGGGAGGCGACAAGCTGGCCAGCGACGAGGCCAGCTTCCGCTTCGCGCTCAACGAGGACGCGATGGCCACCGAAAAACTGGCCGAGGGCATCCGCTCCTTTGCCAAGGATCTGCGCTCGCTGCGCGCCATGGTGCAAACCAAGCTGGCATAGATTTCAGCCGCGATGGTGACAAAGAAAATCCGGCTCAAGGCCGGATTTTTTATGCCTTTGCGGCCGCAGCCCTGAGGCTGGTAATTGTCGCCCCCGGCGTCAGCACTTCCGGATTGGTCAGGCAGTGGATGATCGCAGGTTTGCCGGAGGCGAGAGCGCGCTCGAAAGCGGGTCCGAATTCTTCGGTGCTTTCCACCCGCTCGCCATGGCCACCAAAGGCGCGGGCATAGGCGGCAAAATCCGGATTTTTCAGGGCCGTGGCCGAAACGCGGTTAGGATATTCGCGCTCCTGATGCATGCGGATCGTGCCATACATGCCGTTGTCGACCACCACGACGATGACCGGCAGGTCATATTGCACGGCCGTGGCAAATTCCTGTCCGTTCATCATGAAACAGCCGTCGCCCGCAAAGGCCACAACCATCCGGTGCGGCTGGGCGCGTTTGGCGCCGACGGCGGCCGGAACGCCGTAGCCCATCGAGCCCGAGGTCGGAGCCAGTTGCGCGCCGTGCTGGTGATAATGCAGGAAGCGGCCGACCCAGATCGCATAATTGCCCGCGCCATTGGTGACGATGGCATCTTTGGGCAGCTTGCCGCGCAATTCCATCATCACAGTGGCCATGTCGAGCTTGCTGCCATGCACGGGGGCCTGATTGGTCCAGCCGAGATAGTCGTCATGGGCGCTCCGGGCATCGGCTTCCCATGATATCTGGTTGGGCGGCTGTACGGTTTCGAGCGAGGCGGCAAAGGCTTTCGGACTGGCATGGATTCCCAAAGTCGGATGATAGACGCGGCCCAGTTCCTGCGCATCGGCATGGACATGCACAAAGCCCATCTGCGGCTGCGGAATATCGAACAAAGTATAACTTTGCGACGGCATTTCGGCCATGCGCCCGCCGATCAGCAGGACCAGATCGCTGGTGGCAATGCGCTCTTTCAGCTTCGGGTTGGGTCCAATGCCGATTTCACCGGCATAAAGCGGATGCGCATTGGGAAACAGCATGGCGCGCCGGAACGAGGTGGCCACGGGAAGCTGGAATCGTTCGGCAAAACGCACCATCGAGGCTATCGCCTTCTCGTTCCAGCCGGACCCACCCAGAATGGCCACGGGCTTTTTGGCCGCCCAGAGCAGCTTTTGCAACTCGGCCATCTGTGTCAGGCCGGGCCATGTCTCGACGGGCTCGACGCGCGGCACCACCGGCACGCTGGCCATTTCCAGCAAGACATCTTCGGGCAGGCCGATCACCACAGGGCCGGGCCGGCCCTGCATGGCGACGTGGAAGGCACGCGAGATGATTTCGGGGATACGGGCGGCATTGTCGATCTCGGTTACCCATTTGGCGGTCGAGCCGAAAAAGGCGCGGTAATCCATTTCCTGAAACGCGCCGCGTTCGCGCATGCCCTGTTCGATCTGGCCGACAAACAGGATCAGCGGCACGCTGTCATGCTCGGCAATGTGGATGCCGGGCGAGGCATTGGTGGCACCGGGTCCGCGCGTGACCATTACAATGCCCGGACGGCCCGACAGCCGCGCCGTCGCATCGGCCATCATTGTCGCCCCGCCTTCCTGACGGCAGACGGTGACATTGATGGCGGCATCATGCAGCGCATCCAGCACGGCCAGATAGCTTTCGCCCGGCACACAAAACACATGCTCGACCCCTTGGGCCTGCAAGGCATCGACGATCAATTGTCCGCCCGTCCGCGCTGCTGTCATGGTGCTGGTCCTATCGAAGAATGGGGATTTTAACCGTAGTCAATTGCCAAAAAGGCGCGCCCTTTCGGGGCACGCCTTGGAGAGTTTCAGCGGTCAGGCTCTCAAAAGAACGCCTGCAAGCCGGTGATCGCGCGGCCAAGGATCAGCGCATGGATGTCATGCGTGCCTTCATAGGTGTTGACCGTTTCCAGATTCTGGGCATGACGCATCACGTGATATTCTTCCGAAATGCCGTTGCCGCCGTGCATGTCACGCGCAATGCGGGCAATGTCGAGCGCCTTGCCGCAATTGTTGCGTTTGACGATCGAGATCATTTCGGGCGCCATCTTGCCTTCGTCGAACAACCGGCCAACCCGCAGCGAGCCTTGCAGGCCGAGCGAGATTTCGGTGACCATATCGGCCAGCTTTTTCTGCACCAGCTGGGTCTGGGCCAGCGGACGGCCGAACTGCTTGCGGTCGAGTGTATATTGGCGCGCGCGGGTGTAGCAATCTTCGGCCGCACCCATCACCCCCCATGAAATACCGTAGCGGGCGCGGTTGAGGCAGCCGAACGGACCCTTGAGGCCGGACACGTTGGGCAGCAGATTTTCTTCCGGCACCACAACGCCATCCATCACGATTTCGCCGGTGATCGAGGTGCGCAGCGACAGCTTGCCGCCGATTTTCGGTGCGCTGAGGCCTTTCATGCCCTTTTCGAGCACGAAGCCGCGGATTTCATTGTCATGCACCGCCGACTTGGCCCAGACCACGAACACATCGGCAATCGGTGAATTGGAAATCCACATTTTCGAGCCGGTCAGGCGGTAGCCGTCCGAGACTTTTTCGACACGGGTCCGCATGCCAGCCGGATCGGAGCCTGCATCGGGTTCGGTCAGGCCGAAACAGCCGATCCATTCGCCCGACGCCAGTTTGGGCAGATATTTCATCCGCTGTTCTTCGGTGCCATAGGCATAGATCGGGTGCATGACCAGCGAGGATTGCACGCTCATCATCGAGCGATAGCCCGAATCAACACGTTCGACCTCGCGCGCCACCAAGCCATAAGAGACATAGCTGGCATGGGCGCAGCCGTATTTTTCGGGGATGGTGATACCCAACAGGCCCAATTCACCCATTTCGTTGAAAATGGCGCGGTCGGAATGTTCGTCCGAATAGGCCTTGATCACGCGCGGCAACAGTTTTTCCTGCGCATAGTCGCGGGCCGTGTCGCGGATCATCCGCTCGTCTTCGGTCAGCTGGTAATCAATCAAAAAGGCATCATCCCACTGGAAGGCTGCCGCTTTCTTCATGCTGTCTGAGGCACTCATAATCTCTTTTTCCCCTTATCCTGCGTCGATATCGAAGCTTACACCTTGTGCCAGAGGCAGGCTGGTGCCGTAATTGATCGTGTTGGTCGCACGACGCATATAGGCTTTCCATGCATCGGATCCAGCCTCGCGGCCGCCGCCCGTTTCCTTTTCGCCGCCGAAGGCCCCGCCGATTTCGGCACCCGACGGGCCGATATTGACATTGGCAATGCCGCAATCGGAACCGTCAGCCGCTATAAAGCGTTCCGCTTCGCGCATGTCGAGCGTAAACAGCGAGGAGGACAGGCCCGCACCCACGCCGTTTTGCATGGCAACGGCCTCTTCAAACGCCGAATAGCGGATGACATAAAGGATCGGCGCAAAGGTCTCGCGCAATGCAGGGCCGCTATGAGACGGGAGTTCGACCAGTGCGGGGGCGACATAATAGCCGCCTTCGCAATGATCGGTTTTGACGCGCCCGCCGCCCGTGACCGTGGCACCCGCAGACTTGGATTCGGCCAGCGCCTTGTCCATCACCTCGAAGGCCTGCCGGTCGATCAGCGGGCCGACCAGCACGCCGTCGCGGCGCGGATCGCCGATCTGGACCGAACCATAGACCTTGCGCAGTTTCGGCAAGAGTTGATCGTAAATGCTCTCATGCACAAACAACCGCCGCAAGGTGGTGCAGCGTTGTCCGGCTGTGCCGATCGCCGCAAAGGCAATGCCGCGCAGGGCCAGATCGAGATCGGCAGAGGGGGCGACGATGGCGGCATTGTTGCCGCCCAGTTCCAGAATGGCGCGGGCGAAACGGGCCGCCAGCTTCGGGGCAACCTGCCGTCCCATCGCGGTCGAGCCGGTGGCCGAGACCAGTGCGACGCGGTGGTCATCGACCAAAGCCTCGCCGATCTCGCGGCCTCCCACCAGCACAGTGGCGATTCCCTCCGGCAAACCGCCGAATTTGGCTGCCGCGCGCTCGACAATCGCTTGCGTGGCCAAAGCCGTGAGCAATGTTTTTTCCGAAGGCTTCCAGACCACCGCATTGCCGCAGACCAGTGCCAGAGCCGCATTCCATGACCAGACGGCAACCGGAAAATTGAAGGCCGAAATCACACCGCAAATGCCCAGCGGGTGCCATGTTTCCATCATCCGGTGGTCGGGCCGCTCGGTGGCGATCGTCAACCCGAACAATTGGCGCGACAGGCCGACCGCATAATCGCAAATATCGATCATTTCCTGCACTTCGCCCAAGCCCTCGGAGATGATCTTTCCGGCCTCCAGCGTCACCAGACGGCCCAGATCGGCTTTGCAGGCGCGCAGTTCCTCGCCCAGCAAGCGGACGAATTCACCACGGCGCGGGGCAGGCACTTTGCGCCACACCTGAAAGGCGGCTTGCGCCTTGCCCAGTTGCGCCTGTGTTCCGGCCAGCGAGGTGGTTTTGACATAGGTGATGACGCTGCCGTCAATCGGCGAATGTGCGGCAAGGTGCGAGGCGGAACCGGTCTCGTCAAAAAGGGTCGGGGACACGCCGAGGCGTTTGAGGATGGCAAGAGCTTCGTCGCGCGGGGAAACAGACATTGAATAACCTTTGCAATCAGCCTTTGAGGATGCGGCCTTTTAGGGTGTATCGGGATTATAGGCATCAAAACGCTATTTTGTCAGGGCTGGCAAATAGGTTTTGTCTCGTTTAGCCTAGAATGGCAGCCTTTCGCACAGAGTATCATCGTTCAAAGGAATAAAAATGTCCGGGTCAGTGCCTGTTTCAGCCGATGTGGTGATCGTCGGCGGTGCCGTAATCGGCTCGTCCATTGCCTATCATCTGGCACGCGATCCGGCGTTTTCCGGCCGTATTGTGGTGGTTGAAAAAGACCCGACCTATGCCAAAGCCGCCTCGGCCCTGTCGGCCGCCTCGATCCGCCAGCAATTCTCCACCGCCGTCAATATCCGGATTTCGCTCTACGGGATCAATTTCCTGCGTCATCTGGGCGAACACCTGACGGTGGATGGCGAGGTGCCGGTGATCGACCTGCACGAGGGCGGCTATCTCTATCTGGCCAGCGGTTCCGGCCCCGCGGATGCCGGTGCCGTGACCCTGCATGACAATCACGCCATCCAGACCCGTGAAGGCGCGGATATCGCGCTGTTCGACAGGGCCGGACTGGCCGCGCAGTTTGCGTGGTTGCATGTCGATGATCTGGCCTGCGGCTCGTGGGGACGCACCGGCGAGGGCTGGTTCGACGGCTGGGCCTTGATGCAGGCCTTTCGCCGCAAGGCGCGTTCGCTCGGTGTCACCTATGTGACTGACGAAGTGGTCGATGTGGTGCGGCAGGGGCGCAAGGTTGTGTCCGTTGTGTTGAAATCGGGAGAGGTGATCGCGTGCGGCACGCTGGTCAATGCGGCGGGTGCCAATGGACGCAAGGTGGCAGCCCTTGCGGGGATCGACATTCCGGTCGTCCCCAAGAAACGCTTTGTCTATACCTTCCATTGCAAAGAGGCTTTGGCGGGTGTGCCCTTGCTGATCGACCCGAGCGGGGCGTGGTGCAGGCCCGAAGGGCGGCCCGATGCCTCGGGCCAGTTGTTCATCGGAAGCATCGCGCCAGCCGAGGGCGAGCCCGACCCCGAGATGGACGGTAATGATTTCAGCGTGGATCCGCATCTGTTCGAAGATCAGCTCTGGCCTTTGCTCGCCCACCGGATTCCGGCCTTCGAGCAGATCAGGCCGGGCCGCGCATGGGCCGGTCCCTATGATATGAACCTGTTCGATCACAATGCGATTTTGGGGCCGGTCGGGGACATCGACAATCTGTTGCTCGCCAACGGCTTTTCAGGCCACGGCCTGCAGCAAAGCCCCGCCGTGGGCCGCGCTTTGGCGGAATGGGTCATCCATGGCCATTACCGCACGCTGGATGTGTCCGATCTCGGCTTCGACCGCATCGCCAAACAGCGGCCGGTGCTGGAAAAGTGCATTATCTGAGCCTTATCCGCGTTGCGGCAAAGCGGCTGCGGCCAGCCCCGCGCCGATCAGCAGCACTGCGCCGGACCGGTTGAACCAGCGGATGGCGCGCGGCGAGCCCATCATGTGACGGGCGCGGCTGGCGGTCAGCGCATAAAACAGCGCATTGGCAAAGGCCAGCACCAGAAACGTGCTTTCAAACACCAGCATTTGCAGCCAGAAATCACCCTCCCGATCAATGAATTGCGGCAGGAAGGCAATGAAAAAAGTCAGGCTTTTCGGGTTCAGGGCCGTCACAATCCAGGCATGAACAAGCATCCTTGAAGAACGGGTTCCGGCCTGCCGCGGCGCAATCTCGAAGGTGCCGCCCGCCCGCCACAGCCCGATGCCCAGCCAGACCATATAGGCCGCGCCGAGCCATTTCAACCCGAGATAGAGCATGGCCGAGGTTTGCAGCAGCGCGCCAAGCCCCAGCATCGACAGGCTCATGGCGGTAAAATCGCCCAGAGCGACGCCGATGGCGGTCGGCAAAGCCGCCCGCCAGCCTTGACCGAGCGCATAGGACACCACCAAAAGCACGGTGGGGCCGGGGATCAGCACCAGAATGGCCGAGGCGGCAGCAAAGGCCAGCCAGATCTCGAATTCCATTGCTGCTCCCCTCGTGGATCGCTCAGATCAGTTTGCGTTTGGCCAGATTGCGCATCAGTTGTGCGGTGCCGAAGGTCCATGGCGCGCAATCATTCGACCGCTTCATGCGGTTGACCAATGCGCCCAATTCCGGTGTCGCAATGGTCACGACATCGCCCATTTTATGGGTAAAGCCTTCACCGGGATGGTCGCGGTCGTCAATCGGGGCAAACAGCGTGCCGGTGAACAGCACCGCACCATCGGGATATTGATGGTTGCGGTTGAGCATTTGCGCGGTCAGATCGGTATAGTCACGGCTGATCTGGTCGAGCCGCGACGAGCCTTTCAGCACATAGCCGTCGGTGCCTTCGACCGTCAGCGACAGCACGCAATGGCGCATCTGGTCGAGCGTGAAACTGGCATCGAAAAAGCGGATGAACGGGCCGATGCTGGCCGAGGCATTGTTGTCCTTTGCCTTGCCGAGCAGCAGAGCCGAACGTCCTTCGACATCGCGCAAATTGACATCATTGCCGAGTGTGCCGCCGACAATGCGCCCGTCGGATGATACCACCAGCACCACTTCCGGCTCGGGATTGTTCCAGTTCGATATCGGGTGCAGGCCCGCGTCAAAACCGGTGCCGACCGCCGACATGCTCGGTGATTTGGTGAAAATCTCCGCATCCGGTCCGATCCCGACTTCCAGATACTGGCTCCATGCCCCTTGCTTGATGAGCACGTCTTTAAGCCGCATGGCCTCGGGCGAACCGGGCTTGAGTTTGGACAGGTCGTCGCCGACCAGCGCGACGATTTCCTTGCGGATTTCGGCTGCCGCTGCGGCATTGCCGCGGGCCTTTTCCTCGATCACCCGTTCCAGCATGGAAATGGCAAAGGTGACACCAGCGGCTTTGACGGCCTGCAGATCGATCGGCGCAAGCAGCCATGGCTTGTGCGTATCACGGTTGTCTTCCGGCGTATTGGCGAGCAAGGAGGCGAGATCGCCGATGCGCTCGCCTGCGACAGCGCGCATCGCTCCGGCAGGGTCTTCCTGTTCGCACAGATCGTGCATGGTGGGGAAACGGGCGGAGATGTCATAGACACCATCGGCGCGGATGGCCACCACCGAGGGGCCGTCCACTTGCGGAAGCCAGACACGGCCCGCAAGCGCGCCTGTGGTGCCGTCCTGCGGCAGGGTCTGTTCCGGTGTCAACAATAGTTTGCTCATGCGTTTCCCGTCCCGTATTTCTTTTTTGGCTGCGTGTGATGGCCCTACAGTGTCGGGCTTTTGGACTTCGGGCAAGATGAAACTGGCAAAAAAACACCCGCCCGTCGGCCGTTCAGATTTGGTCTGCGCCCCGCGCATGGCCCCTGTCAGCACTTAACCCGACAAAAACAGCCAGCCAGAGGTTGAAATTGTCGGTCTGTCGTGGTGTTGTAACTGTTATAAATACTAACATGTTGAAACGAGGTTACGTCTGATGAATGGTTCTGCGGCGCAAACGCCACGTACAATTTTGCTTTCGCCTTCCGATAATGTTGTGGCTGCCGTCGATACCGTCGACAAGGGCGTTGTGGTCAACGGCGTGACCGCCATCGACCGGATTCCGCGCGGTCATAAAATGTCGCTGGTGGGCCTTGCCGAAGGGGAGCCGGTGATCAAATTCGGCCAGATCATCGGCTTTGCCACCAAAGCGGTACCGCCCGGTTCATGGTTGCACGAGCACAATGTCGGCATGCGCGATTTCGCCCGTGATTATCGTTTCTCGGAAGATGCGCGCGAGGAAGAGATTCTGCCCGTAGCACAACAGGCCACGTTCGAGGGCTTCCGCCGCACCAATGGCAAGGTCGGCACCCGCAATTATATCGC
Organism: uncultured Hyphomicrobiales bacterium; assembly: GCA_903930675.1. Classification (GTDB taxonomy): domain Bacteria; phylum Pseudomonadota; class Alphaproteobacteria; order Rhizobiales; family Beijerinckiaceae; genus CAIYZJ01. The sequence continues at coordinate 52,662 of CAIYZJ010000117.1, forward strand.
GATACTGACCTCGGTGAACTGCTCGGCCTCTGCCGCGCGTTTCATGGCGCAGGAGATCGAACGCTCGGGTATTCTCAACGACTATCCGCATATTGACGGCGTGATCCCGCTGGTGCATGGCGGCGGCTGCGCGCTCGACATCAAGGGCGAGGGCTACGAGATATTGAAGCGCACCCAATGGGGCTATGCCTGCAACCCGAATATGGCGGGTGTGGTGATGGTGGGTCTGGGCTGCGAAGGCTTCCAGATTTCGCGCTGGAAGGACGCCTATGGCATTACCGAAAGCGACATGTTCCGCACCATGACCATCCAGGAGGTCGGCGGCACCAAAAAGACGGTCGAAGCCGGTGTGGAAGCGATCAAGACCATGCTGCCGACTGCCAATGCGGCGCGCCGCCAGACAGTGCCTGCGTCCGAACTGATGCTGGCTTTGCAATGCGGCGGCTCGGACGGCTATTCCGGCATTACCGCCAATCCGGCTTTGGGCGCTGCGGTCGATTTGCTGGTCCAGCACGGCGGCACGGCGATCCTGTCCGAAACCCCCGAAGTCTATGGCGCGGAACATCTGTTGACCCGTCGCGCCGCAACACCGGAAATCGGCAAGAAGCTGGTCGACATGATCCATTGGTGGGAGGATTACACCGCCCGCAACAAGATGGAGATGAACAACAATCCGTCGCCTGGCAACAAGGCGGGCGGTTTGACCACGATTTTGGAAAAATCACTCGGCGCGACCGCCAAAGGCGGCACCAAGACCATGACCGGCGTCTATCATTATGCCGAGCAGGTCACCGCCAAGGGTTTTGTCTATATGGATACCCCCGGCTATGACCCCGTGGCGGCGACCGGTCAGGTTGCGGGCGGGGCCAATATTCTGGCCTTCACCACCGGACGCGGTTCGGCCTATGGCTGCAAGCCGACGCCTTCGGTCAAATTGGCGACCAATTCGGAAATCTACCGCAAGATGATCGACGATATGGACATCAATTGCGGTGATATTGTCGACGGTGTCAGCGTCGAGGACAAAGGCAAAGAGATTTTCGATGTGCTGCTGCGCGTCGCATCCGGCGAACAGTCGAAGTCCGAACAGATGGGCTATGGCGATGCCGAATTCGTGCCTTGGTCCGTCGGGGCGACCATGTAACCGCAGCTGGCTTTTGCGGGAGTTGAGCCGGCGCCCCAAGGCGTCGGCTTTTTTATGCGCTGTGGTTGCGGGCCAGATGCTCGACCGCATCGAGCAAAATCCGGATCGCCTGATCCATGTCGCTCTGGCTCGCAAATTCTGCCGGATTGTGGCTGATGCCATCGGTGCAGCGCACGAACAACATGCCGATCGGGCACAAAGCCGCCATGGCCATGGCATCATGGCCCGCACCCGAGGGCAGATGCAGCGGCCTGATCTGGTGGCGGGCGACGGCTTCGCTCAAAGCAGCCTGCAAAGACGGCGAGCAGGGGCATGCAGGGGCATCGTAAAACGGGGCAATATCGATCTCCACCGAGCGGCGCGCGGCAATGGCCCGACAGGCCTCCTCGATCGCCTGCACCATGGCGATGCGCTCGCCATCATCGGGCCCGCGCATGTCGAGGGTAAACTGCACCCCGCCGGGGATGACGTTGACGGCATTGGGTGATACCGCCAATCGGCCGACAGTGGCAACCGTCAAAGCGGCTTTGGCGCCCAAAGCCTCGACTGCCAACACCATTTCGCTCGCCGCTGTCAGAGCGTCCTGCCGCAAAGCCATCGGCACGGTGCCCGCATGGCCCGCTTGGCCCGTCACCATGACGCGGCGGCGCGAGGCACCGTTGATCGCGGTCACAATGCCGACAGGCAGGGCCTCGTGCTGCAACACCGGGCCCTGTTCGATATGGACTTCGAGATAGCCGATCACCTTGGAGGGATCACGCGCCAGCGCGCCGATGGCGTCTGGCTTGCCGCCGAAGTCCAGAAGGGCTTTGCGGAACGACATTCCGTCCTCGTCTGCCCCGTCCAGCGTCGCGGGATCGAAAGTGCCCGCAAGCGCACGCGAGGAGGAGAGATTGCTGGGAAAGCGCACATTCTCCTCGTCGCCAAAGGCCAGAATGTCGAGCGCGAAAGGCAGGCGGCGGCCTGACTGTTTCAAGGCTTCGATCACGCCGATCCCCGCCACCACACCCAAAGTGCCGTCATAGGAACCGGCATCTTTGACCGTATCGATATGCGAGCCGATGAGCAGAGCTGGCGCATCCACGCTTTCGCCGTGGTAGCGGCCGACCACTGTGCCGAGGGCGTCGATGCTGACCTCATCGCAGCCCGCCTCGCGCATCATCACGCTTACCGCCTCCGCTGCTTGTCGATGGGCGGGGGACAGGAACAGCCGGGTCAGATTGTCGGGATGATCGCTGAACCCGCGCAACTGCATCAGGCGATTATAGGCGCGTCGGCCGAAGGAAGGGAGGGAGGTTGAAGCGGCCATAATGATCTCAACGGTTTGATGGAGGACGGGAAAACCAGCGCAAAGTGAGGGCGTTGGCCACCACGCTGACGCTTGACAATGCCATGGCGGCCCCTGCCACAACGGGTGACAGCAGTCCGGCGGCCGCCAGCGGCAAGCCGATCATATTATAGATGAAGGCAAAGAAAAGTCCGCGCCGGATGGTGGCAACAATCCGCCGCGTCAACACAATGGCGGTTGCCACCAGCCGCGGATCGGCCTGCATGAGCGCGACGCCGCTGGATTCAATGGCAATGTCGGTGCCGTCCGCCATGGCAATGCCGGTATCGGCCCCCGTCAAAGCGGGGGCATCGTTGAGCCCGTCGCCCACCATGGTCACCACCAGATTTTTGGCCTGCAAGGCGGCAATGGCGGCCGATTTGTCGGTGGGGGACACTTCCGAAATCACCTCGCCGATTCCCAAAGCCGCGCCGATGCGCGCCGCCGCCCCCTTGCTGTCGCCTGTCAGCATCAAAAGCCCAAGGCCAAGCTGTTTGAGCCGGCTGACGGCTTCGGCCGCAGTGGGGCGCGGCATGTCGGCAAAGCTGATCAGGGCCAGTACGCGGTGATCCGATACCCGCCCCAGCCATGACTGGCCCGCTCCCTCATTGTGCCGAAGGCTGGCCTGATCCGCAAAAGGAGCCAGATCAAAGCCCGCATGACGCAAGGCCGCGCCGGACCCGAACAGATAGGTTTCCCCCTCGATCCGCGCCGTGATGGCACCGGCTTGCGACCGGAAATCAAGCGCGGTCAAAGCGGGCAGATGCGCGGCGGCTGTGATCAGGGCCTTGGCGAGCGGATGCGTGCTGCCTGCTTCCAGGGCGGCGACACGCTGCAAAATCCGGTCTTTGTCCATTCCGCCGAAGGTGTCGATGCCCGTAATGGCAGGCTTGCCGGTGGTCAATGTGCCGGTTTTGTCGAACACCACAACCTGTGTGCGCGCCAGCGATTCAATGGCGCGGGCATCGCGCAGCAAAATCCCGTGCCGCGCCGCCACCCCCGTGCCGGCCAGAATGGCGGTCGGCGTGGCCAGTCCCAAAGCGCAAGGGCAGGCGATTACCAGCACCGAGACGGCATTGAGGGTGGCCAGCGACAGGGAGCCGTCTTTGACCAGCCAGAACAAAAACGTGGCAATCGCAATGCCGGTTACCACCGGCACAAACACCGCGCTGATCCGGTCTACCAGCAGCTGCACGGGTGCTTTCGAGCTTTGCGCGGCTTCGACCGCCGCCACGATGCGCGCCAGCACGCTGTCAGCCCCCAGCGCGGTCACTTGCACCACCAAGAGCCCGTCGGTGTTGAGCGTGCCGCCGATCACCGTGTCGCCCATTGCTTTGGTGACCGGCAGGCTCTCGCCCGTCACCATCGACTCGTCTATCCCCGCACCGCCCTCGATGATGAGGCCGTCGCAGGCGATCCGTTCTCCGGCTTTGATCAAAAGCCTGTCGCCTGTTGCCAGTTGATTGATCGGCACGGCGGCGGCATGGCCTTGCGGATCGATCCTGTTGGCCTGATCCGGCTGCAGGGCTTGCAGGCCGCGCAAGGCAGATGCGGTTTCCGACATCGCGCGTTCTTCCAGCCATTTGCCGAGCAGCACAAAGGCAATCACCATGCTGGAGGATTCAAAATAAAGCGGCAAAGCCGATCCATGATCCATGCCATGCGCGCCAAAGCCCATGCTCCAATGGACCAGACTCAAACCGTAAGCCGCGGAGGTGCCCAGCGCGACCAGCACATCCATCGTGGCCGCACCACTGCGCAAGGCCTTCCATGCCCCGCGATAAAACCGTGCCCCAAGCCAGAACTGCATCAGACTGGCCAATGCCAGCTCGATTTCCGGCGGCAACAGCATCGGCTGATCAAACATCATCAGCCCCATCGACAGCAGAAACGGGCTGGCGATCAGCCCGCCGGTGATGGCAGCGCGACGCGCCTCGTGTTCGCGCAATAGAGCCCGCGATGGTTCGTCGGCCTGATCCTGCGCGCTCATCACACTGGCCCCGTAGCCGATCTCCTCGACCGCCTCCGCCAGCGCATCGGGCGCGGCCGCTCCGGTGATACGGGCCGAATGGGTGGCCAGATTGACGCTTGCCTCGACCACGCCCTCCACCCCGGTCAGGGCTTTTTCCACCCGCGCGACGCATGCCGCACAGGTCATGCCCTCGATGGCCAATTGGGTGGTTTTCGGGCTTGTTCGGGTATTCATACCCCTAAAATGGGCCTTTTAAGGTTGCAGCGCAAGCGGCAAAGCCCGATTGCCGCACTTTGCGTGGAGCCGTGCTGCGTTCGGGGCAATTGACACGACAAGGCATGAGGCGGCACTGTGGGACATCAATTCCAACACGAGAAATCCCATGCCGCATTTTGCCGCCAATCTGACGATGATGTTCAATGAATGGTCGTTTCTCGACCGCTTCAAAGCGGCCGCTGATGCGGGCTTTTCGGCGGTTGAATTTCTGTTTCCCTATGAGCACAGCCCCGATGCGGTGGCCAAGGCCTTGCAGGGGGCGGGGTTGCAGCAGGCTTTGTTCAATATGCCGCCCGGTGACTGGGCCAAGGGCGAGCGCGGCATGGCGGCTCTGGTCGGCCGCGAGGCCGAGTTCAAGGCCGGTGTCGCCACGGCTTTGACCTATGCCGAAGCCACCGGCGTGAAGCGGCTGCACATGATGAGCGGGCTGGTCAGCAATCTCGATCCCGCAGCGATGGCCTGTTATGAGGCCAATCTGCGCTATGCGGGCGAGCAATTGGCGCGGCACGGGCTGGATCTGGTGATCGAGCCGATCAATGGCCGCAATATGCCGGGCTATTTCCTCAATGATTTCGATCTGGCCGCGCGTCTGATTGGGCAGGCGGGACTGCCCAATATCAAATTGCAGTTCGACCTCTATCATTGCCAGATCATTCACGGCGATGTGACGATGCGGATGCGGCAGGCCATGCCCCTGATCGGCCATATCCAGATCGCCAGCGTGCCGTCACGCCACGAGCCGGACGCGGAGGAGTTGAATTATCCCTTCCTGTTCGACGAGCTGGACCGTTTGGGCTATCAGGGCTTTGTCGGTTGCGAATACAATCCGAAAGCGGGCACGCTGGAAGGCTTGGGCTGGTTTCGGGAGTGGAGCCGCACCCGTTCCTGATCTTCACCATATTGCGTGAAGCCTGAAATTGGCTATCGCACAGCGGTCCTGCCTTTGCTAAAGAGGCATGATGTCGATTTGGGAACTGCCATCGTGGTGAATTCACGCCTCTCTGCCGAAGATCTGGTCGCCCGCTTTGCGCGGCTCGGCTATGCGCGGGTCGAACCGCCCGTGCTGCAGCCTGCCGATATTTTTCTCGACCAGTCGGGCGAAAACTTCCGCCGCCGGATGTTTGTGACCACCGACAGCGAAGGCCGCGAAATGGCTTTGCGGCCGGAATTTACCATTCCGGTGGTCCGCCTTTATCTGGCGGGCGATGATGCGGGTGCGCTGGCGCAATATTCCTATTGCGGGCGGGTGTTCCGCATGCAGGCGGGTGAAAGCGGCGAATTCGTGCAAGCCGGCATTGAATCCTTTGGTCGGACCGACACGGCCGCAACTGACGCCGAGATCGTCGCACTGGCCCTCGAAGCCCTGAACGAGTTCGGCGTGCATGATCCCGATATCCATCTGGGCGATATGGGCCTGTTCAATGCCGTGATGGAGGCTCTGGCCCTGCCGGATGCCGTGTTGCGCCGTTTGAAACGCGCCTTTGCCTCGGGCCGGTTGACGGTCGATACGCTCGATCAGGTGTTGGGCGGGCAGGGCCAGGCCGATGCCAGCCATGCCGGACTGAGTGCGGCGCTGGTCGGGCTTGATCCGGCGACAGCGCGCAATCTGGTCGAAGACATGCTGAAAATCGCCCGCATCTCGACGGTGGGCGGGCGCACCAGTGCAGAAATCGCCGATCGTTTCCTTCGTCAGGCCGGACAGGCCGAAGTGACCTTGCCCGATCAGGCGCGCGCCGTTCTGGCCGCCTATCTGGCGATAAGCGGCGAACCGGACGAGGTGTCGGATCTTTTGCGCGCTCTCTCCGTTGACGAAGGGCTTGATCTGGCGGCTGTCCTCGCTGTGTTTGACGAGCGCACCGGCTTTTTGGCGGCGCGCGGGGTTGATGTCTCCAAAATCCGTGTGGCCACGGCTTTCGGCCGCGATCTCGATTATTACACCGGCATGGTGTTTGAAATGCGCGCATCTTCCGAAAGCCGATCTTTGGTGGGCGGGGGACGTTATGACCGGCTGGCGCAATCCCTGGGCGCGACACACCCCGTCCCCGCTGTCGGCTGCTCGATCTGGATGGACCGCTTGATCGGATCAACCCCATGATCCGGCTGACGTTGCGAGAGATGCCATGACTTCACAGGCCGATAAAGCCCCGCTCATTCTGGCTGTGCCGTCCAAGGGCCGGTTGCAGGAAAATGCCAACGCGTTTTTCGCACGTGCCGGATTGGTGTTCAGGCAATCGCGCGGCGAGCGCGATTATCGCGGCACCATTGCCGGTTTCGACAATGTCGAGGTGCTCTATCTCTCGGCGTCCGAAATCGCGCGCGAATTGGCCCAGGGCGGCGCGCATCTCGGCATTACCGGCGAGGATCTGATCCGCGAGGGCATCGATGATGCCGCAACAAAGCTCGAATTGCTGACCCCGCTCGGTTTCGGCCATGCCAATGTGGTGGTGGCGGTGCCGCAGGCCTGGATCGACGTCCGCACGATGGCCGATCTGGAAGATGTGGCGGCGGCGTTTCGCGCCCGTCACGGCCACAAGATGCGGGTTGCGACCAAATATATCAATCTGACGCGCCGCTACTTCACCAGCCACGGCATTACCGATTACCGCATTGTCGAAAGCCTCGGTGCGACCGAGGGTGCACCGGCTTCGGGTGCGGCCGAACTGATCGTCGACATTACCACGACAGGCGCGACCCTGTCGGCCAACGCGCTGAAGATCATCGATGACGGGGTGATGCTGCGGTCCGAGGCCAATCTGGTGGCCTCCATGGCAGCCCCCTGGGGTGCCAATCAACGGGCTGCCGCCGCA
>CAIYZJ010000118.1 GCA_903930675.1 uncultured Hyphomicrobiales bacterium
GTGCAGCTTCTGGCCATGCTGAGGATCACAGCCCTGTGCGGCTTGTGGCTGTCGGCTCCTGCCTGCGCGCAAGGACAAAAGCCGGCCAATCCGCCCGCTGCCGCCAACAGTCCGGCCGGTTTCAACATCGAACCCTCCAGCGGCGATGCGATTGCCCGCAAGCTCGAACTGGATGCGGTGGAAACCAGCCTGAAAACCGGCGAGGCCGAACGCGCCCGCCTGAAAATCGAAATCGACCAGTTGGCCCAGGACCGCAACCGCCTGATGGAACGGCTGGCCGATGTCGCCAAACGGGTGCAGGCGCAAGAAAGCAAGATTATCGAGACCGAAAACCGCCTGACCCTGCTGGGCCAGACCGAAACCGCCATCCGCCAGTCACTTGAAAACCGACGGGCCTCTTTGTCGCATATTCTGGCTTCGTTGCAGCGGATGGGCCGTAAGCCGCTTCCGGCCATTCTGGTCAAACCCGAAGACGTGCTGGAAGCGCTGCATGCCTCGCTGATGATGGGCGCGGTTTTGCCCGACATGCAGGCCGAAACCACCATGCTGGCTACCGATCTGGGCGAGTTGATCCGTCTGCGCGAGCTCGACAGGCGCACCCGCGACCTGATGCAGGCCGATCTTTCGACCCTTGTCACCGACAGGCAGGAATTGGCGGCCCTGACCCAAGCCAGACAGCGCGATGTCAGCGAGCGCGAAAAGGGCCTCGAGGACGAGCGCAAAAAGGCCGATGCGCTGGTGCAGCGCGCCCAGTCACTCAAAGAATTGATGACGCGGTTTGAAGCCGATGACGATGCGCGCCGACGCGCCAATGCGCTCTCGAATGATCCCAAAGCCCGCGAGCTTGGCACCCGTCTTGCGGCTGCCAGCGGCAAGGACGGCGTCAAACTCGCCGCCCGCGCCCCCTTCAACGAGCTCAGAGGCGCGCTGCCATGGCCGGTTTCGGGCACGGTCCTGCGCGGGTTCAACGCCAATGACGGCAATGGCGGCCAGATGCGCGGCATGGCGATTGGTACCCGTCAGGGCGCGATTGTGACCACGCCCGCCGATGGCACGGTCTCCTATGCCGGAACATTCCGCGGCTATGGACAATTATTGATCATCAATGCCGGAAACGGTTATTATGTGCTTCTGGCGGGATTGGAGCGGATCACCGTCTCGATTGGCCAGTTTGTAATTATGGGCGAACCTGTCGCCCAGATGGGGCAGGATGCAAAAGCAATTCTTGTTGCATCAGGTGATGACGCGACGCGTCCTGTCCTTTATGTTGAGTTCAGAAAAGATGGGTCTTCCATCGATCCGGCGCCTTGGTGGGTGCCGCCCCAAACGGAGAAAGTCCGAGGATGATACGTAAATTTGCGCCTCTTTTAACCGGCATTGTGCTGGGTGCAAGTGTCACACTGGTAGCCACCAACCCGAATATGGGTGGTAGTGCCATTGCTGCGGTCAGCGATATCTATCGCCAGTTGAACCTGTTCGGGGATGTGTTTGAAAAAGTCCGATCGGACTATGTCGAAAAGCCCGATGACGGCAAGCTGATCGAAGCCGCCATCAACGGCATGCTGTCCAGCCTCGACCCGCATTCCAGTTTCATGGATGCCAAGAATTACCGCGACATGCAGGTGCAGACCCGCGGCGAATTCGGCGGCCTCGGCATTGAAGTGACCATGGAAGAAGGTGTGCTCAAAGTGGTCGCGCCGATCGACGACACTCCCGCCTCGCGCGCTGGCCTATTGTCGGGCGATCTGATCGTACAGATCGACGATGACCAGGTGCAGGGCCTGCAACTCAACCAGGCGGTCGACAAGATGCGCGGCCCCGTCAACACCTCGGTCCGCCTCAAGCTGGTGCGCAAGGGCACGCCAGACCCGATCGACGTGACGCTGATGCGTGATACCATCCGCATCCGTGCCGTGCGCTGGCGCAATGAAGGGGATGTCGCTTATCTCCGCATCACCCAGTTCAACGAGCAGACCTACGACAACCTCAAAAAGGGCATCGAGCAGCTCAAGACGGAAATTCCGAACGACAGGCTGAAAGGCTATGTGCTCGATCTGCGCAACAATCCCGGCGGCTTGCTCGATCAGGCCATCAACGTCTCCGACGCCTTCCTCGAGCGCGGCGAGATCGTCTCGACCCGTGGCCGGAATGTGGATGAAGGCCAGCGCCATGTGGCGCGGCCCGGAGATTTGTCGGGTGGCAAGCCTATCGTGATTCTGCTCAATGGCGGTTCGGCCTCGGCCTCCGAAATTGTCGCAGGCGCATTGCAGGACCACAAACGCGCGACCATCATGGGCAGCCAAACCTTTGGTAAAGGCTCGGTACAAACCGTTCGCCAGTTGGGCACCGACACAGCACTCAAGATCACCACCGCGCGCTACTACACGCCCAATGGCCGTTCTATCCAAGCCAAGGGCATCGTGCCCGATGTTTTATTGGACGACA
>CAIYZJ010000119.1 GCA_903930675.1 uncultured Hyphomicrobiales bacterium
ATGTCGGGGCCTTCGGTGGTGAAATTGCGACACCCAATATCGACGCGCTTGCCGCAAAGGGTGTACGTTTTTCAAACTTCCATGTGGCGGGATCCTGCTCGCCAACGCGGGCAATGCTGCAAACTGGGGTGATTAATCACCGCGCTGGCCTTGGCAATATGCCAGAGACAATTCCACCCGAACATTTGGGCAAGCCTGGTTATGAAACGCACCTCAACAACCGTGTGGTGACCATTGCTGAACAGCTGCGCGCTGTCGGCTACCGCACCTACCTGTCCGGAAAATGGCATCTGGGCCACACGCCCAATACCTTGCCAACGGCGCGCGGCTATGACCAGGCGCTCGCGCTCGCGCAATCGGGCGCAGACAATTTTGAAGATAAACCCAACCTGCTGATTTACGACAAGACCGAATGGACCGAGGATGGAAAGCCGGCAAAACTGCCAAAGCGCTTCTACTCCTCAACGCTCATTGTCGACAAAATGATCGGCTATATCGACCGCGGCAAGGCTCGCGGAAAACCGTTTCTGGCATCCGTCAATTTCATTGCAAACCATATTCCGGTGCAGGCACGAGACGCAGACATTGCGGCTTATGCCGGGCGCTACAATGCGGGTTGGACTGTTCTACGCAACGAACGCCGCGCCGCTGCGATTGCCAAAGGCGTGATGCCGGTAGGCGTTCCGGCGGTGACCATGAACACCAGTGGTGATTGGTCAAAATTGTCGGCACAGCAGCAACGGCAGCGTGCGGGTGCAATGGCCGCTTATGCTGGCATGGGCACGGCGATGGACCGTGAAATCGGCCGGTTGATTGCGCATCTGAAGGCCATCGGCGCATATGATAATACCATCTTCGTGTTTCTGTCTGACAATGGCGCAGAAGCAACAGATCCAATGAACATGGGCGCATTTACGCGCTGGAACGCCAATCAAGAATATGATCAAAGCATCGCCCAACAAGGGCGCCCGGGTTCGCTGACCGCGCAAGGTGCCGGTTTTGCCAGCGCATCTGTCTCACCACTGCGTGGATACAAGTTTACCGCGAGCGAAGGTGGTTTGCGTGTTCCGATGATTATGGCTTGGCCAGGCAACCCTGCGATTAAGGGTGGCAGCGTTGCAGCAGGTTTTGCACATGTAACCGATATGCCACTCACTTTGCTGATGCTCGCCGGAGTAGCGCCGCAGCAAGGCAGTTTTTCAGGGCGCCGCGTCGAGCCCATGATTGGGGTAGACCTGTCACCCATGCTTACAGGGGCTGCGTCGTCCGTCCATTCGCCAGACAAGCCGTTGGGATATGAATTGTCTGGCAATGCGGTGTTGTTCAAAGGTGATTACAAGCTCGTCAAGAACCTGCCGCCTTACGGAGATGGCCGCTGGCGGCTTTACAACATCACAGCCGATCCCGGGGAGTCTCATAATTTGTCGAGTTCCGAACCTGCACGTTTTGCTGCCATGCAAAAGGATTATGCCGCCTTTGCCAAGGCGAACAAAGTGCTGCCGATGCCTGAAGGTTTTACAGCGCCTGACCAGATTTTGGCCAACGCATTGCGTACTTTACTGATACCTCGGCTGCTCAGGTTATGGCCGGTGGGTGCGGCCTTGATGATGGCGACAGCAGCCTTGATCTGGTGGCGCAGACGGCGGACTCCCCGGTGAAGGGCTATTGGCCGAGCCCCTGGCCCAGCGAGGACGGCGGCCCTTGCCGGTTACAGTCGACTCCCGATCCTCAGG
>CAIYZJ010000120.1 GCA_903930675.1 uncultured Hyphomicrobiales bacterium
ACCGGTCATCACAAAATTGGCGTCGGTTTCGGCACCCGAATCCTCGGCATAATCGAGATCGAGCACCGCAGTGCCATTGCTGATGCCGCATGAAATCGCCGCAACATGATCGCGCAACGGCATTTTGGCAATCATCGACCGGCCGTGCATCCAGGTCAGGCAATCACGCAAAGCCACCCATGCACCGGTGATCGCTGCCGTGCGGGTGCCGCCATCGGCCTGCAAGACGTCGCAATCGACCACAATCTGGCGCTCGCCCAGTGCACCCAGATCAACCACCGCGCGCAGGCTGCGGCCGATCAAACGCTGGATTTCCTGTGTGCGGCCGGTCGGACGGCCTGCGGTCGATTCACGGCGGGTGCGCTCCAGCGTGGCGCGCGGCAGCATCGCATATTCGGCTGTCACCCAGCCCTTGCCGGTGCCGCGCAACCATGACGGCCCGCGCTCCTCCAGCGTCGCACAGCACAGCACATGCGTATTGCCGAATTTGACAAGGCAGGACCCTTCGGCATAACGCGCGACATTGCGCTCGAGCGTGACATCGCGGAGTTGGTCGGCATTGCGTTTGGACGGGCGCATCAAAAAACCTTTCTTGCTTCAATCAGCCTTTCTAGGCCGAGTGCGGCTGGACGGCAAGTTTAACTGATGTGGATGCAACATCATTGGGTGCGTACTCCCTCGAAAGGAGGATTTGCCAAGACATCAAGCAGGCCTGACTGGCTTCGCACCATCGCCGCCGTATCGGCACAAACATAGTGGATCAATGATATTGTCTGTTCAAATTTTTTTGCAGGATCTTTATCAAAAATCGCACGGTGATGTGCAATTCTGTTTCGCCACTGGCGAACAGTCTGGATCAGCGCACTGACATCTCCCAGCCTGAGATTTCGTTTATATGCATTCGGAAAATTATGTTTGATCCCTTTACTCCATAACAAGCGTGCAAACCGCTTGGTCGTTAAATGATCCCAGAAACCAAAATCCAAATCCGAGATCAGATAATCGTCACTCATGCTATGATGACGCCGGTCTTTTTCTTGTTCAAGAATTAAGATTAGATGTGATCGCTGTTTTGTATCGAGCAGTTTTAAAAAAGTTTGATCATTGTACCAAACGTCCGACAGTCTGTTGTGAAGTGCTTTTTGAATTGCATTTCTTATTGAAATTTCAGCAAAATGAAGAGGCATTAAAAATTCAGCACTCAATCGGCAATTCCAAAGATATATTTCTAGTGATTGCTCTGAATTATAAAGTCCCTTCATTGAAAATCTAGCAAGCCGCGGCTTAGATATGGTTGTCTCTACGGCTAAAACAATGACCGATTTTGTTGACATTTTATCTTGCCTTTTTAGCCCGCCGACAGCATACTGACTTGGTGAGTTACGGATAGGTTGTGCTTGCACCCCTACCGTGGCCAATGAACTAGAGGGCAGCATCTCGGGTGCTGCCCTTAATTTTTTAATCAATACCGAATATTTTATATCATTATCTAAATCCGTCCATCCTCCCCGCCCCGTCCCATCATTGCCTGCTTGATTATTCCCCCCGCCATCCTCATCTTGGATGGGTGCATCCGCACGCGAGGGACCCAACTTGCCGATTCATCCGTCTTTGACTGGCGTTGCCAATGCCCAGCTGTCTGATCTCAATCAGCGGTCGCGCGATATATTCAAGCGGATTGTCGAGAGCTATCTGGATTCGGGGGAGCCTGTCGGCTCGCGGCATCTGTCGAAATTGCTGCAAGTGTCGCTGTCACCCGCCTCGATCCGCAATGTCATGTCGGATCTGGAAGCGGCGGGGCTGATTTATGCGCCCCATACCAGCGCGGGACGGCTGCCGACCGAACAGGGCTTGCGGTTTTTCGTCGATGCGATGATGGAAACCGGCGATGTCTCGCAAGCCGACCGCACCCGCATCGAGAGCGAAATCCGCGCCACCGGCAATGCCGGGTCGCTCGAAACCATGCTGACCGAGGCTTCGCAGATGCTGTCGGGGCTGACGCGCAGTGCGGGAGTGGTGGTGACCCAGAAAGTCACGACAACCCTGCGCCATATCGAATTTGTCCGGCTCGATCACGGCCGCGCGCTGACCATTCTGGTCGGCGAGGACGGATCGGTGGAAAACCGCATCATCGACCTGCCCGCAGGACTTCCCGCTTCGGCGATGATGCAGGCGAGCAATTATCTGTCGGAAAAAATCCGCGGCCGCACCCTCATCGATCTGCGCTCGGAAATCGAGGCCTCGCGCACCAGTGCCGAACAGCAACTCGACACGCTGACCGCCAAGCTGGTTTCAACCGGATTGGCGGTCTGGGCGGGCGAGGATAGCTCGCGCCAGCTGATCGTACGCGGGCAGGCGCATCTGCTCGATGACCTGACAGCGATGAGCGATCTGGAACGGATCAGGCTGCTGTTTGCCGATATCGAGACCCAGAAAGAGCTGATCGACCTGATCGGCCGCGCCGAAACAGGCGACGGAGTGCGGATCTATATCGGATCGGAGAATAAATTGTTTTCGCTGTCCGGCTCCTCGGTGATTGCCGCGCCGTTTCGCGATGGCTCGCAAAAAATCATCGGCGTGTTGGGGGTGATCGGCCCGACACGGCTCAATTATGCGCGGATCGTGCCGATGGTCGATTTTACCGCGCGGGTCATTTCAAAAATGCTGACGCAGACCCCGCGCTGATCAGACCAGCCGGATGATCACCATGCCGACACAGGTCAGCCCCACTGCCAGCCAGCGCAGACGGCCGATTGTTTCGCCCAGCAAAAGCGCGGCAAAGGCGGTGGCAAACACCACGCTGGTTTCGCGGATGGCCGACGAGGGCGCAACCGGCCCGTTCTGATAGGCCAGCAAAATCAACAGATAGGACACCATCGACACGCTGGCACCCATCATGCCGAAGCGTTTGTTGCCTTTGAGAAGCTGGCGCGGATGCACGCCCTCGAAGGCCAGCAGGATCGGCAGGGTCACCGCATTCACAATTGCCGCCACCGCCGCATAGCCCAGCGTGTTGCCGCTCAACCGCACGCCGATGGAATCGACCACCACCACAATCGCGGTAAACACACCGGCAGCCAGCGTGAACATCAAGCCGCGCGGATCAAGCTTGTCCTCGGTGCGCGCGGAAGCCGCCAAAAGCATGATCGCAAAGGAAATCACCGCGATGCCCAGCACAATGCCGACACCGCCATGCTCTTGCCCCAGCACGATGATCTGGATGAAGGTCACAATCAGCGGCGCGGCCGCCCGCGAGATCGGATAGGCCAGCGACAGCGGCAACAGCCGATAGGCCATCATGGTCAGACGCAGGGTCGCCAGATTGAACAGGCAGCTGCACCCCAGCCAGAAATAGGATTCGGAATCGGGCAATCCGGCATAGGCCAGCAAGGGAATGCCGATCACGCCCGCGCTGACCACCATGGCGGCAAAGCCGAAGCCGGGATCGGGCCGCGAGCGGGCCAGCGTGTTCCAGACCGCATGCAAAACCGCACTGCCCAGTGCCATCAAAAAAACTGTCAAAGACATGAGAGCTGCGCCCTGATCGATAATTTTTATACTGTCACCTTCCTTGCCAGATGAAACAAGTGGCATAGGCGGGATGCTGATCTGCATCGGCATGAAAATTTCCGTAAACTGATGCCTGTAAATCCAGCAATAAATCAGAGATGAGGCAGAAAATTTCAAAATGCGGGCTGGTATTCTGCCCATGACGCGCTAATCTTAAAAAAATGCATCATTTTCAGTCGGGGCGTTATGAGTTTTATCAATCCCAATTCCTTTACTACCCGCCCCGAAATCGAAGGCACCTTCGGTGTGGTGGCGACCACCCACTGGATCGCAACCGCCGTCGGCATGGCCACTTTGGAAAAAGGCGGCAATGCCTTTGATGCGGGCGTGGCCACCGCCTTCACCTTGCAGGTGGTCGAGCCGCATCTGAACGGTCCGGGCGGCGATGTGCCGATCATCCTGCATGACCAGAAGCGCGGCAAGTCCGAGGTGATCTGCGGACAGGGTCCGGCGCCTGCGGGCGCGACCATCGAGCATTACAAGGGCTTGGGTCTCGACCTGATCCCCGGCACCGGCCTGCTGGCTGCCTGTATTCCGGGCACCTTCGATGCCTATATGCTGATGCTGCGCGATTACGGTACCATGAGCCTTCGTGAAGTGCTGACACCGGCCATCGGCTATGCGCGCGACGGCTATCCGCTGGTCGAGCGCATCACCGCCACCATCAGCACGGTCGAAGAACTGTTCCGCACCCACTGGCCGACCTCGGCCGCGCTCTATCTGCCCAACGGACAGGTGCCGAAAACCGGTGACCTCTTCACCAATCCGGTGCTGGCCCAAACCTATCAGCGCATTCTGGACGAGGCCGAAGCCGGTGGCGGCGATCGCGTGGCGGTGATCGAACGCGCCCGCAAAATCTGGTCGCACGGCTTTGTTGCCGAAGCAATCGACCGGTTCTGCCGCACACAGGATGTGATGGATGTGTCGGGCCGTGCCCATCGCGGCGTGCTCAACGGGGCCGATATGGCGGGCTGGCAGGCCCATGTCGAGGCGCCGATCCATTATGATTACGGCCGCTACCGCGTGATGAAATGCGGTCCATGGTCACAAGGACTGGCAGCATTGCAGCAATTGGCGCTGGTCAAGGGTTTCCCGCTCGACGGCCTGTCGCCGACCGATCCCGATTTCATCCACTGGATTGTCGAAGCCTCCAAACTGGCCTTTGCCGACCGCGAAGCCTTTTACGGCGATCCCGATTTCGTGCATGTGCCGATCGAAACCCTGCTGTCGGATGCCTATAACGAGGAGCGGCGCAAGCTGATCACCATGCAGGCCTCGATGGAGCTGCGCCCCGGCCATATCGAAGGCGCGGGCGGACGCGTGGATGCCCGCATCTCCACCGGACCGCGCACCGCCGTGGGTGCAACCGGTGCAGGCGAACCGACTGTCGGCCGCATGGGCGAAAGCAAGGGCGATACCGTCCATTTCGACATCATCGACAAAGAGGGCAATATGGTGGCCGCCACCCCGTCGGGCGGCTGGCTGCAATCCTCGCCTGTGATCCCCGAGCTCGGTTTCTGCCTCGGCACCCGCGCCCAGATGTTCTGGCTCGACGAGAGCCATCCGGCCGCTCTGGCGCCCGGTCGGCGTCCGCGCTCGACCCTGACCCCGACGCTCGCCCATAAAGACGGCGAGCCCTACATGGTCTGGGGATCGCCGGGCGGCGACCAGCAGGACCAGTGGATCCCGCAGCTGTTCCTGCGCCATGTCCATTGCGGCATGAATTTGCAGGAATCGATTGATGCGCCGGCCTGGCATTCCGAACATTTCCCCAGCTCGTTCTGGCCGCGCATGTCGCGTCCGGGTGTGCTGGTGGTGGAATCGCGGATGCCTGAAGCCACAATTGCCGAGCTGAAGCGGCGCGGTCATCAGGTCGAAGTCGGTGATGCGTGGTCGGAAGGGCGTTTGGTGGCAGCCTCCAAGGTGGGCGTGCGCCGTCGCGCCGCCGCCAATCCGCGCGGCATGCAAGCCTATGCGGCAGGCCGTTAAACTGTGACAATACGCGTGAGAAGGATGTTCAAATGACATGGTCCATCATCGCCCATGATGTCAAAACCGGAATGGTCGGATTGGCCGTCTCCACCTGCGCATTTGCGGTGGGGGCACGGGTGCCCTCGATCGAAACCGGTGTCGGTGTGGTCGCCAGCCAGTCCTTCGTGAACCCCTTTTATGGTCCGCAGGCTTTGGCCCTGCTCAAACAGGGGGCTTCGGCGCAAGAGGCGGTGGACGCGATCACCCGAGCCGACGAGGGCCGCTCGCAGCGGCAGGTCCATATCATGGACAACCAGTTCCGCTTTGCCGCCTTCACGGGCGATGGTTGCGTCGATTGGTGCGGTCATCTGATCCGCGACACGTACTCGGTGGCGGGCAATATGCTGGCAGGCCCGCAAGTGATCGAAACAACCGCCGATTTCTATGCGGCCCATCCAGAATTGCCTTTCGCGCAACGCCTGTTATCGGCACTCAAAGCGGGCGAGGATGCAGGCGGCGACAAGCGCGGCAAGCAATCGGCGGCTTTGCTGATCCATGATCAGGAAGACTATGCCTATCTCGACATCCGCGTCGACGACCATGCCGACCCCCTGGCCGAATTGATGCGGGTCGAGGAAAAAAGCCGCGGCCGCTATATGCATTACCGCAAATTCATGCCCTCCAAAGCCAGCCCCTTCGGCATTATCGACCGGCAGGAACTGGAAAGCCTGATTGCAGCCAGCATGGCGGCAGAAGCGAAGCAGTGAGCGTGAACATGCGCGCCCCGAACCCTGACCCGCTCTTGCAGATTTCGGACCTGTCGGTTGCTTTCGACGGAGCCGATGGCCGACGCGTGGTGGCGGTGGACGGGGTCAGCCTGTCGGTGCAATCGGGCCGGACGCTCGGCATTGTCGGGGAATCGGGCAGCGGCAAAAGCGTGACCTCGCTGTCGGTCATGGGCCTGTTGCCCAAGGACAATGCCCGCATCTCGGGAAGCATCCGCTTCAAGGGCGAGGAACTGCTCGGCGGGGATGCCGACCGCCAGCGCGATCTGAACGGCAACCAGATGGCGATGATTTTTCAGGAGCCGATGACCTCGCTCAATCCGGCCTATACCGTGGGCGACCAGATTGCCGAAGTGATCCTGCGCCACCGCGCTGTCAGTCAGGCCGAGGCCAATGCACGGGCCGTCGAGATGCTGCGCAAGGTGCGGATTCCGACCCCCGAACAACGGTTTTTCGATTATCCGCACCGGCTGTCGGGCGGCATGCGCCAGCGGGTGATGATTGCCATGGCACTGGCACTCGATCCGCAATTGCTGATTGCCGACGAGCCGACCACCGCGCTGGATGTGACCATTCAAGCGCAGATTTTGCGCCTGATCCGCTCTTTGCAACAGGAGCAGCAAACCGCCGTGGTTCTGATTACCCATGATCTCGGTGTGGTGGCCGAAGTCTGCGACGATGTGGCGGTGATGTATGCCGGACAGGTTGTCGAACAGGCGCCGGTGGCCGATATCTTCTCGTTCCCGCAGCACCCCTACACCATCGGCCTGCTCGGCTCGCTGCCACGGCTGGAACGCCGCGCCGACCGGCTTGCCGCCATTGACGGGGCTGTGCCCGATATGAGCCGCCCCCAAACAGGCTGCCGCTTTGCCGACCGCTGCCCGTTTGTCGACAGCGCCTGCCGGACCCAAGATCCCGCGCTGACGGCCATCGGCCCGAATCGCGCCAGCCGCTGCATCAAGGCCCCCCTCGAAAGGCTGGTGGCATGACACAGCATCCGGTGTCCTCTTTGCTGAAGGTGGAAGGCTTGGGCAAATCCTTTGTCGCCAAGCGCAACTTCTTCGGCCGTCCCATCGCGACCGTGCGGGCGGTCGACGGGGTTGATCTCGAATTGAAAACCGGCGAGACGCTGGCGATTGTCGGGGAATCGGGCTGCGGCAAATCAACGCTCGGGCGGTTGATTTTAAGGCTGATCGAGCCGTCACAGGGGCAAGTCAGGTTTCTTGACCAAGATATGCTGGCGCTTGACCCGGCAGGCCTGCGCGATATGCGCCGCTGGGCACAGCTGATTTTTCAGGATCCCTTTGCCTCGCTCAATCCGCGCATGACGGTGGGCGATCTGTTGAGCGAGCCTTTGATGCTGCACAAGATCGTGCCGGAGTCCGACCGCATCGCGCGGGTCGGGCAATTGTTGCAGCAGGTCGGTTTGAAACCCGAACATGCGGGCCGCTATCCGCATGAATTTTCCGGCGGGCAACGCCAGCGCATCGCCATTGCAAGGGCCATTGCGGTCGAGCCGCAACTGATCGTCTGCGACGAGCCTGTCTCGGCGCTCGATGTGTCGATCCGCGCGCAGGTTCTGAACCTGCTGAAAGACCTGCAGGCCCAGCTCGGCCTGTCCTATATTTTCATCAGCCACGATCTGTCGGTGGTGCGCCATATCGCGGATCGGGTGGCGGTGATGTATCTGGGGCGGATTGTGGAATCGGGTCCGGTCACCGATGTGTTCGATCATCCGCGCCACCCCTACACACGGGCTTTGCTGGATGCAATTCCGGTGCCGACACCGCACAAGACCAAGGAGACCGTGCCGCTGGAAGGCGATGTGCCCTCGCCGCTCAACCCGCCGCCGGGATGCCATTTCCAGACCCGCTGTCCGTTTGTGGTTGCCCGTTGCTCGCAAGAGCGGCCGCCTTTGGCCTTGCAGTCCGATCAGCATGCGGTCGCCTGCTGGCAGCATCATGCGATCCCCGATGACCATCAGGCCCGCGGGCAGGTCGATTACGACCCGCGCCTCGAACGTTTGATGCAAGCCTTTCACAGCCCTTCTTCGATTGCCGAATGACCACAAGGACAGGAGTTACCATGACACAAAATTGGAAAACGCTTTTGCTCACCGGATGTCTTGTCGCCGGCGCCGGCCTGTTTGGCATGGGCGCGGCCTCGGCCCAGACCCATTTCAAGATCGGTCTGGCTGAAGACCCCGACGTGCTCGACCCCAGCCTTGCCCGTTCCTATGTCGGGCGAATCGTGTTCGCCTCCCTGTGCGACAAGCTGTTCGATATCGACGACAAGCTCAACATCGTGCCGCAACTGGCTTTGTCCTCGACCGTGTCGGCCGACGGCAAGGAAATGGTCATCAAACTGCGTCCGGATGTGAAGTTCCATGACGGCGAGCCGATGGATGCCGAAGCCGTGCGCTTCTCGCTCGACCGCCATCTCAATATGACCGGCTCGTTCCGCAAGCCCGAACTGGGGGCTGTGTCCGAGATTGTGGTTGTTGATCCCCTGACCGTGAAACTGGTGCTGAAGTCCCCCTTCTCGCCCTTGCTGGCCCAATTGACCGATCGCGCAGGCATGATCGTTTCGCCAAAGGCTGCCAAGGAAGCCGGTGACAAATTCGGCCAGAAGCCTGTTTGCGCCGGTCCGTTCAAATTCGTCGAGCGCATCCAGCAGGACCGGATCGTGCTGGAACGATTTGCCGACTACTGGAACAAATCCAACATCCATTTCGACAAGGTGACCTTTACCCCGATTGCCGATTCCACCGTGCGGCTGGCCAATCTGCGGTCCGGCCAGCTTGATCTGATCGAGCGCACACCGGCGACCGATATCAAGGAAATCAAAGCAAATCCCAAACTGCGCCTGTCCTCTGTCGTGTCGCTTGCCTATACCGGCATCACCATGAATATTGCCAACAAGGACGCGGGCAAAACCGGTCTCGGTCTTGATCCGCGCGTCCGTCAGGCACTCAATTATGCCATCGACCGTTCGGCCATCAACGAGGTGGTGTTCAACGGCGAATTCATGCCGGGCAACCAGTGGATCAATCCTGAAAATCCCTATTACCAGAAGTCGTTTCCGGTGACTGGCCGTGATGTCAACAAAGCGAAGGAATTGATGAAAGCCGCAGGCGTCAAAACCCCGCTGGCGATCGATTTCATGGTGCCCAACAATCCCGAAGCCCGCTCGGTGGCCGAGGTGATCCAGTCCATGGCGGCCGAAGCAGGATTTGATTTCAAGATCCGCGTCACCGAATTCGCCACCTCGCTGACACAGGCCGAACAGGGCAATTATCAGGCCTATCTGCTCAACTGGTCGGGCCGCACCGATCCGGACGGCAATTCCTACAGCTTCCATGCCTGCGGCCAGCCGCTCAACTATACCGGCTTTTGTAACAAGGAGGTTGATGCCTTGCTGGCTGAAGCCCGCTCCAAGAACGGCGTGGCCGAGCGCAAGCCTGTCTATGAAAAGATCACCAAGATCATGCAGGACGAAGGCGGCGTGCTCTATCTCTACCATTCCAAAGTGCTGGTGGCCCATTCCGACAAGCTCGAGGGCTACAAGCAACTGGCAGACGGGTTGATCCGCCTGACCGGTGCCAAACTGAAATAAGCCGATACGGGGGTGGGTCCTGACGGGCCCGCCCCTGCTCTCTTCAGGTTACAAACGCGGACGATTGAATGTTCACGCTGATCAGCAAACGCCTCATCCAACTATTGCCGACGGTGTTTTTCGTGTCGGTGATTATTTTCTCCCTGCAGCATCTGTTGCCGGGCGATCCTGCCATGATCATGGCGGGCGAGGACAATGATCCGGCGGTGATCGCGCAAATCCGTGCACAGTACCATCTCGACCAGCCGATCCCGGTCCAGTATCTGTTCTGGATCAAGGGTGTGCTGTCGGGCAACTTGGGTGAATCGATGCGCCTCAAAGTGGCGGTGTCCGAACTGGTCACCACCAAATTGCCGGTGACCCTGCAACTGGCGTTGATGGCGATGATCATCGCGCTGGTGATCGGCGTCGGCTTGGGGATTCTCTCCGCCGTCTACAAAGGCCGCGCGCTGGATTCACTCGTTAACGTGCTGGGACTGATCGGCATTTCGACGCCGAATTTCTGGCTCGGCATCATGCTGATTTTTCTGTTCTCGGTCGAACTCGGCTGGTTGCCTGCCTCGGGCTATGTCAGTCCGTTCGAGGATTTCTGGCAATCAATGCGCACCACCATCATGCCCGCTTTCGTGCTCGGCAATGCGATTGCCGGTGTTTTGATGCGCCATACCCGCGGGGCGATGTTGCAGGCGCTGTCCTCCGATTATGTCCGCACCGCCCGCGCCAAGGGCCTGTCGGAACGCGTGGTCGTCATCAAACATGCGATGCGCAATGCCCTGACACCTGTGATTACGCTGGGCGCGCTGGAATTCGGCACGCTTTTGTCGGGTGCGGTGCTGACCGAACAGATTTTTACCATTCCGGGCTTCGGCAAGCTGATCGTCGATGCCGTGTTCAACCGTGATTATGCCGTGGTGCAGGGCGTGGTGCTGGTGACCGCCTCCACCTATATTCTTCTGAACCTGCTGGCGGATATCGGCTATATCCTTGTCAATCCGCGGCTGAGGGATTGAGCATGAGCACCCCCGTCCCGACACCCCTCACCCTCGAATCCCCGACGGCCCGCGCGTGGCGGCGGTTGAAGACGCGGCCATCCGCACTGGTCGCACTGGCGGTCATCGTTTTGCTGATCGGCATGGCGGTGTTTGCGCCGCTGATCGCACCCTATGATCCGATCAAGCAGAATTACATGCTGGTGCGCAAGGCACCGAGCTGGCTGCACTGGATGGGCACCGACGAGGTGGGGCGCGATTTGCTCGCCCGCGTCATCTGGGGAGCACGCGCCTCGCTGTCGGCAGGCGTGATCTCGGTTGGCATTGCGCTGCTGATCGGCGTGCCGCTCGGCCTGATCGCGGGCTATCGCGGCGGCTGGACCGATATGCTGATCAGCCGTTTCACCGACGCGATGCTGGCCTGCCCCTTCCTCATTCTGGCCATTGCTCTGGCTGCCTTTTTGGGCCCGAGTCTGGGCAATGCGATGATCGCCATCGGCATTACCGCGACGCCGATTTTTGTGCGGTTGACCCGCGGCCAGACTCTGGCGATCAAGACCGAGGATTATATCGAGGCGGCGCGGGCGGTCGGCAATCCGGTCCACCGCATTGCGCTGCGCCATATCCTGCCGAATGTGCTGCCCTCGCTGCTGGTGCAGGCCACGTTGACGGTCGCCACCGCGATCATTGCCGAAGCAAGCCTGTCGTTTCTGGGCCTTGGCCAGCAACCGCCACTGCCGTCATGGGGTTCGATGCTCAATTCCGCGCAGCGGTTTTTGACCAATGCGCCGTGGATGGCGATCTGGCCCGGATTGGCGATCTTTGTGTCGGTGATCTGCTTCAACCTGTTGGGCGACGGGTTGCGCGATGCGCTTGATCCGCGCAGCAAATAAAAAAACCGGCGCACCGCGCCGGTTCTGAGATCAATCCGACCACCTTGATCAGGCAACAAGCACGCATTCGACAACGCCGATGCCGTCGATTTCGGCCTTGATTGTGCTGGCATGGCTGACAACCA
The DNA here is from genome assembly GCA_903930675.1 of uncultured Hyphomicrobiales bacterium. Taxonomy (GTDB): domain Bacteria; phylum Pseudomonadota; class Alphaproteobacteria; order Rhizobiales; family Beijerinckiaceae; genus CAIYZJ01. The sequence continues at coordinate 11,949 of CAIYZJ010000120.1, forward strand.
CAGGCACGGTCAGACTGCCTGTCGTGATCAAATGGCCCGCCTTGAAGCCGCCGAACGCATCGGCCGGTGCATTGGCATTCAACAGGATCGGCAGGATCGGGTCGTTTTGCGGATGTCCGCCGACCTTGTCATGCTTTTGCTCGCCATCCAGCCACCAGCGCACGCGCAGGGTCGGTAGATCGCCGACATGCGCTGCCGCAACCGACGGGCCGGTGATATAGGCTGCATTGCCCATGCTGTCGGCCAACCAAGCCGGAAACGGGGCCTCGCCGGGTGATTTTTGAAAACGCGAACCGATCAATTCGATGCCGACCACCCATTCCGAAATGGCGGCAGTGACTTCCTCGCGCGTATAGGGCTTGCCGGGGCGCGGGGTCAGATCGTGCGACAGGCGTGCGGCCACTTCGATTTCGACCAGAAAGCCTTCTTCGGGGATTTTGAATTGGGCACCGGACGGCTTGATCACCGAATCCATCATCGGCGCATAGGCAGGCGTGCCCTCGATGACCGCCACCTTCCAGCCGGTCGGATGATCGCCGTTGCCTTTGGCCACAAGGCCCTGGACAGCCACAGCCCCCTCGCGCGACAGCGCCCGCGCATCGGCATCCACCGGCGCACGATGGCCGCTTTTATAAGCCGCCACAAGCGTATGCGCGACACGCGCGTTCAGATCATCAGCCATTTTTGTCTCCCGATTGCCATTCATGTTAGAACCTCAAACACAGTGTTGCATGAGTTCGTCTGATTTGGGACTATCCTGCACAAGAAAATTTCAAACCGGCCCACAATACCACCGGCCACAGGAAGGATAGCGCATCCCATGATTTCGATTGCCGATATTGAAGCCGCCCGCAGCCGCATCGAACCCCATGTGCGCCATACGCCGATTCTGCCGGTCAGCCAGTGGCGCGATCCTCTTCCCTTCCGTGCCACGCTGAAACTCGAATTGCAGCAGGTGACCGGCTCGTTCAAGGCGCGCGGGGCGATGAACCGTCTCTTGACCCTGCCGCCCGAGACCATCGCCAAGGGGCTTGTCACCGCCTCCGGCGGCAATCACGGTCTGGCCATCGCCCGCACCGGCTATGTGATGGGCGTGCCGACCAAGATTTTCCTGCCTGCCAATGTCGCACCCGACAAATTGCCGAAATTCAAAGGCTGGAACGCCGATACCGTGATCGGCGGCGATTCATTCGATGAATGCAATGTGCAGGCCCTCGCCTATGCCGAGCAGACCGGCGCCGCCTATGTCCATCCGTTTGCCGATCCCTTCGTGGTGGCGGGACAGGGCACGCTCGGCCTCGAAATTCTCGATGATATTCCCGATGTCGATGTCGTGCTGGTGGCCATCGGCGGCGGCGGCTTGGCCGCAGGGCTGGGTACGGCCATCAAGGCCCGCCGTCCGCAGGTCAAGGTGATCGGCATCGAGCCATTCGGCGCGCCGACTTTGCATGCCAGCCTTGCCGCCAATCAGGTGGTCACCCTCGACAAGATCGAAACCCGCGTGCCGACCATGGCCTCCAGACGCACCGATGAACGGGTGTTCGGGCTGATCCGATCGACGCTCGACGATGTCGTGCTGATCAGCGATGACGATATGGCCAATGCGGCCCGCAGTCTGTGGTTCGAATGCGGCATTGCCGCCGATCTGTCAGGCGCGGCCACGTTGGCCGCTTTGCAGACCGGTGCGGTCAAGGTCACGCCAGACCAGCATGTCTGCATCATTGTCTGCGGCGCGGGCACCGACGGCCAGAGTTAGGCCAGCCATAGCCGTTTTTGCACCAGCTATGCTTTGACAGCGCGGCGCATCCGCATGCACAGGGCTTGTCATCCCCGCAAAAGCAGGGTTGGCTGGACTGAACAAAATCATGGAGAGAAACATCATGGCCATCAAACTTTACGGGTTCTGGCGTTCGATTGCTGCGTTCCGTGTCCGCACTGCTTTGCGCCTCAAACATCTGCCGTTTGATGAAGTCTCGGTCGATATCCTGTCGGGTGAACAGTTTTCATCCGACTATAGCGCGATCAATGCCGAACATGCCGTGCCGACACTGGTCGACGGCGACCACAGCTTTTTCCAGTCGCTGCCGATCATCGAATATCTGGATGAAACCCATCCCGAACCGCCTTTGCTGCCCAAAGATCCGGCGGATCGGGCCTATGCGCGGGCTTTGGCCATGGTCAATATTGCCGATGCGCATCCGCTGATCGTGCCGCGTGTGCGCGGTTATCTGGGCCAGAATTTCGGTGCCGATGGCCCCGCCATCGACCTCTGGGCCACCCACTGGATTGCACGCGGTCTCAACACCTATGAAACCATGCTGAAAAAGCGTCCTCCATGCCCCTATGCGGTCGGCACCACACCGGGTATTGCCGATATCGGCATTGCCGGACATATGATCTCGGCGCAATTGTTCAAAATGGATTTGGCAGCCTATCCTGCCGTCAAGGCCCTGGGCGAGACCTGCTTTGCCAATCCGGCTTTCATGGATTCCCACCCGCTGCGCCAACCCGGCGCCCCGCAAATCTGACCCATTGATCAGGAAAGACCCGATGTCCGGCATCACCGAAAAGATCGTTCTGATCCTGTTTTGCATGATGTTGGGTCTGTTTCTGACGTGGCAGGCCCCTGTCAATGCCGAAGCGGCCCGCCGCCTCGGAGCCCCCGCGCTCGCTGCCCTCTATTCGATCGGCACCAGCGTGTTGCTGGTGTTTGTGTTTGCCCTTGTCACCGTCCGGCAATTGCCGAGTTGGGAGACGATTGCCGAAGCCCCGTGGTGGGCATGGATCGGCGGCATCACCGGAGCCGTGTTCGTGATCGGCGCGCTGATCGTGGTGCCGCGCACCGGCAGCGTGGTGTTTCTGTTATCGGTCATTGCCGGACAGCTGATCGGCGCGATCACCGCCGACGGTTTCGGCATGTGGGGGCTGCAAAGCGTCACCATTTCACCGATGAAATGGCTGGCCCTCGCACTGGTCACCTGCGGAGCCCTGACCTTTCACCTATCCGACTGATGTCGAACCGTTCCGCGGCTCTTGCCAGTCGGGACCATTCGCCCTACTTCAACCTCAACTTTAATCAAAAACACGTTCAACCGGAGAGAAGTCCCATGGCACGCCATCTCAAACACGGCAGAGATGCCCAAGCCCGCAAAGATTACGACCGTCAGGTCCGCGAAACCGTCGAAACCATTCTGGCCGATGTCGAAGCGCGCGGCGATGCGGCGATCCGCGATCTGTCGAAAAAGTTCGACGGCTGGGAGCCAAAAGAGTTTTTCCTCTCTCCCAAGGAAATCAGGGAGACGATGGATCGGGTTGCCCCTCGCGATCTCGAAGACATCGCCTTTGCCCAGACACAGGTTCGCAATTTTGCGCAAGCCCAAAAGGCCTGCCTGAAAGATCTGGAAATCGAAACCATGCCCGGTGTGATTCTCGGCCATCGCAATGTGCCGATGCAGGCCGTGGGTTGCTATGTGCCCGGCGGGCGTTATCCGATGGTGGCGTCGGCCCATATGTCGGTTGTCACGGCCAAAGTGGCAGGCGTGGATCGGGTGATTGCCTCGGCCCCTCCCCATCAGGGCGGTCCGCATCCGGCGATTGTCGCGGCCATGCACATGGGTGGCGCGGATGAAATTCTGGTTTTGGGCGGTGTGCAGGCGGTTGCCGCGATGGCTCTGGGCACCCAGAGCGTCAAGCCGGTCGATATGCTGGTCGGACCGGGCAATGCCTTTGTGGCGGAAGCCAAGCGCCAGCTCTATGGCCGCGTCGGCATCGACCTGTTCGCAGGCCCGACCGAAACACTGGTGATTGCCGATGAAACCGTGGATGCGGAAATCTGCGCCACAGATTTGCTCGGACAGGCCGAACACGGCCCGACCTCACCCGCCGTGCTGATCACCAATTCCGAAAAGCTGGCGCGTGAAACCATGGCCGAAATCGAGCGGATCCTGACGATCCTGCCGACGGGCGATGTGGCACGGCAGGCATGGACCGATTTCGGCGAAGTGATTGTCTGCGACAGCTACGAGGAAATGCTCGCACAGGCCGATTTCGTCGCCTCCGAGCATGTGCAGGTGATGACCGACCGCGATGACTGGTTCCGCGACAATATGCGCAATTTCGGCGCGCTGTTTTTGGGTCCGCGCACCAATGTTGCCTTCGGCGACAAGGTGATCGGCACCAACCACACGCTGCCGACCATGAAGGCCGCGCGCTATACCGGCGGGCTGTGGGTCGGTAAATTCATGAAGACCTGCACCTGGCAGAAGGTGACCACCGACGAGGCCTCGGCCACAATCGGCGCCTATTGCTCGCGCCTGTGCCTGCTGGAAGGCTTTGTCGGCCATGCCGAACAGGCCAATGTGCGGGTGCGCCGCTATGGTGGCCAGAACGTGCCGTACGGCGGAGCGGCTCAATGAGCGGGCTGCCGAAAACCCCCTCCTTCCGGCTCGATGGCCGCAAGGCTCTGGTGACCGGTGCCGGTCGTGGCATCGGGCTGGCCGCTGCGGTCGCTTTGGCGGAAGCGGGCGCACATGTGGTGCTGGCGGCGCGCAGCCGCGACGAGATCGAGGCCGGAGCCGAAGCCCTTCGCGCCAAGGGTTTGAAGGCCGAGGCGCTGGTGATGGATGTGACCGATCTGGCCGCCTCCGAAGCCATGATCAAAGCGGCTGGTCCGTTCGATGTGCTGGTCAACAATGCCGGAACCAACCGGCCCAAGCCGATGATCGAGGTCGAGGCGGATGATTTCGATGCCGTGATGGGTCTGAATGTCCGTGCCGCCTATTTCGTGGCCCGCAATGTCGCGCGCGGCATGGTGGCAGCGGGCATCAAAGGCTCCATCATGACCATCTCGTCGCAGATGGGCCATGTCGGCGGCCAAGGCCGCACCATCTATTGCGCCTCCAAACACGCGATGGAAGGCATGACCAAAGCCTTGGCGATCGAATTGGGGCCGCAGGGCATCCGCGTCAACACGATCTGCCCGACCTTCATCCTGACAGAGATGACCAAGCCGTTCTTTGCCAATGAGAGCTTCAAAGCCAGCGTGCTGGCCAAGATCAAATTGGGCCGCTTGGGCGAGATCGAGGATCTGATGGGTCCGGTGGTGTTTCTGGCGTCCGACGCCTCGGCTCTGGTCACCGGCACCGCTCTGCTGGTCGACGGCGGCTGGACGGCTGAATAAGTTTTACGCAACAAAAAGCCTGCCCGAAAACGCTTCGGGCAGGCTTTGTCATTTGATCATAGATTATTGAATGGCTGGTTTTTATTTAATAGCTTGCGGATTGATCGGCGAACCGGCTGCGCCGGGCAGATGCAGTGGCGGGGCCGAGAAAAAGAATTCGTAGACCTTGTCCTGCGCGCAATCCTCACCCAATTCCTTCAGGTAGAAGATTTCGCCCATCGAAATGCCGATGGCGGGAATGACAACCCAATGCCACGGCTGGTTGGCCTCGTTGGTCTCGTTCGGGCGCACTTCGCAACCCCAAGTATCGGTGCAGATTGCAGCAATGTCTTTTTCGCGGACCCAGTAGCAGGTCTCGAAGGCCAGACCGGGGGCGTCGCCGCCCGCATAGCCCGCCCAGTCACCCTTGGCGAGGCAACGCTCCTGATGGCCGGTGCGGACAATCACGAAATCGCCCTTGCGGATTTCGACACCCTGCGCTTTGGCGCAACCGTCGAGATCGTCATTGGAGATGGCATAACCGTCATCGAGCGAGGCAACGCCCTTCCAGCGCGCCACATCGAGCAGCACACCACGGCCGACCATCTTGTCACGGGTATGCTCGATCCCGAGCTTTTTGGCGCCGCGCGCATCGACCAGCTTGGCGTCGAAGCCGTTATACATCTTGTCGTCGAGGAAGATGTGGCACAAAGCGTCCCACTGGGTCGAGGCCTGACAGGGCATGTTGATCGCGTCATCGGCATAGCGCAGATAGGGGAACGGCTCGTCCTGATTGCCTGCGGCGGCATCGGTGCCGGTGGCCAGCATGGTGTGGATCGGGTTCCAGCGACCGCCGAACAGACCGGACTGGATCGGCTCCTTCAACGACAGGCCGAGCGAGAAGGTCTTGCCCTTTTTGATCAGTTTGCCTGCATTGACAATGTCCTCGGGCGATACGTTGTTCAAGGTGCCGATCTGGTCTTCCTTGCCCCAACGGCCCCAATTCGATAATTTTTCTGCCGCTTCCATAATCGCTGCGCGGTTGACTGGTTTACGCATCGGTCTCTCCCTCTGGTTTAACGATCCACTTTGTCGCTATCTTGCAGGCTTTGTTGCAACAGATCCGCTTTGGATCCGTAACGACTTGCCCGATGATCGATTGTTATTTATCATCTGAAAAATAACTATAGGGCTTGAATCGCCTCTGCAAGCCTCCAAGTGCGCCCGATGCCATTTTTTATTGAACTTTTTTTCACACGGCGGGGACTTGAACCTGCGGGATTCGTCTGTTAATTTATCGGTCGATAAATTTAAATACCTTTGTGTCTATGGTCGAGCATGACATACCGTAGCCGTCAAGGGCAATAACCCGTTTAGTCTCCCGATTGCGAGCCAACAAGATCCACGAGGAAGTGTCTATGTCCGATACTGTCATTCATCTCGATCGTGCTGCCAAATCCCGCGCGTCCGGCAGTGATATCCATAATTACGAGGCCATGCTGGAGCGTGCCCGCGCGCTGGTGCCCACCTTGAAAGCCCGTTCGGCAGAGACAGAGCAATTGCGCCGCCTGCCGGTCCAGACCGAGCAGGATCTGCATGAGGCGGGCCTGTTCCGCATTTTGCAGCCCAAACGTGTGGGCGGTTCGGAATTCGATTATGTCGGGCTGATCGACTTTGCCGCCGCCATCGCCCACGGCGATCCGGCCGTGGCATGGAATGTCGCCAATCTCGGCAGCCACCACTGGATGCTCGGCATGTTTCCGAAGGCCGCACAGGATTTGTTGTGGAACGACAATCCCGATGTGCTGATTGCCTCCTCCTTCGTGTTTCCGTCGGGAAAGGCCAAAAAGGTCAAAGGCGGCTATGAATTGTCGGGCCGCTGGCCGTTTTCCTCCGGCGTCAATCCGAGCACATGGAACATGCTGGCAGGCATTGTCACGCCCGATGATGATGCCGATGCGCCCGAGATGCGTGTCTTTCTGGTGCCCGAAAGTGCCTATGAGACGCTCGACAACTGGAATGCCATGGGGCTGGCAGGCACCGGCTCGCATGATGTGATCATCGGCAGCACCTTTGTGCCCGATGACATGACACTGGCTGTCAGCGCGATTGCAGGCGGGCCGACGCCGGGCAGTGCGGTCAATCCCGGAGCGCTTTACCAATTGCCGGTGTTTGCCTTGTTCGCCTTCGTGCTGACAGGCATCGCACTTGGCAATGCCGAAGTCTGTCTGGAGAATTATCTGGCCTCCTCGCGCAACCGCGCCTCGCAATATAACCGCGCCAAGCTGAGTGACTTCCAGTCCACCCAGATCAAAATCGCCTCGGCCGCTGCCCGCATCGACACCGGCCGCGATATCATGCGGTCGATTTGCATCAATGCGATGGAAGATTGCCGCAAGGGCATCATCCCCGATCTCTTGACCAAAACACGCTATCGGCGCGATGGTGCCTTCTCTGTCAATCTGTGCACCGAAGCGGTTTCGATTCTGTTTTCGGCCAGCGGCGCGGGTGGCCTGTCCCGTCTGCTGCCGATGGAAAAGCAGTTCCGCGATGCCCATGCGGTCAATGCCCATATTGCTTTCAATTTCGACGTTGCCGGCTCCAATTTTGGCCGGGTTGCGTTAGGCCTTCCCTCAGAAAACCCGACGCTGTGAGTAAAACCATGTCCAAGACCGAAACGTCCACCAGCCCGACCGGTACCGAAAAACTGCCGGAAGGGTTTGATCCGCGTGATTTCCGCCACGCACTCGGCTGCTTCGGCACCGGCGTGACCGTGATCACCACCGTGGGGGCCGATGGCCGCAAAGTGGGCCTGACAGCCAATTCCTTTTCCTCGGTCTCGCTCAACCCGCCTCTGGTCTTGTGGAGTCTGGTCAACCATTCGCCCAGCATGCAGGCGTTTCAGGATGCCTCGCATTTCTGCATCAATGTGCTGCGACAGGATCAATCCGATATCGCCCTGCATTTCGCCCGTCCCTCCGAGGATAAATTTGCCGGCATGACATGGCAGCCCGGACTGGGCGGCGCGCCCAAGCTCGACGGTGTGCTGGCGCAGTTCGAATGCCGCAATTCCTATCGCTATTATGGCGGCGACCATGTGATTTTCCTCGGCGCGGTCGAAGCCTATAACCACCATCAGGGCGATCCTCTGCTGTTCAGCCGCGGGGCCTTCGGCGCTTTTGCCAATCTCGTCTGACTGACAACCCAAACAAAACAGGATATGCAGCGGGTATGGATGAAGAATTCAAACTCAACAGCATTGCCGCTGCCGATCTGCCAACCGTCGACGCGCTGACCGGGCATGAGGCCTCGTCAAAACAACGGCGGCTGTCACCGGCCCAACGCCGCGAGGATTTTATCCGCAAGGCCACCAGTCTGTTTGCCGAAGAAGGATTTGATGCGGGCACCCGCGAGCTGGCCCGCAAGCTCGGCGTCACCCAGCCACTGCTCTATCGCTATTTCCCGAGCAAGGACGATCTGATCCGCGAGGTCTACAAGCGCGTCTATCTCGACCGCTGGCAGCCCGAATGGGACGACATGCTGGGAGACCGCACCCGCCCGATCCGCGAGCGGCTGCAGCATTTCTACGATGCCTATACCGATGCGATTTTCAACCGCGACTGGATCAGGATCTATCTGTTTTCGGGGCTCAAAGGGGCTGCCATCAACAAATGGTATGTCAGCATCGTCGAGACGCGGATTCTGACCCGCATCATCGAGGAGTACCGCCACGAAGCCGGATTACCCGCACACGAGCCAGCCCCTGCCGAACTGGAACTGGCGTGGTTGCTGCATGGCGGAATTTTTTATTACGGCGTGCGCAAGCATATTTATGATTCACCCGTGCTCGAACAAAAGAACCGGGCGATCTCCAATGCGCTGGATGTCTTTCTGGAGGGGATTTCCAGTGTGTTCGGGACCGCCGTGAAAACCCGTTCCACGGCGATCCGCAAAGCGCAGGGCCCTGACGGGCAAGAGTAGGCTTACAGCTTCAGGCCCAGCAAGCGGGCTGCGTTGCCGCCTGTAATGGCATGGAAATCACGATCATCAAGGCCGACACCGGCAACATGGCCGATCGGATTGTATTCGGCCATATCGAACGGATAATCGGTTCCCATCAGAATGCGGTCGGGACCGAACACGTCGATCAGATAAGCCAGCTGGTGATAGGAGAACACCACCGTATCCAGATAGACCTGACGCAGATAGGTGGTCGGAGGCAAAGGCAGTTGCGCATGGCTGTCATCGCGCGCGCCCCAGGCGTGGTCGATGCGGCCCGAATAGCCCGGCAGATAACCACCGCCATGCACGGCCATCAACTTCAG
>CAIYZJ010000121.1 GCA_903930675.1 uncultured Hyphomicrobiales bacterium
CACGGTCGGGCTGGAATTGAACCATCCTTTGCTGCGCACCCGCTCGTTCAACCTGTATGCCACGCTTGGCTATGATGGCCGCAGTTTCGACAATCTGGGCAATCATATCACCACCAGCCAATACCGTACCGATGCGGTCAGTGCGGGGTTGACAGCCAACCATTTCGACCAGCTGGGCGGCGGCGGCGTCAACACCGCCTCGATGAGCTATTCTCTGGGGCGTGTCGATCTCGATGGTTCGCCCAACAAGGCCAGCGATGCGGCGGCAGCCCATACGCAAGGGAGCTTTTCCAAGTTCAAGGCCAGCGCATCGCGCAGCCAGACCGTGACCGAGGGATTGACACTGTTTGCCAATGTCACGGGCCAATATGCCTTCAACAATCTGGATTCTTCGGAAAAGCTGTTTCTGGGTGGCTCGTCAGGCGTCAGGGCCTATCCGTCGAGCGAGGGCGGCGGCAGTTCCGGTATAACGGCTACGGTGGAGGCGCGCCAGCAACTCCCTTATGGTTTAGAAGCGGTCGCTTTTATCGATACGGGGCTGGTACAGCAGAACACCGACAACCACTATTCTGGCGCGCCTGTCAAAAATGTGTTGTATTACAAAGGTCTTGGTCTGTCGCTGATCTGGCGGGGCGATTACAACTCCACCATCAAGCTGACATGGGCGCACCGGATCGGCAGCAATCCATTGCCCAAACCCGATGGGCATGATCAGGACGGCACCAAACAGCTTGACCGCGTCTGGCTGTCTGCAGGGGTGGGGTTTTAGACATGACAACAGGGTTGAACATTGTCGTTGTCGAAGATCACGATATTTTGCGTGAAATTCTGGTCGATCTTCTGTGCCAGAACGGGCACAGGGCGTCTGGATTTTTCTGTGCCGAAGATGTCGATGACGAGCAAAAGCACGCATTGACCGATCTTTATGTGATCGATCTCAATCTGCCGGGCGAGGATGGTCTCAGTCTGGCCCGCCGCATCCGCCACGCACATCCGCGTGTCGGCATTGTGATGGCCACAGCCCGCAGCAGCCTGAGTGATAAAATGACGGGCTATGACAGCGGCGCCGATTTCTATCTGTCGAAACCCGTGGATCCGGAGGAATTGCTGGCGGTCATCACCGCCTTTGCCCGCCGCACCCGACAGGATCAGGAGAAGCAGGTCGATTTATTGCGGCTGGACGGGCAGCGCATGACGCTGACGGGCCCTTTGGGCAAGGTCATGCTGACCCAATCGGAAATTCTGATGCTCAGCAGCTTGATGATTGCACCCGGCCAGGTTCTTGAACGCTGGCAGATCATCGCCAATCTGGTCGGCGAAGCCGATACGATTTCCGATTCCAGTCTGGAAGTACGGATGACCTATCTGCGACGCAAAATTGCAGAGGTCGGCGGCGACACACCCGCCATCAAAGCCGTGCGCAAATACGGTTATAAACTCATCGTGCCGATCCTGATGGACTGACGCGCGGTCACACTGCTTCCGTCGTCTGGCCGACGGGGTAGTGATGATGGCCGGAAGGATCGGTCAAATCTGTGATCAGGACGCCGGTTCAAGCCGTCTCAAAGTGCCAGCAAGGCACCGACACGGTCTTTGACGGCATAATAGGCCGCTGTGAAAGC
>CAIYZJ010000122.1 GCA_903930675.1 uncultured Hyphomicrobiales bacterium
CGATCCAAACATCGGGCAGTGCCTGATCGGGCAAGTCGGGATCACGCAAGGCCACCTGCCGGAACTGGTGGACCAGCAACAGGCGCAGTTGCAGCATTTCACAAGATGAAAAATCACCGCTGTCGCCGAGACGTTGCAGCACAGGGGCAAAACCATCGACAAAGGCCTGATAGGCCTCGGCCAAGGGAGCCAGATCCCAATGGGTCGCGGCCATGGCCTGCAACATCGCACGCGGCGCCTGCGTCTGCGCGTCGAACATGACGGCATTGATTTGCGGCGGCAGATGCGCCTGCGGACCCAGAAACCAATTCGAAGCCAAACGGCGAAAGCCCGCTAGCTCCAGATGTGCCAAAGCCGGTTCTTGGCCGGTATCGGCCAGCCAGATGAAACACCAGTCCTGTCGGGGGCGGCGTCCGTAAATCCGCGAGGCGGCGAGCAGAAATTCGGTCTGAGCGGAATCGGACAGGCGGTAATAGCTACGCCGTCCCTCGCGCTCACCGTTGAGCCGGTTGGCCGCCACCAGCCGCGACACCGCCGTGCGCACCAGACTCTCGCTGATGCCGACGCTGGCACAGCTCTCGATCAGATTGCCTATCCACAAATGCCCGCCGCGCGGTTCCACCACATCGCCGTAAATGGTTACAATGAAACCGCCCGCCTTGAGCCGGATCGATTTGATTATGCTGTCAATCAAGTTGCCGGGCACAAAACCAATTCCCTTTTCTACAAAAAACTCTTACCATCTATTCAAATCATGAATACTGACCATTGGTTCATGTGCCACACCTACATGAACCCACGATGCATTGTTCATCATAACAACCACATATCCTATTATCCGAATTTCAATGTTTAATCACACGCCGCTCCAACTGCTTGAGCGCCTGTGTCAGCAAAGCTGTTATTGCGACATAGATTGCTGCGGCGGTTAGAAAGACCTCATAGGGCGCATAGGTCCTAGCGACTTCCAGACGGGCCATTCCTGTTAAATCCATAATGGTAATCGTGCTGGCTAGAGATGTCGCTTTGACCGTCAAGATGATTTCATTGCTATAGGCAGGTAATGCCGATCGCAAGGCGATCGGGAAAATCACTGTTCTGACAGTCGCATACCAGCTTAGTCCAAGCGCGCGTGACGCCTCGACAACACCTCGGGAGACATTCCGCATGGCACCTGCAAATAATTCGGCACTATAGGCCGCACCGTTCATGCCGAGAGCAATGATGAGGCACCAGAACGGATCACGCAAAATAGTCCAGGCCATTGACGAACGGATCCATGGAAATTGCCCTGTGCCGTAATAGACAAGGAAGACCTGTATCAAAGCAGGGGTACCCCTGAAAAAAAGAATATAGGCGTTCGCAGGAACAGACAGAATCCGATTTTTTGCATTGCGGGCGAAAGCGAGCGGAATGGCCAGGACAAAGGCGAGAAGGAGAATCAACATGGAAAGCCGGCCGCTCATTCCTACGCCTTGCCAAAGCTTAGGCAAGACTTCCATCATGAGATCGAAATCAAGCATGGCTCAACTTCTCCTCATTCCCAGATTGGATCGTGCCTCTGCATAACGGAGCAACAG
>CAIYZJ010000123.1 GCA_903930675.1 uncultured Hyphomicrobiales bacterium
ATTCCGGCCGCGCCGTAACCAATCTCACCCAGCGGCTCGACAAGGTGCTGGATGTCACCATCCAGCGCGAGGTCGAGCGGCTTGAATCCAAATTGCTGGTGCTGGCCACCATCGGTTCGGCCTCGCCCTTTATCGGCCTGTTCGGCACGGTGTGGGGGGATCATGAATTCGTTCCGCTCGATTGCCGCCTCCAAAAACACCTCGCTGGCGGTTGTCGCACCGGGGATTGCCGAAGCATTGTTTGCCACCGCCATCGGCCTGTTTGCCGCCATCCCTGCGGTGATTGCCTATAACAAGCTGCAGGCGGAAGCCGCCAAGCAGCAAGCGCGGGTCGAAGGATTTGCCGACGAGTTTTCTGCCATACTCTCGCGGCAGATCGACGAACGCATTGCAGCCGAATAAGGAACGCGTCTGATGGCCATGGCAGCAGCAGGCGGGGGTGGTGGTTCGGGCGGTCGCAGACGACGCGGCGGGCGCAAGCATCGCCCGATGTCCGACATCAACATGACCCCCTTTATCGACGTGATGCTGGTCTTGCTGATCATCTTCATGGTGGCTGCGCCGTTGATGGTGACAGGCGTGCCGCTCGATCTGCCGCAGACCAAGGCATCACCGCTCAATATCGACAAGCAGCCTTTGACCATCTCGCTGAAAACCGACGGCAAAATCTATCTGATGGAGCAGGCGGTGGCCTCCGAGGATGTGGTGGCGCGGCTGGCGGCGATTGCCAAAACCGGCGTCGAAGAACGGATTTTTGTACGGGCCGACAAAGCCGTCCCCTATGGCCGCGTGGCCGAATTGACGGGGATGATCACGGCGGCCGGTTACAAGAAAATCGCCCTTGTGAATGAACCGGAACAGAAAAAATAGGGAAGCGGATCGGACGTGGCGATCAATTGGTCAGAACCCGGTCTACCTGTTTCCGGCGCGATACATGTCCTGTGTATCGTGGCGACGCTGGTTGCGTTTTCGACCCCGCCCAAATTCGAGGAGATGAGCGAGTCGGTGCCGGTCGAAATCGTCAATGCCGATGAGCCGAACCAGATTGCCAAAGGCGAAAAATCCGCCAAAGAGGCCAAGCCCGATCCCAAGCCGCGCGCCGACAAGGTGGCGGCGGTGACCGAGACCAAGCCGGATTCGGCTTTGGACAAGCGCGATGTCGTGACCCCGCCGTCGCGTCCGCCGTCCACCGAGCCGGAAACCAAACCGACCCCGCCAACCCCGCCCAAAGCGGCCGAACCCGTCAAACCCGAACCGCCCAAGCCCCAACCCAAGGAAGAGGTGAAGGACGAGGCCTTGCTGAAGGCCGAGAAGAAGCCGGAACCACCCAAGCCCGAGCCGCCCAAGCCCGAGAAAAAGCCCGAGCCGCCCAAGCCCGAACAGCCCAAACTCGACCCGACGCAGCTCGCCAAGCTGATCGAGCAGAACAAGCCCGCCCAGCCCAAATCCGACCCCAATACCAAGCCCTTCAACCCCAATGACATCAAGAAGATGCTGGAGTCGAAGGAAAAGCCCGCCATGGCTGCGTCAACGGGGGCGGAAGTCAACAAGACCGCCTCGCTGGGCGCGCCCAATGCCACGGGCCCCAAGCTCAATCCGAGCCAGAAGGGCCAGTTCGGCGATGCGATCAAGGACCAGCTCTCGCAATGCTGGAGCCCGCCTGCGGGCGTGATGGACGGCCATACGCTCAAACCGATGATCAAGTTCAACCTGCAGCCCGACGGCTCGGTGGTTGGCCAGCCCGTGGTGATGAACGACCAGTCATCGCCTGCTTTCAGGGCGATGGCCGACAGTGCAATGCGGGCGATCCGCAAATGTTCGCCATTCAAAATTCCTGCCCAATTCGCGCCTTTCCACAATGACTGGAAAGACACGACCGTGATTTTCGATCCCAAGGATATCCTCGGATGACCCAACTTCGGATGACACCCATGATCTCACATCATTTGTCCTCGATGGCCCTGCCACTGCGCCGGATCTGGCTGGCCTTGCTGGCCTGCCTCATGCTGGGTACGCAGGCGCAAGCCGAAATCACCATCACGCTCGACAAAGGCAATTTCCAGCCTTTGCCGATTGCGGTCAGCGATTTCATCGGCACCGATCTCGGCCCGCAGATTTCGGCGGTGATCACCAATGATCTCAAGCGGTCCGGTATTTTCCTGCCGATCGACAAAGCCGCGTTCATCGAGAAAAATTCCAGCCCCGATGTGACGCCCAAATTCGACTCGTGGAAGGTCATCAATGCGCAGGCTCTGGTAACCGGGCGGGTGACGCGTGATCCGTCTGGCCGGTTGAAAACCGAATTCCGGCTGTGGGACACTTTTTCGGGCCAGCAATTGACCGGCCAGCAATATTTCACCGACCCCAACAATTGGCGTCGTGTCGCCCATATGATCGCCGATGCGATCTATTCGCGCCTGACCGGTGAAAAGGGCTTCTTCGATACCCGCGTCGTGTTTGTCGACGAGCAGGGCAGCAAGGACAAGCGCATCAAGCGTCTGGCCATCATGGATCAGGACGGGGCCAATCTGCGCTATATCAGCAAAGGCGACGAGCTGGTGGTGACCCCGCGCTTCTCGCCCGTGTCGCAGGACATCGCCTATATGGCCTTTGGCGGCAATGATCCCAAAGTGACCCTGATGAATATCGAAACCGGACAGCGCGAAGTGGTCGGCAACTTCCCCGGCATGACCTTCGCACCGCGTTTCGCGCCCGACGGGCACAAGGTGGTGATGTCACTGGCCCAAGGGGCGATTTCCAATCTCTATTCGATGGATTTACGCTCTCGCGCCACCATGAAACTGACCGATGCCAGCGCAATCGATACCTCGCCGTCCTATTCGCCGGACGGCCAGCGGATCGTTTTTGAAAGCGACCGCGGCGGCACCCAGCAAATCTATGTGATTCCGGCTACCGGCGGACCTGCCAAGCGGATTTCCTTCGGCGAGGGCCGCTATTCCACCCCTGTCTGGTCACCGCGCGGGGATTATATCGCTTTCACCAAGCAAAAGGGCGGCAGCTTCGCCATCGGCATCATGAAACCGGATGGATCGGGCGAACGTATTTTGACCGAAGGCTTCCACAATGAAGGCCCGACATGGGCACCCAATGGCCGTTATCTGATGTTCTTCCGCGATGCGGGCGGCAGTTCGGGTCCGCGTCTGTTCATGGTCGATATTACCGGACGCGTCGAAGTGCCGGTGCCGACCCCGGGCTTTGCCTCCGATCCGGCATGGTCGCCCTTGCTCAACTGAGGCGTTGCAGGTTCAGGCCATAAAAAACCATCCTTGGCGGGGCCAGGGATGGTTTTTCAATAGGGTCATTGGTCAAAGTCTACCTTCGTCGGAAGACAGGGCTCGCTTGACTGGTTTCAGTGGGTTTTTGCTCAATGAACCGTCGGCGGCGTGCCGTTTTGATGTCGAAGCCGCTCCATCTCTTGTTTGAGAGCCAGTTTCTTGCGTTTCAATTCGGTGATTTTCAGATCGCTGCTGCCAGGCTGGGCCATGGCTGTTTCAATGTCACGTTCGAGTGCTTCGTGACGTTTCTGCAACGTAGCAAGATGGGCTTGTATCGTCATTCCGATCCTCCGCTTGCATCATCAGCACAGCCAGTGTGACAGATTCAAGACAGCTGTCGAGAGGGATTTGCGGGCTTTTCGACAAAAAGCCTCCGCTTTGATGTGGGCGTTTGGACAGGGGCTTGGGGGGATGGCGCAGCCCTGCTTGCCCTGACGCGTCAACTCGTTGATAATACTGGGATTGAAACCCGCCAAACCGTGATACGGCCCCTGATGGACTTTGACAACGACAGTAACGAGCAGCACAAGCTTGAGACGGAATTGACCCGTCTGCGGGTCGAGCACGGCGATCTCAACGATGCCATTTCGGCACTTGAAAAAGTCGGCGGCACCGACCAGTTGCAGATCCAGCGTTTCAAGCGGCGCAAGCTGTTGCTGAAGGACCAGATTTCCAAGCTGGAAGACCGTTTGACACCCGATATCATCGCCTGAAACAGGGGCCCGACAGGTCTGCTGCCTGTGCGTCGGCTGAAAATGGCTGAAAAAGCCGCAATATGAGCCGAAAAACCTATATATTCCCTGCTGATAGTGCTTGCAGCCCCCGCCGTCTTGCCTATACTCCCGCGCTTCCTCGCCCTAGCCTCAGCAATGGGCTTAGTTGTTACAGTCTTCAGGGATCAATGCGGCCATGACCGGAGCCAATAAGCCTGTTGCCATCATCATGGGGAGCCAGTCCGACTGGGCGACCATGCAGCATGCCGCCCAGACGCTGGAGGCATTGTCTGTGCCTTACGAGGCGCGGATCATTTCGGCCCATCGCACGCCTGACCGGCTCTTCAGCTTTGCCCGAGGGGCTGCTGCCGAGGGTTTTCAGGTGGTGATTGCCGGAGCAGGGGGCGCGGCCCATCTGCCCGGCATGGCTGCGGCTATGACCCATCTGCCGGTGTTCGGTGTGCCCGTAGAGTCCAAGGCCCTGTCGGGACAAGACAGCCTGTTGTCGATTGTGCAAATGCCTGCGGGCATTCCTGTCGGCACGCTGGCGATCGGCAAGGCCGGCGCCATCAATGCCGCTTTGCTGGCGGTGGCCGTGCTGGCTCTGAATGATCCCGCTCTGAGCGCGCGGTTGCAGGCATGGCGGGCGGCGCAAACCGCCTCGATCGCCTTGCATCCGGTTTCCGACGGCGCGCACTGATGCTGAAGCCCGGACAGACCATCGGCATTCTGGGCGGCGGCCAACTGGCGCGCATGCTGGCGCTGGCCGCGGCCCCGTTCGGCCTGCGCTGCCATATCTTTGCGCCGGAAGCCGACAGTCCGGCTTTCGATGTGGCCTATGCCCATACGATTGCCGATTATGCGGATGAGCCCGCTTTGGCACGGTTCGCGGAAGCGGTCGATGTCATCACCTATGAATTCGAGAATGTGCCGGCCCATACTGCCGCGTTTCTGGCGGCGCGCCGTCCGGTGCGGCCCGATCCGCAGGCTTTGGCGATTACGCAGGACCGCCTGTCGGAAAAACAGTTTCTGACCTCGCTCGGCCTGCCACTGGCCCCCTTTTGGGAGATCAATTCCCTGACCGATCTCGAGGCCGCTCTGGCTGTCTCGGGCCGTCCGGCGGTGCTTAAAACCCGCCGTTTCGGCTATGACGGCAAAGGGCAGGTGATGATCCGCGAGGGCGATGATGCCGCCGCCGCGCTGGCGCAACTGGGCACGGCTCCGGCTGTGCTGGAAGGCTTTGTGCCGTTTACCCGCGAAGTCTCGGTAGTGGTGGCCCGCGCGCTCGACGGGCGCGTGGCGGCCTATGATCTGTGCGAGAACAACCACAAGAATCACATCCTGTCGCAAACCCTTGTTCCGGCTCAAGTGGATGGAAAAGCCACCGAACTGGCCCTGCAATATGCCCAAACCTTGGCCTCGTCACTTGGCTATGTCGGGGTGATGGCTGTGGAGATGTTTGTGGTGGGAGAAAGCGGCGATGAGCAGATCCTCGTCAACGAGATTGCGCCGCGCGTGCACAATTCCGGCCACTGGACCATCGAAGGGGCCGAAACCTCGCAATTCGCCCAGCATATCAGGGCTGTAGCGGGTTGGCCGTTGGGGTCCGCAAGCCGTTTGGGGCGGGTGAGGATGGACAATCTGGTCGGCGAAGAGGCCGAAGACTGGCTGGTTCTGCTGTCCGATCCGCAGGCGCATTTGCACCTTTACGGCAAGGCCGAGGCCCGAAAGGGGCGCAAAATGGGGCATGTGACCTTCGTCACGCCTGAATAAAACCTCTGATTCAGCGGCAAAAGTTAAATAATGCCGATGAATTGTCACAGGACTGGTGGACAGCCCCGCATTGATCTGCTAGTTGAGCGCTTCGCTTCTCTCGAATCGGCAACGGTTCGAAGGCTTTCCTTTTGTTAACAACGAATTTGGGACAACGACGTGCAGGTTCTCGTCCGTGATAACAACGTCGATCAGGCGTTGAAGGCTTTGAAGAAGAAGATGCAACGTGAAGGCATCTTCCGCGAAATGAAGCTCCGTGGCCATTACGAAAAGCCATCGGAAAAGCGCGCCCGCGAAAAGGCTGAGGCCGTTCGCCGGTCCCGCAAGCTCGCGCGCAAGAAGATGCAGCGCGAAGGCCTGCTGCCGCCTCCAAAGCCAAAGCCCGTTCGCTAATCCACAGAGTGGTAGGCTTCGGCTTTGCCTGACGGTTGGCCGCTTTATGGCCAGCCGATATACATAAGACGTTCTGGCGCCCCGGTCTTGATAGGCCGCAGGGCGCTTTTATGCTGATGGAACAGGAGATCGGCATGGCTGTCGGATCGCAACAAGGCTCGTTTGCAAACGCTTCACCCGCTGCCCGCGCATGGGCAAGGGCGCCTTTGTGGATCACCACGGCGGCGGCCGCTTTGATGGTCTCGGGTTGCATCAGTATCGGCTCTCTGACCCGCGGTGTCACCGGATCATCGGGCATTGCCGAGGTGCAGAACGATAACCCGGAAGTCAGCGCTGCCAATATCGCCTCGCTGACCGAAGTGGTGGCCAAGAGCCCGAACAATCCTGTAGCCTACAATACCCGCGGTTCGGTCTATGCGCGCACGGGCCAGTACAAAGAGGCGATTGCCGATTTCTCGCAGGCCATTGCGCTCAACCCCAGTTTTGCCGAGGCCTATTCCAATCGCGCCCTTGCCCTGCGGCAGACCAACCGCAATGACCAGGCAATGACCGATTTCAACAATGCCATTGCGGCCAACCCCAATTATGATCCTGCCTATCTGGGCCGCGCCAATCTCTATCGCTCGCTCAACCGGTTCGACGAGGCATTGGCCGATCTGAATTATGCGATCCGCCTGAAGCCCGAATCGGCGCAACTCGTGCATGCGCGGGGATTAATCTACCAGCGGCAGAGCCAATGGCAGGCCGCCATCAATGATTTCGATGCCGCCATCGACCGCAACCCGTTTGTTGCCGCCCCCTATCTGGCGCGCGGCCAGTGCCTGACGCAGGTCAACAAATTGCAATTGGCACTCGAAGATTTCAATGCCGCCCTCAACCTCAACAACCGCAATGCCGATGCCTGGGCAGGGTTGGGGCTGGTGCATGAGCGGATGGGCAACAAGCCCAAAGCGGTCGAGGCCTATCAGACGGCCATCGGCATTGACGGCAACCAGTCGGTTGCCCGAGCGGGTCTGACACGGGTGAAATAGGGACAAGCGGTCATTTTCCGCCTTGTCGGCCCGTTCGGCACCACCCTCTCGATCAAGTCCGCTCAAGAGCCACCCGATGCTTGCCCATGCCTCGCCTCGACTGTCAGCCGCACGGCAGGCAAAAAAATACCCGCCATCAAGGCGGGTATTGGATTTGCTTCAGGCTTGATGGCCGGTCAATGCGCCATCGCTTTAACGATGTCGTCCACCATCTTCTTCGCATCGGCAAACAGCATCAGTGTATTGTCGCGAAAGAACAGTTCGTTTTCGACGCCTGCATAGCCCGAGCCCATGCCGCGCTTGATGAACAGCACGGTCTTGGCCTTTTCGACATCGAGCACCGGCATGCCGTAGATCGGCGATTGCGGATCGGTCTTGGCCGAAGGATTGGTCACGTCATTCGCGCCGATCACGAAGGCCACATCGGCCTGGGCGAATTCGGAATTGATGTCTTCCAGCTCGAACACTTCGTCGTAAGGCACATTGGCTTCGGCCAGCAGCACGTTCATGTGGCCGGGCATACGGCCTGCGACGGGGTGGATTGCATATTTGACTTCGACGCCGTTCTTTTTCAGCGTGTCGGCCATTTCGCGCAAGGCGTGCTGGGCTTGAGCGACCGCCATGCCGTAGCCGGGCACGATGATGACCTTTGACGCATTCATCATCATGAAGGCCGCATCATCGGCCGAGCCCTGCTTGACCGGACGCTGCTCGACTTCGCCGCTGCCTGCTGCAGCCGTTTCACCGCCGAAGCCGCCGAGAATCACCGAGATAAACGAGCGGTTCATCGCCTTGCACATGATGTAGGACAGGATCGCGCCCGAGGATCCGACCAGCGCGCCGGTGATGATCAGCGCCATATTGCCGAGCGTGAAGCCGATGCCTGCCGCGGCCCAACCCGAATAGGAATTGAGCATCGACACCACCACCGGCATATCCGCGCCGCCGATCGGGATGATGATCAGCACGCCGAGCACGAAGCTGGCCAGTGTGATCGCCCAGAACAGGATTTTGCTTTCGGTGGTGACAAACAACACGATCAGCAGGATCAGACCGCCCGCCAGCGCCAGATTGATGACATGGCGTTGCGGCAGCATGATCGGACGGCCCGACATGCGGCCATCGAGTTTCAAAAAGGCGATGATCGAACCGGTAAAGGTGATCGCGCCGATGGCCACGCCAAGCGACATTTCGACAAGGCTTGCCGCCTTGATCGCGCCCGAAGCCCCGATGCCGAAGGCCTGCGGCGCATAGAGCGCACCCGCTGCCACCATCACGGCAGCCAGACCGACCAGCGAATGGAAAAAGGCCACCAGCTGCGGCATTGCCGTCATGGCAATGCGCTGGGCCACCAGTGCGCCCGCGCCGCCGCCGATTGCCAGACCGAGCACCAAGAGGCTCCAGCCCGACAAAGTGGTGGGGGCAGCAACGGCAAGCGTGGTCAGCATGGCAATGCCCATGCCGATCATGCCGTAGAAGTTGCCCTGCCGCGATGTAGCGGGGGAGGAGAGGCCGCGCAGCGCCATGATGAACAGGCCGCCGGAAACCAGATAGAGCAGAGCCGCGATATTGGCATTCATGGCGTCAGCCCTTCTTCTTGTACATGGCCAGCATCCGCTGGGTGACGAGGAACCCGCCGAAAATATTCACGCTGGCCAGCACCAGTGCGACAAAGCCGAAGCCCTGCGCATAGAGCGGCGCTTCCGCACCCGCTTTGGCGGCATCGACACCGACAGCCAGCAAGGCACCGACCACGATCACCGAGGAAATCGCATTGGTCACCGACATCAGCGGCGTGTGCAAAGCGGGGGTCACGGACCAGACGACGTAATAGCCGACAAACACGGCCAGAACGAAAATCGCCATCTGGAACACGAAAGGATCAATCGCACCGCCCGTGGCGGCATGGGCTGCAACCCCTGCAGTCTGCGCCAGCTGATCGGCATAGGCCTGCGCGGCTGTTGCGGCCTGTTTGGCCGCCGTTGCGGCAGCTTGTGCCTTTTCGAGGATCTGTTGTGATGAATCACTCGCCATAAAAACCTCCATCAGGCCGAAGCCGCTGCCTCTTTGGGCCGGAATTGCGGATGAACCACATGTCCATCCCGCGTCAGATTGGTTGCCTTGACCAGCTCGTCATCCCAGTTGATGGCGAGGGTCTTGCTGGTCTTGTCGATCATGGTCTCGAGGAAGGAGAACAGATTTTTGGAATAGAGCTGCGAGGCGGATGCTGCCAAACGGCCCGGCACATTCAGATGGCCGACAATTTTCACGTCATTGGCCGAATGGGCCACTTCGCCGGGCTTGACGCCTTCGACATTGCCGCCGCGCTCGACCGCCAGATCGACGATCACCGAACCCGGACGCATGCTGGCGACCATCTCGGCGGAGATCAGACGAGGGGCAGGACGGCCGGGGATCAGCGCGGTGGTGATCACGATGTCCTGCTTGGCAATATGGGCGGCCACAAGGGCGGCCTGCTTGGCCTGATAGTCTTTCGACATTTCCTTGGCATAGCCGCCGGAGGTTTCGGCCTGTTTGAACTCGTCATCCTCGACCGCGACGAATTTCGCACCCAGCGATTCGACCTGCTCCTTGGAGGCAGGGCGCACGTCGGTGGCGGTCACAACCGCACCCAGACGGCGCGCGGTGGCAATGGCCTGCAAGCCTGCCACACCCGCACCCATCACGAAGACGCGGGCGGCAGGCACTGTGCCTGCGGCGGTCATCATCATCGGGAAGGCACGGCCGAATTCTTCGGCGGATTCGATGACGGCGCGATAGCCTGCCAGATTGGCCTGTGACGAGAGCACGTCCATCACCTGTGCGCGGGTGATGCGCGGCATCAATTCCATCGCAAAGGCAGAAATTCCGGCATCGGCCATGGCTTTGAGGGCCTCGTCATGGCCGTAAGGATCCATGATTGCCAACACAACCGCGCCCTTCTTGATGCTGCCGAGCTCGGTCTTGTTGGGGCGGCGCACTTTCAGCACGATATCGGCGTCTTTCAACGCGGCTTTGGCGGTTTTGGCTATGGTGGCACCGACGGCTTCATAATCGGCATCGGTAATACCCGAACGCTGTCCCGCACCGCTCTCGATGGTAAAAGATGCCCCGAGCGCGCCGAGTTTTTTCACGGTTTCCGCCGAAGCTGCCACCCGCGTTTCGTGTGAATCCGTTTCGGTAATCACGGCAATTTTCATGGCACTCTCCGGCAAGATCGGCGCAACAATCGTCTTGTCTTCTATGATTGCAGGATCTGGTTAGGGGGTCATCTGGTTAGGGGGTCATCTGGTTAGGAGATCGGGTGGAACAGCAAAGGCAGAAACAATAAAATCCGGCCGATGATCAGGAGAGGGAAAGAGGCCGAAAAGGCCTCGATCACGGTCGATCAAATCACTCAGACCAGAAAAATGGCCATCAGCACAACAATGCCCACCACGACGATGGTGCCGTAGGTGACCAGATGCACGAAACCGTTATAGGTGCGCTCATGCTCGGGGTAATCCATGCCGGAGGCATGTTCTGCGTGAGCAGCTTCTTTCTTGCTTGCCATTGTCTCTATCCCTATGTGTCAAACATGTTCCAAGGCATCGGACGCAGCAATCACGCCTTAACGCCATACCATCTGTTTAACCTATGCTTGCTTGCCAATCAATGTGAGCGAATTTTATCTGGCATGCAAGACTAAAGACTAATATCAGCCCGGAAACTGTTCACGACGCTTCGGAAAGGGCCAATGCGGCGATCAGGCTTGCCACCACAATCGAGCCGAGCGACAGGCCCGCCAGAACCATCAAAGGCGTGGTGAAATCCATCATGTCGGAGGCCGCGGCACTGGCGGTCGCGACGCCGAAAATCATCACCGGAATCATCATCGGCATCACGATCACCGCCAGCAACAGCCCGCCGCGCCGCACGGAGACCGTCAAGGCCGCCCCGACCGCGCCGATAAAGGTCAAGGCCGGTGTGCCGATCACCAGCGACAGCATCACCACGCCGAGCACCTTCGGCTCGATCGCCAGCAACAGTCCCAAAACAGGGGCTGCCAGTGTCAGCGGCAGGCCGGTGGTCAGCCAATGGGCGATGCCTTTGGCCAGCACCACCAGCAGCATCGGCATATCGCCCATCCGCATCAGATCGAGCGAGCCGTCTTCCTCGTCGGCCTGAAACAGCCGGTCGAGGCCGATCAGCGTGGCCAGCAAGGCGGCAATCCACAGCAAAGCGGGGCCGACCCGCGCCAGCAGATTGAGGTCGGGCCCGAGCGCGAAGGGGGCCAGCACCACCAGCGACAGAAAAAAGATCACGCCGACAAAGCCGCCGCCACCCAGACGGCTGGCCAGCATCACATCGCGTTTGAGCAGGGCGATCCAGCCGCTCATGCGAGCCCCCGATCCAGTGCGAGGCGTGTATTGGGCACAGGCAGGGGGGCATGGGTCGCCACCATGATCACCCCGCCATGGCCGAGATGGTGCGTGCACAACTGCCACAACACGTCCTGTCCGGCGCTATCCAGTGCGGTGGTCGGCTCATCGAGCAGCCAAAGCGGACGCGCTACCACCAGCAGGCGGGCGAGCGTGAGGCGGCGGCGCTGGCCCGCCGACAGCAGCTGGCACGAGAGATCGGCCAGATGCGAAAGGCCGACACGATCAAGTGCGGTATCACAGGACAGGGCTGTCAATGGAGACGATTCGGCGGGAAGTGATTCGGATTGCGCTGCCGTGCCAGACACAGCGCCGGCACGCGGTCCACAAACGTCAGGTTGTGCCGGTTGCATCGACTGCGGTGGGGGCGGGGCAAGAAAAGCCTGCCAGAAATCCAGCGTCTCCATCACGCTCATGCTGGGTTTGAGCGCATCCCGATGGCCCAGATAATGGCAATACTGGCCGAGCGGAACCTCGTGATCCGACCCTGCGATAACAGGACCTGTTGCGCTTCCGGCCAAAGCAAGCGTGCCCGCATGCACGGGCAGCAATCCGGCGATCAACCTTAAAAGGCTAGACTTTCCAACGCCGTTAGGGCCGGTCAAGGCAACAGCGCAGCCGGGTTCGCTGGCAAAGGACAGGCCGGAAAACAGCAGCCTTTCCGCCCGGATACAGGCCAGTGCCTCAGCGCGCAACAGCATGTGCAGTCTCACTCCTTTATCTTGCCCGCCAACCTAGCCGATCCCGATGCCGACTTCCATGGGGTCCATTCTTCGGGTGCGGTCATGTGTGCATTGCACAATAATCCGGTCAATAAAAATGCAAAAAAGTTCAAGGGAATACTTTTGTCCCTGTAGCGGCTTGGCAATAAATTTTCTATAGAAGCAATGGCTGCGCCGATACGTTTAATCAACGTGGGGTTTCGGGCACTCCCGAGGCGGCGCGTGCATGATGCACTTTGGCCAGTGGACGCTAAACCCGAAAGGATTCCGCCGTGACCCAGTCATTGGACAGCTTCAAGTGCCGTAAGAAGCTCAAAGTCGGCACCAAGACCTATTATTACTATTCTTTGAAAGAAGCCGAGGCCAACGGCCTGAAGGGCATTTCAAACCTGCCGTTCTCGCTGAAAGTGCTGCTGGAAAACCTGCTGCGTTTTGAAGATGGCCGCACGGTCACCAAAGACGACATCATGGCTGTCAGCAAGTGGCTGTCGAACAAGGGCAAGACCGAGCGCGAAATCGCCTTCCGTCCGGCCCGCGTGCTGATGCAGGATTTCACCGGCGTGCCTGCCGTGGTCGATCTGGCCGCGATGCGCGATGCCATGACCAAGCTCGGCGGCAATCCGCAAAAGATCAACCCGCTGGTGCCTGTCGATCTGGTGATCGACCATTCGGTGATCGTCGACGAATTCGGTTCGGCCAAGGCGTTCAAGAAAAACGTCGATCTCGAATATAGCCGCAACGGCGAGCGTTACCGCTTCCTCAAATGGGGTCAGGATTCGTTCGACAACTTCCGCGTCGTGCCACCGGGCACCGGCATCTGCCATCAGGTCAATCTCGAATATCTCTCCCAGACTGTCTGGACCAGGAAAGAGAAGATCAAGAACGCCAAGGGCAAGACCGAAACCGTGGAAGTCGCTTATCCCGACTCGCTGGTCGGCACCGACTCGCACACCACCATGGTCAATGGTCTGGCCGTGCTCGGTTGGGGCGTCGGCGGCATCGAGGCGGAAGCTGCGATGCTCGGCCAGCCGCAATCCATGTTGCTGCCGGAAGTGATCGGCTTCAAGCTGACCGGCAAGCTCAAGGAAGGCATCACCGCCACCGATCTGGTGCTGACCGTGACGCAGATGCTGCGCAAAAAGGGCGTGGTCAACAAGTTCGTGGAATTCTTCGGCCCCGGCCTGAACACCATGACACTGGCCGACCGCGCGACCATTGCCAACATGGCTCCAGAATATGGTGCGACATGCGGGTTCTTCCCCGTCGACACCGAAACCCTGAGCTACCTCACCACCTCGAGCCGCAAGACCGCGCGCGTCGATCTGGTCGAGAAATACACCAAGGCACAGGGCCTGTTCCGCACCAAGGCGACACCCGATCCGGTGTTCTCCGACACGCTGGAGCTGGATCTGGGTTCGGTTGTGCCATCCATGGCCGGTCCGAAGCGTCCCGAAGGCCGTGTGGCCCTGAGCGACGTCAGCAAGGGCTTTGCCGGTGCGATGGAAACCGAATACAAAAAAGCCGCCGAAATGGGCAAGCGCTTCAAGGTCGAGGGCAAGAATTTCGATATCGGCCAAGGCGATGTCGTGATTGCGGCCATCACCTCGTGCACCAACACCTCCAATCCTTCGGTGCTGATCGGGGCAGGCCTGCTGGCCCGCAACGCTGCCGCAAAGGGGTTGACCTCCAAGCCATGGGTGAAGACCTCGCTGGCCCCCGGCTCGCAGGTTGTGGCGGAATATCTGGCCAATTCCGGTCTGCAAAAGGATCTCGACAAGATCGGTTTCAACCTTGTCGGTTTCGGCTGCACCACCTGTATCGGCAATTCCGGCCCGCTTCCGGTCGAAATTTCCAAGACCATCAATGACAACGGCATTGTGGCTGCGGCTGTGCTCTCGGGCAACCGCAACTTCGAAGGCCGCGTCTCCCCCGATGTGCAGGCCAACTATCTGGCTTCCCCGCCTCTGGTTGTCGCTTATGCGCTGGCCGGATCGGTGCAGATGGATCTGTCCTCCGAGCCGCTGGGCAAGGGCAAAGACGGCAAGCCTGTCTATCTGAAGGACATCTGGCCGACCTCGAAAGAGATCAACGACTATATCCACAAATTCGTCACCAAGAAGATCTTCAAAGAACGTTATGCCGATGTCTTTGCCGGTGACAACAACTGGAAAAAGGTCAAGGCTCCGGTCGGTGAAACCTACAAGTGGGACATGGGTTCGACCTATGTGCAGAACCCGCCTTACTTCGAGGGCATGACCAAAGAGCCGAAGCCTGTGGCCGATATCGCCAATGCCCGCATCCTGAGCCTGTTCGGCGACAAGATCACGACCGATCACATCTCGCCTGCCGGTTCGATCAAGGCGGCTTCGCCTGCGGGTAAATATCTGATGGAACGTCAGGTCGCCCCTGCCGATTTCAACCAGTACGGCACCCGCCGTGGCAACCACGAAGTGATGATGCGCGGCACTTTTGCCAATATCCGCATCAAGAACTTCATCCTGAAAGACAAGGCCGGTGCGGTGCCCGAAGGTGGCAACACCATCCACTATCCGTCGAAAGAGCCGATGTCGATCTATGATGCCGCGATGCGTTATCAGGCCGAGAATGTGCCTTTGGTGGTGTTTGCCGGTGCCGAATATGGCAACGGCTCCTCGCGTGACTGGGCGGCCAAGGGCACCAATCTGTTGGGTGTGCGCGCGGTGATTGCCCAATCCTTCGAGCGTATCCACCGGTCCAACCTTGTCGGCATGGGCGTGCTGCCTTTGACCTTCGAGGACGGCACGAGCTGGGATTCGCTGGGCCTGAAGGGTGACGAAACC
This sequence comes from uncultured Hyphomicrobiales bacterium, assembly GCA_903930675.1. Taxonomy (GTDB): domain Bacteria; phylum Pseudomonadota; class Alphaproteobacteria; order Rhizobiales; family Beijerinckiaceae; genus CAIYZJ01. The sequence goes on from CAIYZJ010000123.1 coordinate 15,169, forward strand.
GTCACCATCAAGGGTTTGAGCGCAGGCCTGAAGCCACGCCAGAAGATGGAAGTCGAGATCAAGGACGCCAAAGGCAAGGTCAAGACCGTGCCGGTGCTGTGCCGCATCCAGACCCTGGATGAGCTCGAATATTTCAAAAACGGCGGCATCCTGAAATACGTCCTGCGCCAGCTGGCCTCGTAATCGGGCGCTGATACGGCGAGGGACATTCCCCGCCGCTTCAACCAACAAAAAAACCGCCGGAGCAATCCGGCGGTTTTTTATTGGCTGATATCGGCGTGATCAGAGCGTTTTGGCGAGATCACGCAATTTGAATTTCTGGATTTTTCCGGTCGAGGTTTTGGGAATTTCGGTAAACACCACCATGCGCGGCACTTTATAGCCCGCCAACTGGCTGCGGCACCATGCGATGATCTCGGCCTCGGTGGCCGTTGCACCGGGCTTCAGCTCGACAAAGGCGCAAGGC
>CAIYZJ010000124.1 GCA_903930675.1 uncultured Hyphomicrobiales bacterium
CATCTCATGAACGAGAGACCGCCAGAGAGCAAGCGGGATGGGCACGGCATGAACCATTTTTAGAGGAATTTTTGACAAAAGACAGGAAAAACCACACCAAAGACACACAATATCCCCCAACCCGGGATTGCCAAGAGAAGGCTTCCTGCTTGTTATTTTCAGGCGGTTTTGTCTTTTTTGTGGCTATCGGACAAAATACCCGCTCCGAGCCGTACAAGCGCATCGCGCAAGCCTTCGTCCTCTATCGCGCCAATCCGCTGGCTGGCTTGCTCGATCATCGCGGGATCAAGACTGCGGCGCGGGGCCGCATGGGACGGCCTTGGCACAGGCCCCTGCTTGATGACAATCTTGCCGATGCACCGCCAGCCATAGCGGGCATTGACCCGTTCGATCAGCACCGGCAGCATGTGCTGGATATCGAGCGCAAAAGCGCTTTCGACCTTGAGCACCAGCGTCGCCGCCTCCCCGCCCTGACCGTCATCGCCATAGCTGCGGCGTCTGGGCCATTCGATTTTGACCGGCCGCGAGAATTCCGCCAGCTTTTCCCCGATAATTTCAGGCCAGCCGATGATGATATCGGTCGAGGCAAAGCCCTGCGCTGCCATAATCGGCTGCAAAGCGTTTTCGATCAATTCGGCCAGAGGTTTGGCGCCGAATTTACCGCTCGTCTTGCTCTGGTCGGGTTTTATCGCCAAGGATGCACCAATGTTCTGCACAAGAGTTGGCGAAACCAACCCGCAACGCTATCTATACACCCATGGTAAAGCCTTCCGCCCCAGACTCAAAGTCCAAACATGCTCCCGACAGCCATGCCGCCTTGTTGCTGGCGTGGTATGATCGGGCCAGACGGGTGCTGCCGTGGCGCGCTTTGCCGCATGAAGTGGCCGACCCCTATCGGGTCTGGTTGTCGGAAGTGATGCTGCAACAGACCACCGTGCAGGCGGTCAAACCCTATTTCGAGACGTTTTTGCGGCTGTTTCCCACTGTCGAAAGCCTCGCTGCGGCCCCGACAGAACAGGTGATGAGCGCATGGGCGGGCTTGGGCTACTATTCGCGCGCCCGCAATCTGCACGCCTGCGCCAAGCAGGTCGCCACGCTCTATCAGGGGCAATTTCCCCAGGATTACAACAGCTTGAAAGCCCTGCCCGGCATCGGCGACTACACCGCCAGCGCGATCATGGCGATTGCCTTTGACCAGCGCGCCGTGGTGGTGGATGGCAATGTCGAGCGGGTGATTGCCCGCCTGTTCCGCATCGAAGAGCCGCTGCCGCTGTCCAAGCCTGCCATCAAACACCATGCCGGGCAACTGACCCCGCACCAGCGTTCGGGCGATTATGCGCAGGCGATGATGGATCTGGGGGCCACGCTGTGCACGCCGCGCTCGCCAAGCTGCTTTTTGTGTCCGGTACGCGCCCATTGTGCGGCAACCAAACAGGGTGACGAAGCGACTTTTCCGCGAAAACTCCCGAAAAAGACCCGACAAACCCGTTATGGTGCGGCTTTTTTATGCCACAGGGCCGATGGTGCTGTTTTGCTGCGCACCCGCCCCGACAAGGGTCTGCTCGGCGGCATGAGCGAGATCCCGACAACCGAATGGCACGCTGACGCCAGTGATCCGTCACAGGATGTGGAGCAGGCACCCCTGGCCTTGAACTGGAAACAGGTTCTTCCGCCTGTCCAGCATGTGTTCACCCATTTTCCGCTGGTGCTGAGGGTCTATGTGGCCCGAGCCCCGCTGGATACACAGGCTCCCGAGGGCATGCGCTTTACCCCGCGCCATGCCCTGTCAAACGAGGCGCTGCCCAATGTCATGGTCAAAGCCCTGACACTGGGGCTGGACAGCCTCTGAATGGTTTCAAACCGGCCCGGCGGCTTGTGATAAGGCGGTGTCATGCTGCACCTCCGGCATCACCCGTCCGGACAAGGGTCCGGACAGGGTTTTGTTGTTTGTTACCAGCTTAACGATCATGATCGAAGAAGTGGTGCACTCCTTCGCGCATCCGCTGCATCCAGCCCAGCGGCGAACCGCCGCCCTCGTGCGGCATCCAGCGCAGACGGTCACGCTGCTTGTCATCGAGCTTGCCATATAGACTGTCGAAAGGCGGACGCACCAGCTTCATCGCATCCACAGTGGCTTGGGCGGTTTTCTCGATGCGGGCCAGATGGGCCGTCGGCGAAAAATCGCCCAATTCGGTTTTGCTCGGGCAGGCTGATTTGAAAATCTGGTCGGCTTTGGTGACAGCGGCCTTCAAAGCATCAAAGTCGGCGCGTTGATCGGGTTTGACCTGTACGGTCTTTTCAAACCGCTTGATGAAGCGCGGCGACAATTCGTTTTGTTCATTGCAAAACATCATCAACGGCATGCCGCCGGTCATCATGCCGCGTTCGCCCATCCGCTCCTGGCGTGGTCCACGGGCCTCGTCGGTCACATTCACCTGTCCCTGAACGGGGGCGGGCTGCACCGGCATGGCGGGCGGCTGGGTCTGGGCTTGCGCCAATCCGACCGAACCGAGCACCAGCAGGGTCGCAACTCCTGCCCTTAACGAGGCAGAGGCCGAGGGGCGGAGTGCATTCACATGAGACCGGGATAGAAGCGACATAGGCATTAACCTCCTGCTGAAAGGGTTACGTCGGGCCTTTGCCAACCGGAGACCGGCGGATATTCAAAGACCCGAGACAGGAGCAGGTTGCCAAAGCATTGCGGCCGGTTCAGGGCGCAATGATGGTGTTTTGGTCAGGCGGCTGCCATAATTTGCCGCATATCGCGCCGCAATTCGTCGATCAGCTGCAACTGGCCATCGCGCTCGACATGCCAGAATGTCCAGCCATTGCACGCAGGCAGACCTTGCGCCAAGGCACCGATCTTGTGGATCGAGCCGATAATCTGCTCATAGGCCAAAGCCCCGTCCGGCCGCACCATGGCCTGATAGCGGCGCTTGGAATCCCACACAATATCGCCCGGCGTGATCAATCCGGCCTCGATCAGGCTGGCAAACGGCACGCGCGGCTCGGAGCGACGGGTCGGTCCCAAAGCCAGCACCGGATCGGCCAGCGGCTCGATCTGCGCAATGCGCTCGGCGGCGATTCTGGCGTAATCGGGATCGCGCTCGATCCCGATGAAATGGCGGCCCAGACGTTTGGCAACCGCACCGGTGGTGCCGGTGCCGAAAAACGGATCAAGCACGACATCGCCCGCATTGGAAGACGCCAGCATCACCCGCGCCAGGAGACCTTCGGGCTTCTGGGTCGGATGCGCCTTGCGGCCTGCCCCGTCTTTCAACCGTTCGCCACCCGTGCACAGAGGAATGAACCAGTCGGACCGCATCTGGACATCTTCATTGCCGGCTTTGAGGGCCTCGTAATGGAATGTGTAATTTTTGACCTGCTGCGAGCGCGACGCCCAAATCAGCGTTTCATGCGCATTGGTGAAGCGGCGACCACGGAAATTCGGCATCGGATTGGCCTTGCGCCAGACAATATCATTGAGCACCCAAAAGCCGAGATCCTGCATCGCCACGCCGACGCGGAAAATATTGTGATAGGAACCGATCACCCACAAGGTCGCCTCGGGCTTCATCACGCGGCGGCATTCTTTCAGCCAGGCGCGGGTGAAGGCATCATAATCGGCAAAGCTGGCGAATTTGTCCCAATCATCATCCACCGCATCGACCACAGAGTGGTCCGGCCGCGACAAGGCGCCTTCGAGCTGGAGATTGTAGGGCGGATCGGCAAACACCAGATCGACGCTGGCATCGGGCAGCTGTGCCAGCTCTTTCAGGCAGTCCCCCAAGCGGATCGTATCCAGCTCCAGCGCGGGCTTTTCAAAGGCCTCGTGCGATTTCAGGGTCGTTTTGAACGCCCTGACATTGGATTTGGCCTGCGCGCGCTGGGATTGGGTCATCATGGTCACCATCTGGAATTGATGACCCCACCATGGCGGGACAAGGTAAAGAGGAGCTAAAGATTGCAGGCAGGATGAGACTGCGGGCGAACAAAACCGACACGCAATTTTGTTATGGTTAACAATCGGTTAGTCCTGCAACCCGCGATTTTTGAGCGGCGCGAAGCTCAGACGGTGATCGGGACCCGGCCCGTATTCCTGCAAAGCCGCCAGATGGAACGCCGTGCCATAGCCCGCATGGGCGGCAAACCCGTAACGCGGATCATGTTCCGACAACCGTTCCATCAACCGGTCACGGGTGACTTTGGCAATGATGGAAGCTGCGGCAATCGACAGGCTTTTGCCGTCACCGCCGATCAAAGCCTCGCCCGCACAGGGCAAAACCGGCACATCGCGGCCATCGACCAGCACATGGTCGGGCCGTACCGCGAGCGCGTTGACGGCCCGCACCATCGCCAGCAAGGTCGCCTGCCGGATATTGATACGGTCGATCACAGGGGCCGGAATACTCGCCACCGCCACATGGGCATGGCGCATGATCTCGAGATAGAGCGCGTCACGGCGGGCGGCAGACAGTGTTTTGGAATCATTGAGGCCCGAAGGCAGGTGGTCGGGATCGAGAATCACCGCAGCTGCCACCACGGGTCCGGCCAAAGGCCCGCGCCCGACCTCGTCTACGCCCGCAATCCATTTGAAACCCGCCGCCAGCAAAGCCTGCTCGCGCGTAAAATCGGGGGCGGATTTGACGGTTTTGGGTTTGGACGCAGGCTTTTTCATAAAAATGATTCTAGCACAGACCGATCACCTGCCAAAAACAGTTTAAAACAACGATAACTGCCCGCCTTGCGGCACAGGCGGCACAAACAGGTCATTGCGCAATTTCGAGCGGTTTTTGTTCAGCCCCAACCTTTGGCAGGCCAGCTGGAAGCGTTTGCCGATCAATCCGGCATAGGCGCCCTCGCCTGTCTGGCGCACGCCCCAGCGGGCATCGTAATCCTTGCCGCCGCGGGTCGATTGAACCAGCGACAGGATATGGCGCAATTTGCCGGGATGATGCTCCAGCAACCATTCGCGGAACAGATCGCGCAGCTCGTGCGGCAACCTGAGCAACACGTAACCGGCCTCCCGCGCCCCTGCGGTACGGGCGCAATCGAGAATATCCTCGATCTCGGCATCGTTGAGCGCGGGAATGATCGGGGCCACCATCACCATGGTCGGCACGCCCGCTTGCGAGAGCTGGCGCAAGGCATCCAGCCGTTTGGCGGGCGTGGCGGCGCGCGGCTCCATCTGGCGCGCCAGTTTGGCATCCAGCGTGGTCACCGACAGCGCGACTTTGACCAAGCCCTTGGCCGCCATCGGGGCCAGCAGATCGAGATCACGCAACACCAGCGCGGATTTGGTGACAATGCCCACCGGATGATTGGCCTTGGCCAGCACTTCCAGCACCTCGCGCATGATCTTGTGTTCGCGCTCGATCGGTTGATAGGGATCGGTATTGGTGCCGATTGCGATCATGCGCGGCTGATAGGCTTTAACCGACAATTCCCGTTCCAGCAAAGCGGCGGCACCGTGTTTGGCAAACAGCCTTGTTTCGAAATCCAGTCCTGCCGACAGGCCCATATAGGCATGGGTGGGCCGTGCGAAACAATAGACACAGCCATGCTCGCAGCCGCGATAGGGGTTGATCGAACGGTCGAAAGAAATATCGGGTGACTGGTTGCGGGTGATGATCATTTTGGGCTTTTCAACCGTCACCACTGTTTTGAAAGCAGGCAGATCCGACAGGCTGTCCCAGCCGTCGTCCTCGCTCACCCGCGAGACAGGCTCGAACCGCCCCGAACTGTTGGACACCGCCCCGCGTCCGCGCCGCCGGTCCGTCGCAACGAGCGATTGGGCGGGCAACTCTACGATTCCTTCGTCAATCCCGTCATGGACATAGCCCGAAAAGCCCTGCGGCGGCAGAGCGGGTGGAGCCGGACGGGATTTCGCGGACATTTTGATGGGCGGCATGGATCACCTTGCAGGATGTCGCGTGAATGGAACATAAAGTGAACATGCAGGGAGTCGCAGCGGATTTCAAGCCATTATTTAGGCATGCCAAACCGCCTGAAATCGGTTAGGAAAAAGAATGATCAGCCTTATCCTGCCCCTGACCCATGACGAGCCGGCTTTGCTGGAGACCCTGAGCGCCTGCGTGGCCGGCGTGGCCGAAGGGGTGATCCGCGATGCGGTGCTGGTGACGCCGCATCTCTCCGAATCCATGGAGCGGATGAGCGATGCCGCCGGCTGCAAGGTGGTGGTGAGCGAAGGCCCGCGCAACGCGCTGATTTCGGCGGGCGGTCAGGCCGCACGTTCCGATTGGTGGCTGGTGCTGACCCCCGGCATGATCCCGGGCGGGCCGTGGCTGTCCGATCTCAACAGCCATCTGGCGATGGCCGAACCCGATGATATCGGCGTGATGCGGCTTTCGGCACGCGGCTCGTTTATGGATGGTTTGAAAGCCGGATGTCTGCCCGCGCTGGCCCGCCTGACCGGAAAGCCCGATCCGCGTTTGGGCCTTTTGATCCACCGCTCGATGTGGGGGGACAACCATCAGCCCAAATCAGGCCGGCATTGGGTGACATTGCCCACCCAATGGCATGACAGGCGCAAAGCAGGCTGATGTCCGCCTGCTGTTAGCGGGTTTTCTTTTTCGGTGCAGGCGTGGCTGTCGGCTCGCCGCCTTTGAGATTGACCGTGATCATCAGCTCGTCACCGTCCTTGGGCACCGAGAAATCTTTTTCGACCACGACAATCTCGCCCATCGAACTGCCCGCAGGAATGGTGACAGAGCCGCGCGTGGTGCGCGAAGCCACGACCTTGGTGCCGCGTTTCATGACAATCTGCACCGGTGTCGAATAGCTGCCCGCACTGCCTGCCGGACCCAGCAGGACACGGGCTTGCACGCCGACATTGATCATCAGTTTGCCCTGATTGATGCTGCATTCGCGCGCCACATTCACGATGGAAATCTGGTGGCGGACAGAGTCTGTACCGACCCGAATCACGCTGTCATCAGCCGTATAGATCGGGGCCGGACATTCGGGATCTTCCTCCTCGGGAGGCCGCGAGGGCGGAACCGAGCCGCCATACAGGATATTGGAGAACGAAAAGCCCGAACTGCCACCCTCGGCCTCGCTGGTGGCGGGTTTGGAGGAGGAACTCCCCAAACCGAGGCTGTTACAAGCCGACAGGCCCAAACCAAGCCCGACAACCAGCACCAGTTGGCACAATTGGCGGGTGGAGACAGACAATCCTTGCAACATTTGCAATCCTTGCAGCATTTGCGGTTTAAAAGCCTTCATCGAGGGCATTCCCTTTGCTCGTCTTTGCCTGAAAGGCGATTTTACATCATATCCGGCCTCAAAGGCCATGCCGGTCATCTCACCTCAGGAATAGCCAGCATGCCAGCATCAAATCCGTTCAAATTCAACGGAAATCCGACACCCTCGCCATTGGGAAGCATATCCCGACCCGCCATGTAATAGGTGAAAATACCCATCTGGCCCGATTTGAACTGGGTAAACAGCATTTCGTCAAACGGCACGTCGGCCAGACAGCCCATCCGGTCGCAACGGGTGAAATCGGCACGGCCAAGATCGACTTTATCGATTTTGAGGCCGAGACGGCGGATCAGATTGACATTCAAGGGGGCGAGAACCCGCAAAATGAACTTGCCGGTGTCCAAGTGCCGCAGAATCATGACGGTCAATGTCAGATCGGTCCGCTTTTCATCCGCGAATGTCTGTAAAAGTGCACAACTTTCTTTGGGGGGCGGGACATTTACAGAGGAGGATGATAGGCTGGACGAAGCAGAATAAGGCTCGCAGCGCAGGCTCCAATCGCCGTAATTGCCACGCAAAGTCACGCCGGAAGCCGCCTGCGCCTGTGCAGAACCAGCCCCCATGACCCCGTATCCCGAGGCAAAAAGACCCGAAAAACCGAGTGCCGTAACGATCGCCAATATACATTGCCGAATGATTGGCTTATAAAATGCCATGTGAAATGATCCGCAGCTGTTATTCAAATGGAAACTCAACATCGACTAACCTCCAGGATCCGGAAATATCCGAAATCCGTAAACCTGTCCGGTAACCGATCAAAAACCTCATTCCTTGGAAGAAGGTGGGAACACGCTATAAAGCCGTTGTCAAGACGAGACAGGACAACCATTCTCTTCCTAGAAAAAATGCGTCCTGACCCTAAGTCTGACTTGACGAAACTGATAATAGGCACATTTTGTAATATAAATGTGCATTTTCTATCGCATCTGCGTTGCGCTCGCGGTTTCTTTGTGGTTTTGACAGACTGGAATGAAACAAGTGTGTTGCGGGTGCAAATCCGATGAGCTTGGGAGAATAAAGTATCATGACCCGTTTCTGGAACCGTTTGGCGCTGATCGCGCTCGGTCTCGTTTTGGCAGCGTCTGCCGCTCTTGAGCCTGCTATGGCCGGTATCGGCGAGCCAAGCATGTGGCAGATGAATATGCAGCCGCCCGTGACCGAAGTCGCGCGCGACATCAGTGATCTGCATGACATCCTGATCTGGGTGATCACCGCGATATCGCTGTTTGTGTTGGGGTTGCTGATCTATGTGATGGTGAAATTCAACGAGAAGGCCAATCCGGTTCCTTCCAAGCTCACCCACAACACGCTTCTGGAAGTGGCGTGGATCCTGATCCCTTGCCTGATCCTCGTCTACATCGCTATCCCGTCTTTCAAGCTCCTGCGTTTGCAGATCGAATTGCCCAAGCCGGACATCACGGTGAAAGCAATCGGCCACCAGTGGTACTGGTCCTATGAATATGGCCAGGACCAGAATGGCGGCTTTGCATTCGACAGCTACATGCTGTCGCGCGAAGATGCCGTAAAGGCCAACCAGCCTGCTTTGCTGGCCGTGGACAACGAACTGGTGTTGCCGGCCGGGAAAAACATCGTGGTGCAGGTGCTTGGCGCCGATGTGATCCACAATTTTGCCGTCAGCTCGTTCGGGATCCGCATGGATGCCGTGCCGGGCCGGATGAACCAGACATGGTTCAAGACCGACAAAGAAGGCGTGTATTACGGCCAGTGCTCGCGTCTGTGCGGTCAGAACCATGCCTTCATGCCGATCGCTGTCCGCATTGTCAGCCCCGAGAAATACGCGGCCTGGCTGGTTGAAGCGAAAAAGAAATTCGCCTCCAACGAGGACGGTTTGAAGCAGGTGGCCTCGCTGCCCGCCTCGAACCAATAAGACCGAGACATCACCCTATCTTTAGTATCCGCGCTCTATGCTTTTGTTGAGAACTCCCGATATCCTCGGGACACCTGAGTAAAGAGACGACCCCGGGACATATGACCATGGCACATGCAACCGATGCTCACGCTGATCACCACGCCCATCCAACCGGATGGCGCCGCTGGACACTCTCCACCAACCACAAAGACATTGGCACGCTCTATCTGATTTTCGCGCTGGTTGCGGGAGTTATAGGCGGTGCACTGTCGATCCTGATGCGTCTGGAGCTTCAGGAGCCCGGCATGCAATATTTCACGGATCCGCAAGCCTATAACGTGGTTGTGACCGGCCACGGCCTGATCATGGTCTTCTTCGTTGTGATGCCTGCGATGATCGGGGGCTTCGGCAACTGGTTCGTTCCGCTGATGATCGGTGCGCCGGACATGGCCTTCCCGCGCATGAACAATATCTCGTTCTGGTTGCTGCCGGCCTCGTTTGCTCTGCTGCTGATTTCATTGTTCGTTGAAGGCGCGCCCGGCTCGAACGGTTTCGGTGGCGGCTGGACGGTCTATCCGCCATTGTCGACTTCGGGTCACCCCGGTCCTGCGCTCGATTTCGGCATTCTGTCGCTGCATCTGGCAGGCGCGTCCTCGATTTTGGGTGCGATCAACTTCATCACAACCATTCTGAACATGCGCGCACCCGGCATGACCATGCATAAAATGCCGCTGTTCGCCTGGTCAATGCTGGTCACCGCCTTCCTGCTGCTGTTGTCGCTGCCGGTTCTGGCCGGTGCGATCACCATGCTGCTGACTGACCGCAATTTCGGCACCTCCTTCTTCGATCCGGCCAATGGCGGCGACTTGCTGCTGTACCAGCACCTGTTCTGGTTCTTCGGCCATCCCGAAGTGTACATCATGATTTTGCCCGGCTTCGGCATTGTCAGCCACATCGTATCGACCTTCTCGAAAAAGCCGGTCTTCGGATATCTCGGCATGGCCTATGCCATGGTCGGCATCGGCGCAGTCGGCTTCGTCGTGTGGGCACATCACATGTATACGGCGGGTATGTCGCTGAATACCCAGCGTTATTTCGTGTTTGCAACCATGGTCATCGCCGTGCCGACAGGCATCAAGATCTTCTCGTGGATAGCCACGATGTGGGGCGGGTCAATGCGCTTCACCTCGCCGATGATCTGGGCGATCGGCTTCATCTTCCTGTTCACCGTCGGCGGTGTGACGGGCGTGGTGCTGGCCAATGCCGGTGTCGACCGCAACCTGCACAACACCTATTATGTTGTGGCGCATTTCCATTACGTGCTGTCGCTGGGTGCTGTGTTCGCGATCTTTGCGGGCTGGTATTACTGGTTCCCGAAAATGAGCGGCTATATCTTCCCTGAATCAATTGCCAAGCTTCATTTCTGGATCGCTTTCATCGGTGCGAACGTTCTGTTCTTCCCGATGCACTTCACCGGTCTGGCTGGCATGCCCCGCCATTATGTCGACTATCCCGATGCCTTTGCAGGCTGGAACCGCATCTCCTCTTATGGTTCCTATCTCTTCGGTTTCGGCATTCTGGTGTTTTTCTACGGCCTCTATGTGGCCTTCAGCCGCAAGGAACAGGCTGCAGACAGTCCATGGGGCGAAGCAGCCACCACACTGGAATGGACACTGCCTTCACCTCCTCCGTTCCATCAGTTCGAGACCTTGCCGGTTATCACCGGATCGGATCACTAATCGCATGTGATCAGCGGCCCGGCCTCACAGGCCCGCCACCACATTCCGCCGCCGGATCCACTCCGGCGGCGTTCGATCTGAAGCACTCACTTCGTCGAAACGCCTATCCGTTTTGAACCATCCAGTGTCCGCTTGCGGAGTTGACTCGATGCCGATCAGCAGTACCGAAACCAATCTCGATACATCCCTTGCTGACGGGTCCTCCATGGATTCCGCCTCAGGCAATGGTTCGGCTGCCGATTACTTTGCCCTTTTGAAACCCCGCGTGATGTCGCTGGTGATTTTCACCGCCCTCGTCGGGATGTTGCTTGCGCCCGTCCCTGTCCATCCGGTGATCGGTTTCGCCTCTTTGCTGGCCATTGCGGTTGGAGCGGGCGCTTCTGGCTGCCTGAATATGTGGTGGGATGCCGATATTGATGCGGTGATGCACCGCACCGCCAATCGCCCCATTCCTGCCGGACTGGTGACACGCACCGAGGCCTTGAGCTTCGGCATGGTGCTGTCTTTCTGCTCGGTGCTGGTGCTGGGCGTGGTCAGCAATTGGTTTGCCGCAGCTTTTCTGGCGTTCACTATCTTTTTCTATGTCGTCGTCTATTCGATGTGGCTGAAGCGCTCG
>CAIYZJ010000125.1 GCA_903930675.1 uncultured Hyphomicrobiales bacterium
ACAAACCGTCACGCAGAAAAATCATCACCAGCATCATGATCAAGCCCAGCATCACCTGCTCATATTGCTGGAACACGGTGAGCACCTGCGGCAGCAGCGTCAAAATCCCCGCCCCGAAAATCGCGCCCAGCACCGAGCCGGACCCGCCCAGCACCGCCATTGTCACCATTTCGATCGAGTGCATGTACCCCGCCACATCGGGGGTCACCATCCGGTTCTGCAACGCCAGCAAGGAGCCCGCCAACGAGGCGTAAATGGCCGAAATCACAAAGGCATTGAGCTTTGCCGCCGCGACATCGATGCCAACCGTACTTGCCGCAACTTCAGAGCCGTGCAAGGCGCGCAAGGCGCGTCCGCTCGGGCTGTCATAGAGGTTGAGGGCCAGCCACGCGCCGACCAGCAGGAACAGCCCGCTCAATGCGTACCAGAATTGCGGATTGGTCAGTTCCAGCCCCCAACCATTCAACACGGCTCTGAGCCCGAGTTCGGGCACTTTCATGCCGTCGGGACCACCTGTCAAAGCTGTCTCGTTCGACAGCACCATCGACACTAGAATCCCGAAGCCCAGACTGGCGACAGCCAGATAATAGCCCTTCAGCCGCAAGATCGGCCTGCCGACCACATAAGCGACACTGCCCGAGAGCGCCGCGCCCAGCACCATCGCCAAAGCCGGATGCACACCGAATTTCGGCGGCATCAGCGCGCAGGCATAGGCCCCGATTCCGGCAAAGCCCGCATGGCCGAGGCTGATCTGCCCGGCATAGCCGGTCAGGATCACTATGCCCGTCACCGCCAATCCGTTGACGAAGATCAGCGAACCGATCCGGTAATAATAGCCTGAAGGAAAGAACAATGGCGACAGGGCCATCAAGGCCACCAGCACCAGCAGTGTTGCCTGTTTGGATGATAAGGTCATGATCACACCCGATCCATCGACTTGCGGCCATACAGCCCTTGCGGCATGGCAAACAGCACGGCCAGAATCACCACAAAGGCCACCGCATCCTTGTATTGCGAGCTGATAAATCCGGCCGTCAGCGATTCCATCAGGCCAAGCAGCGCACCGCCAATCAGGGCACCTTTGGGATTACCCATACCGCCGAGCATGGCCGAGGCAAAACCCTTGAGAGCCAGCGCAATACCGACCTGATAGCTGACCAGTGTGATCGGCGTGATCAACACACCCGCCAGTGCGCCGATGCCGGCCGACAAGGCGAAGGACAGGGTCATCACAAAATTGATATTGATGCCGACCAACTGGGCGGCGATGCGGTTGTTGGACGTGGCCAGCACCGCGCGGCCCAACAGGGTTTTCGTGAAGAACAGAAACAGGCCCGTAAAGATCACCAGCGCACCGACAATCACCCACAGGCTTTGCGGCAGGATGGTCGCCCCCAGCAGCTTGATCGGATCATCACCGGAGATCGCAGGAAAGCGGTGCAGCTGTTTGTCGAACACGATCTGCGCGACGCCCTGAATGAAAATCGACGCGCCGATGGTGATGATGATGATGGAAACCACCGGAGCCCCCCGCGCCGTCTCGATCGCCAGCTTGTTGAAGGCGACGCCGATGGCTGCGGTCAGCACGATGGCCACCAACGCCGCCAGAGGCAGAGGCAATCCGGCCTGATGGGCAAAGACCGTGATCATGCCGCCCAGCATAACAAATTCGCCCTGCGCGAAATTGACCACATCGGAGGCGTTATAAATAATCGTGAAGCCCAGCGCGACCAGCGCATAGACCGCACCGACTGTGATCCCCGATAGCAGAAACTGCATCGTTTCAGACATGGACGTATCCCCGTTACACCCCTGTTGGACGGCGCCACATCGCAACCCGATAGCGGTTTGCGACAAAGGCCGTATCGGTCAGGCTGGCATTGCCCGCCGGATTGGCTCCCGTGACATGATAGTCGGAGAAAGCCGCACTTTGATTGACATAAATCGATCCCGTCAGGTTAATCGACAGATTAACGCCTGCAAGGCCAAAAGCGTCGATGGCGCGGTTGATGCGCTGCTCGTCCAGATCGTAAAGCGCAGCCGTAATCGCCCCTTTGCTGCGCGCCAGATGGGCCGCGCGCGCAATGCCAGAATCGGCATCCCCGACCGACACCAGAAAGGCAATCGGGCCGAACCATTCATCCTGATAGAGAGCGGTGTGGTCGGCGCTTGCGGCCAGTAACAAAGGCGTGGCCGTCCGGCCTGAGGCCAGCGTGGCACTCTCGCGCACAACCGTGCCGCCTTCGCCCAGCCAGAGCTCGCGCAACAGCTGCAAACGCTCCAGAGTGGCGGGATTGGCAATCGCACCGCAGACACCCGCGGCCCTTGCGGGATCGGACAGCAAATCGTCGATGGCCGTGGCAAGGGCGCGGCAGACCTCGTCGAAACTCTTGTGTCCCTGATCGGTGTCTATCCCGTCAACCGGAATGAACAGGGTCTGCGGCGCAGTGCACATCTGACCGCTGTAGAGCGAGAGCGAAAAGGCGATATTGGCACACATGCCGGCAAAATCATTGGTGGCGGCAAGGGTCATTGTGTTGACACCCGCCTCCTCGGTATAGATCTGCGCTTGCGGAGCATGATTCTTGACCCATGTGCCGAACGCATTCGAGCCGGTATAGTCTATGATCGAGATAGCGGGATGTTGCACCAGCGTTTTGGTGATCTCGTGGCCCGTCTGATCGGCCGCCAGCAGCACTAGATCGCGTGGCAGGCGGAATTCTGCCAGCACATCGCGGATCACCGAGACAGTCAGTGCGAGCGGCAGTATCGCTGCAGGATGCGGTTTCACAATCACCGGATTGCCCGTCACCAGACTGGCAAACAGGCCCGGATAGGTATTCCATGTCGGAAAGGTCTGGCAGCCGATCACCAGCCCGATGCCGCGCGGTATGATACGCCAATGCTTTTCCAAGACGATCGGCGCGGCCTTCCCCTGAGGTTTGGTCCAGATCGCACTGTCGGGCGTGCGGGTCATATCGGCATAGGCGGTGACAATGGCCTCGAGCGCGCGGTCTTGCGCATGCGGCCCGCCGGCCTGAAAAGCCATGGCAAAGGCCTGCCCTGTCGTGTGCGTCACCGCATGGGCCATGGTGAAGCTGAGGGCGTTCAAGCGCAGCACCATTTCGACGCACAGGCCCGTGCGCTGCGCCGGCGTCAAAGCCGCCCACTGCGGCGCAGATGATTGGGCTGCCGTTACCAGCGCATCGATCGGTGCGACGGGATAGGTTATACCCAGCGCCGGACCGAACGGCGAGACCTCGCCGCCGAGACGACCCGTCTCGGGATGGTTCGGCAGAATAAAGGGTTTATCGCGCAACGCCCCGAAAGCAGCCAGCCCGTCCTCTTTGGCGGTCTCGCCATAGATTTTTCCGCTGGGGATTTCGGAGAAAGGCGCCCAGAAACCACGCGTGGCTTGAGCCGCCAAAGCAGCCTCCACAAGATGGCGATGGCGTGTGAAAAGCCCGTCCATACCCGCTTCCCCCAGTCTCCAAATCCCGCCCAAAGACCCGCCACGGCAAACACACGTCGGGCTCATAGGACCTCTTGATCCAAATTTATTTTTCTTATTATTGACTGACCGGTCGGTTTATGCAACACTTTTTTCAAGCTGTCAAAGATCAAGATGCACAGTAGATGCGAACGCGGGAGAGAGAGATGCAAGGACAGGCTGCGGCTGATCACAGTCCCGTTTTGGTGCAGCTGGACCATGGCGTCCTGCAATTGACGCTGAACCGTCCCGACAAGCTCAACGC
>CAIYZJ010000126.1 GCA_903930675.1 uncultured Hyphomicrobiales bacterium
TATGATTTTCCGCTGCGCAAGGTGGTGGATTACCATTATCCAAGCTGAAGCAGGACAAGCAAAAGGCCGGATCGCTCCGGCCTTTTTAATGCCTCTATTGCGAAGCCCTCAATCCCATTTGCGGCGTTTGCCCTTATAGGGATTGTCATTGCCCCTCAATG
Organism: uncultured Hyphomicrobiales bacterium; assembly: GCA_903930675.1. GTDB lineage: Bacteria > Pseudomonadota > Alphaproteobacteria > Rhizobiales > Beijerinckiaceae > CAIYZJ01. The sequence continues at coordinate 162 of CAIYZJ010000126.1, forward strand.
AAATGCGGATCGGCGTGCCCGGCATGTCAAACGTATCGCGCAGCGAATTGATCAGATAGCGCTGATAGCTGTCGGGAAGCGAATCGAGCTGGTTGCCGAACAGCGCGAACAAAGGCGGGCGCGCTTTGGGCTGGGTCGCATAGCGGATTTTGATGCGGCGACCGGAAATGGCGGGCGGCGGATGCACTTCCAGCACCTTTTCCAGCCACTTGTTGAGCTGTGCGGTCGAGACGCGCTTGGACCAGATTTGCGAGGCGGTGATGCAGGCTTCCAGCAGCTTGTCGACGCCCTGCCCTGTCAGGCCCGACACCGGCACGATGCTGGCCCCTTTGACGAAAGAGGTGACCGGCTGGGCATCCTCGATCAGGTTTTTCAAAAGGCCGGGCTGATGGCCGACCAGATCCCATTTGTTCAGCGCGATCACCAGCGCGCGGCCTTCTTTCTCGATGATCGAGAGAATGGCCAGATCCTGCTTTTCAAACGGGATGGTGGCATCAAGCAGCAGCACCACCACTTCGGCATAGCGCACGGCGCGCAAACCGTCTGCCACCGAGAGCTTTTCAAGCTTGTCCTCGACGCGCGAACGGCGGCGCATGCCTGCGGTGTCGAACAGTTTGATGGGGCGGCCGCGCCATTCCCATTCCAGCCCGATGGAATCGCGCGTAATGCCTGCTTCCGGCCCGACCAGCAAACGGTCTTCGCCGAGCATATGGTTGATCAGCGTCGATTTGCCGGCATTGGGACGGCCGATCACCGCAATCCGCAACGGGCGGCGCGGATCAAGTTCGCCATCCTCGTCATAACGCGAGATTTCTTCCTCGACCGCCGCATCTTCAACCGACAATTCGGTCTGTTCCGGCAAAGCCTCGCGGATCGCATCATAGAGATCGGACAGGCCTTCGCCGTGCTCGGCCGAAAACGGCAGCGGATCACCAAGCCCCAGCCCGAACGCCTCATAGGCCTCCGACAGGCCCTGTTTGCCCTCTGCCTTGTTGGCGAGCAGGATCACGGGCTTGCCCGCCTTGCGCACCAATTGGGCGAAATGCCGGTCGGACGGCGTCACACCGGCGCGGGCATCGATGACAAACAGAATGGCATCGGCATCCATAATCGCCGCTTCGGTCTGCTGGCGCATACGGCCTGTCAGCGTGGCGGCATCGGATTCTTCCAGACCGGCGGTGTCGATGATGGTGAATTCGAGATCACCCAGCCGGCCATCCCCTTCGCGGCGGTCACGGGTGACGCCGGGCTGGTCATCGACAAGGGCAAGCTTCTTGCCGACAAGACGGTTGAAAAGCGTCGATTTACCGACATTGGGACGGCCAATAATGGCCAGAGTAAAACGCATTCAACAGTTCCAATCAGGGTGAGGTTTTCACCGGTCCGCCACGGATCAGGCCCAGATAAATCTCGACACGCTGCTTGAGCGAGGTTGGCGCGGCGCGATCAATGGCGATCGCATCGAACATCCAGCCTGCCCCGTCAAAATCACCGGACTTCAGCGCGGCCAGACCGATCAATTCCTGTGCAAGGCCTGTCCACGGGCCGATCTTGGCTGTCAAAGGCTCCAGCCGTTTCGACAAAGCCGCCTGATCGAGTGTGTCGGACGCCAGCACGGCCGCACGATAGCGCGCCAGATCACGCAGAACGTCCGGTACGGAGGTATCAAGTGCCAGCGCATCGAAAGCCGCAATCCCCTTGGCCGTATCCAGCTTGCCCTCTTCCGAGGCAAGACGCAGGCGGGTCAGCACTTTATAACCATCGGGCGCATCGGCCACCAGAGAGCGCAAGGAAGCCTCGGCGTCAGTGTTGCGTCCGGCGCGCGAATCCTCGATTGCCGCTTCGAACCGCGCCGCTGTCGCCTCAGCCTTGGCGCGCACATGCTTTTGCCAGCTGGTATAGCCCGCCGTGCCCAGCACGATCAGAACCGCCAGTGCGATCAACGCATTGCGATGCCGCATCCAGAAATCCAGCACCTTGTCGCGCCGAACCTCTTCATCAATTTCATTGAACAAATCAGACATGGTGACCCGTTATAAATTCAAACCTCAGGCCGCATAGCACGGACCCGCGCTTTTAGCCAATCAAGAAAGAGAAAATATGGAGTTTGGCGGAATCGCGCATCCCAAAAATCATCAAATGCACGCCCTTACAGCCAATCCCTGCAGCAAGGAGCATCGATCCGCAAATACCCGCCGCGAAATCCTGTCACGACAATCAGCCTGCAAATGGGGTATGGTCAGGAATGCCTAACCAAATAAGCTATATTTGTGCTTTAATAGGCATAGTTGGGGGGCATGTTCTGATTTCTGAAATGCCTGTAAATGATCTATTCAACCAACATGGAAACAAAAAAATGAAATTTATCAAACAGTTGTTTGTGTTTTCGGTTTGTTTTTTTATTGCAAGCACTGCAATGGGCAAAGAAAACAGCCGTGATCTTCTAATCGATTTTTTTAATGGTCCGATGAAAGCGGAGGGTCGTTTTACATCCCGGCTCGACGGTTCTGAACGACAATTCCGCGTCAAAATGCTTGCCAAGTGGGACCGCCACAAAAAAACTTTGACCCTTGTTGAAGACTTCTTTTTCCATGACGGCGAAAAAGGAAGAAAGACATGGGTTTTCACACAGGTCGGAAAAGGGCGATACACTGGCACGCGCGAAGATGTCATTGGTCTGGCCGATGTTTGGCAAGATGGCGAGATTCTCAAATTGCGCTATAGAGCCAACATAAAAAGCGCGAGCGGAAGCATCTCGGAGGTTTTGTTCGAAGACGAGCTCGTTCAAATATCCAAAAAGAAAGTCAAAAATACAGCATCGGTGCATTGGTGGTTTTTGACTGTCGGAGATGTCGAGCTGAATATCAGCAAATGAATTTACCTTGAAACGGTTTCACCGATACGGGCAGTGCCCTCCAATCCGTCATCCCTGATCCAATACAGGGAATTCTGATCTATTCTCTTCAATTTGAAGCAAAAAGGCTTGCTGTCGTACCAGCTTGTCCATTTTTGGCACATTTTGTTTTGCTCAACCCACCAGGTGCCGGAATCTGTTTGCTTGAATAAAAACCCCAAACCCGTTGTCTGGCCGTTCCCGTCAATAACCTGATCAACATAGTAGTTGAGAGGAAACTCACCACCGATGGGGATAGAAAGATATATTCTTTTTCCACGAAGCGTCGTGGTTATTTGATTGTTGTTAAGAAACAGATCGGTTTTCCCTTGATCGGAATAGGCATAATCGATCGAAGAAAAAATAAAAATCATCGAGATCATCAATAGTGATTTGGTTTTCATATTCTTATCCCGCGTCAATTTTCATGGGCCGACCAAACGATCTACTCAACCAGAATATCACCCGCTATCGTATCAGCTAAAGAATATCAGCATAATAGCAAATATCACTTCGTGATTGATACACTGCGCCCCTGTGCTTTGAAATGACAGGTCATCAGGACAGCATTTCAACGGCCTCTCCTTGACATCGACAAGGAAAGGCCGTTGAAAAAACTCCGCTTGTTCAAAACCGGATCAACCCAATTTATCTTGGGTTTTGGTCTCGAAATCTCCTCGATCATGTCGTTCGCGAAGTTGTTCGGATGGCTCGCCGGTTATTCGGTTCACCATGCGCCCGCGTTTGACGGCTGGTCTTGACCATATGTCCTCGGCCCATCTCTGGACGCTTTTATAGTCTTGAACGCTCAGAAAATCTGCAGCACCATATTGCCAGCCTTTGACGAGGGCTCCGTACCATGGGAAAATCGCCATATCGGCAATGGTATAATCTTCCCCGGCGATATATGGGGTTTCGGCAAGACGACGATCAAGCACATCGAGTTCCCGCTTGACCTCCATGGCAAAGCGGTCGATCGCATATTCGCTCTTGAATGGGGCGTAAGCATAGAAGTGACCAAAACCACCGCCGAGATAGGGTGCGCTCCCCATCTGCCAAAACAGCCAGTTCATGGTTTCTGTCCTGCCTGCAATGTCTTGTGGCAAGAAAGCATTAAACTTCTCTGCAAGGTAGAGCAAAATCGAGCCTGATTCAAAAACACGGATCGGTTTTGAACCGCTCCGATCCATCAAGGCCGGAATCTTGGAGTTTGGATTAACGTCGACAAATCCCGACCCGAACTGGTGACCTTCACGGATATTGATGAGCCAGGCATCATATTCGGCGCCTGTATGACCAAGCGCCAGAAGCTCTTCCAGCAAAATGGTCACCTTCACACCATTGGGGGTGCCAAGAGAATAAAGCTGGAGAGGATGGCTTCCGACAGGCAATTCTTTTTCATGGGTAGCACCCGCGATAGGTCGATTGATGCTGGCGAAAGTTCCACCGCTCGGCTTGGCCCATGTCCAAACCTTTGGTGGTGTATAATCCATGGAATCGCTCATGATCGCTCCTGAAACTCCAAATTGAAAAAACGGCTGACAGTCCATCAAAACCAAGATGAACAATCGACCACAGAAAGACACAAATTCCAACCAAGTTTATCACTCCGCAACCGCGGCGCCATTGTGGTCGGGGTTCTCCCTCCCGCGGAATGGCTATTGACTGCAACAGCGGCAGAACAGCCGGCAAAGGGATCAAACGGACAGATTTTGCTTCGAACGGCTAAAGGATTTCCTTGAATTATCGATTGCCGAGAACGACGGGTAAAATATCACCCAACTGCTTACCTTCGTAATTTGGTCTCTCCCCTATTTCTTCAAATGGGTGGCCATAACGATTGATCCAGAACACATCAAATCCATACCATTTTGCCGCAAGGGCATCCCAGGCGTTGCTGGAAACAAATAGGATCTCTTCCTTGGTGAAACAGAATTCTTTCTGGAGCAGTGCATAGGCCTGAGGAGACGTCTTGAATAATTTAACATCTTCAACAGTCAGAATTTTATTCAGATAAGAGGATAAACCATTGCTATCTAAAACGGTCGACAACATATCTTTATTGCCGTTTGAAAGGATACAAGCCGTCAGACCTGTGTCTTTTATTATCTTCAATACATTTCCGGCATCAGGAAAGCAGGATAATTTTGAATAATGCTCCATCAGCTGATGTTCTTTTGCTTCAGACAAATCCAAATTCAGTCTTTTGCAAACATATCGCAACGAGCGAACGGTTAGATCCCAAAAAGACATATAATGCTTGCTGCCATTGGGATCGGGATCACTCATCGTAACAAGACGAGTATAATCGATTTGCCGATCCCGCCACATTGATGCAAATAGTTGTCCGTCAACCGGAAAAATCTTCTCGGCTAATTGGCCGATAGAATAGACATCGAACAAGGTTCCATAAGCATCGAAAGCGATCAATTTATACAACAAAACCTCCCTTTTATTTGATTTTTGGCTAAAGCGGGCTATGGACCATTGA
>CAIYZJ010000127.1 GCA_903930675.1 uncultured Hyphomicrobiales bacterium
CTGCCAAACGTGCCAACAAGCCTGTCTGCATGATGGTGGCGGGTGCTGCGGATGCGACGCGGTTTCAAGCCATTGGCGCCAGTGCCTTCATCGTCTCCTCGGATCAGGGACTGATGCGGCAGGCGGCTGCCAAACTCGTCGGTGATTTTTCTAATCTCAAAGCCTGATTCCGGAAGGCCAAACCCATGACAAAAGCCCATTATTCCCCCGAAATCGACAAACGCATCGATGCTTTGCTGGTCGGCGCGATTGACCCGCATGTCCATACAGGCCCTTCGATTGCCATGCGTTCACTTGACCATCTTGATTATGCGCGTGAGGCTTCACAAGCCGGTATGGCGGCGATTGTGACCAAAGATCACGATTATGCCGGCGTGATGACTGCCGCGCTGATCAAAAAGCATCACCCCGAACTCAAAACCAAGATATATTCGGGGATTGCACTCAACAATGTTGTGGGCGGGCTCAACCCCTATGCTGTGGAACATACCGCCGCGATGGGCGGCAAGATCGTCTGGCTACCGACGCTGACAGCAGAAAATCATTTCCGCTGGGAAAAGACCTCGAATTGGATCCATCCCGCCTCGACCCAGAAAATTCGCCCGGCCGCGATCGTTCCAGTGCTCAATCCCGACAAGAGCGTGCGCGATGACCTCAAGGAGATTCTCGATGTCGTTGCCAAAAACGATCTGACGCTGGCCAGCGGCCATCTTCATGTCAGCGAGACATGGATCGTGTTCGAGGAAGCCAAAAAGCGCGGCGTCACGCGGTTGATTTTCACCCATCCCGAAGACATCGTCGATGCCTCGCTCAATGATGTCAAAGGCATTGCCGCCATGGGCGCGTTTGTCGAACATTCCTTGTGCATGTTCCTTGAAGGTTGCAAATTCAAATCACGCGAGCCCTCCGATCTGCATGACCAGATCAAGGCGGCAGGCGTTGACCAGACCATCATGTGTTCCGATCTCGGTCAGGTCGGAACATTCGATCCGATTGACGGCATCCGCCGCGGCATCAAACTCTGCATGGATTTCGGCTATTCCGACACGGATATTCGCAAGATGGTCTCGACCAACACGGCCAAAGTGCTCGGTATCGAAGCCGACCTGTCCAGCAGCGCGTGACGGGGATTGACCATGTCACGGCCCATGAACACGCTGATTGTTTATGCCCATCCCGAACCCACCTCGTTCAGCGGGGCCCTTATGCACACAGCCATAGAGGTGCTGACTGATCATGGGGAAGTGGTCACAGTCAGCGATCTCTACGCGCAAGCTTTTGATCCGGCGGCGGGGCGTCATGACTTCAAAACCATGGCGGACCCGGACCGCTTCCACTATCAAACAGAACAACTCTACGCGACACAGCATCACAGCTTTGCCGATGATCTGGCAGAAGAGCAGCAGAAATTTCTGGCTGCCGACCGGATCGTGATGATCTTCCCGCTCTGGTGGGGTGGACCTCCCGCCATCCTGAAGGGATGGATCGACCGTGTTCTGGCCTGCGGCATAGCTTATACCGACGGTGCCCGCTTCACCACAGGCCTGCACCCGGCCAAGCAGGGCTTGCTCTGCGTCTCGACCGGCGGCACGCCCGAACGCTTTCGCGAAGAAGATGTGTACGGCCCGATCGAAAAAGTCCTCTGGCCTTTGCAGCATCTGACCTTCGACTATATGGGCATGACCACCCTGCCGCCCTTTATCGCCTATGCGGCACCCCGCGTCAGCGCCGAGCAAAGGACGCAGTACCAGCAACAATGGTCCCGACGCCTCGCCGACCTGCAGCATCGGCATTCTTGATAAAGCCTCGATTATTCACCATTGATCTATCAATTGCCGGGTTCACCCTGATGGATGCTCCAATCAATCGGCATCCATCACATGACAGGCAATCTGCCGGGTGTTTCCTGCCAAGCTCGGTTGTGTATTTCTACAAGCCTCGACCGCCGCTTTGAGCAATGCCCCCTTGAGCATGGGGTCATACTATTTGCAGAACCAACGGCGGGGGCACGATTGGACGTAAAGCGGTAGTTTTGAAACATAACGCGCACGTACGCGACCTCTTTCAGGAACAGCCGTGAACGCTGTAAATCATAGGATCACGCTGTATAAACTGAAGACGGCTGATGATGCGGTTGAGGCTATGGCTTCCATTGTTGGCGGTGTGCCCATGGGGAATTGAAACCAACTGAGGCCAATGATCTGGCACGGCTTGTCGACGGCTCTGTAAAGGTCATAGAGGCTGGTCTGATTTTCTTTTGTACGGGTTTGGCGTGGGTGGAAAGGGGCCATCTTAGTTTAGTCTTCAGTTTACCTATCCGAACTCATTCAGATTTTGGCATCAAGGGGTTGCTGACTGGGCGCTGATTAATTCAAATACTTAAAGGGCCACTCAAGGCGCCTTGATAACATGCTTTAAGAGCAGCAAAGTACTGCAGGGGTATGAAAAATCTTCAATAATAGGTAATATACGACCTCTATTTAGGAGGTTTTTGATGACCCGTACCAGCGATCGAATGGCCCTTCTTCGCGCTCGCCGCAAGTGCGGGCTTCGCTGTGTCAGCATTGAAGTGCGCGATGCCGAGGTGTTAGAATTGGTCAGGCGGGGTTTGATGGCCGAGGCGGGCAGCAAAGATTCTTTGACGATCCGTGACGGGATCCACCGCTTTCTGGATACCTATCTGGTCAAACCTCATGGTGCTTCCTGATGCAGGAGAGCGGAGACCTCGTTTCATGTAGGCAATTAAAAGCAGCGCGGGCATTGGCAGGGCTTACCCAGCGCGGCTTGGGGCAGGTGATCGGGGTTGATGAAAGGCAGATCAGGTTCTGGGAGCGTCGGATCCCGACATCTGTCAAAAAACGCGCCGCTATTATCGCGGCCTTGGAGGCACACGGTGTCATGCTGACATCACACCCCA
>CAIYZJ010000128.1 GCA_903930675.1 uncultured Hyphomicrobiales bacterium
ATGCATTTCAATTCATTATCATTGATATAACAGCGCATGTTTCAGTTTTGGACGTAAAGTGTCCAAATTCGTTTATCGAGTGATATTCTTCTTGATATGATAGATGGTGAATCAGCTAAAATGACCATACGTAGGATGCGTGTTTAAACAGCCAGAGTGAAGTCAAGAGAGAAACCATGTCGGTCAAAGTATTTGGTGAGGTGGATGGCCAGACCATCTACGAAATCGTTCTCAGAAATGCCAGCGGCGCGAGTGCCAGTGTCATCACATGGGGGGCGGTGTTGCGTGATCTGGTGGTGCCATCCGCCCATGGCCTTCAGCGCGTGGTCGTAGGGCTTGAAACACTCGAGGATTATCGGGCCTATTCCTCGCATGCGGGAGCCACTGCGGGCCGCTTTGCCAACAGAATCCAGCACGGGACTTTCACGCTCGAGGGCAAGACCTATCAATTGCCTTTGAACGAGGCCAACACCAATTCGCTGCATGGCGGCGGCAAGGGTTTCGGCAAACGGCCCTGGCAATTGGCGTGGCACAGTGAAAATGCGGTGGCGCTCACGCTGTTTTCCCCCGATGGAGATGCCAATTTCCCCGGCAATATGACGGTGACCTGCGTCTATCGCCTGCTCGAGCCGGGCACGATCCGCGTCGAGATGAGCGCGACCACGGATGCGCCGACGGTGATCAATCTGGCCCATCACTCCTATTTCAATCTTGATGGTTCGCCCGATGTGCTGGATCACCATGTCCAGATCAATGCCGATTTCTACACGCCGACCTATCCCGATACGATCCCCACCGGTGAGATCCTTGCAGTCAAGGATACGGCGTTCGATTTCAATCTGATGCGCCCCTTCCGCAACCGTAATGCGCCCGATCCGCAGCTTTACGATCACAATTTCGTGTTGCGCGGGCCACGCGGGATCATGCAGCATGTCGCCTCGGTCCGCTCGCCCAAAAACGGTTTGCAAATGGATGTGCTGACCACCGAACCGGCGATCCAGTTCTATGACGGGGCCAAATTCAAAGTCCCCGTGCCGGGATTGGGCGGCGCCCATTATGGCGCGCATGCGGGCTTGTGTCTGGAAACCCAATATTTCCCCAACAGTCCCAATCATCGCCACTTCACCGATTCGACCCTGATGCCGGATGATGTCTATCGTCATACGGTCGAATATCGTTTTGCGTGATGCGCGTCCGTTCCTCCCAGACGGGGTTGATCCTGTGCACCGGTATCGCAACGCAGGATTTCGTGTTCGGCGTCGACAAGATGCCCGACCGCGCGACCAAATATCGCGCCCGTCAATTTGCCTGTGGCGGCGGTGGCAGTGCGGCCAATTATGCTGCGTCCATCGCGCGGCTGGGCGGCACGGTCGGGCTGGTCTCGCGCTTGGGTGAAGACAGCATCGGTGACGGCATTGTTGCCGAATTGGTCGGCGATGGTGTCGATTGCCGTTTCATGAAACGCTTTGCCGGACATCAATCCTCGCTATCGGCCATTGTGGTCGATCCGCAGGGCGAGCGCATGATCATTCTCTATATGGACAATGAATTGCCCGTCACCGCCGAATGGGTGCCCGACTTGCCGCCCGATACGGTGGCGGTATTGGCCGATTCCCGCTGGCCGCAGGGCAATCTGGTGATGCTGCAACGCGCCCGGGCCATGGGTATCCATGCCATTCTTGACGGCGATCTGCCCGGTGTGTCGGTCGAGGCGATCAAAACGGCGACGATGGTGGCTTTCTCCTCCGAAGGGCTGGCGGCCAGCACCAGCGAGACCTCGCTTGAAGCAGGCTTGCGCAAAGCCGCCACATGGTCGGATGCCACGATGATCGTCACCCAAGGCGGTGACGGGGTGTCGTGGCTTGATCAGGGGCAATTCCATCACATGCCCGCTTATCGTGTCGATGCGGTGGATACGCTCGGGGCAGGGGATGTGTTTCACGGTGCCTTGGCGCTGGCGGTGGCCGAGGGGCAGGCGCTTGACGAGGCCTTGCGCTTTTCCAGTGCCGCGGCCGCGATCAAGGTCTCGCGTTTCGGCGGCCGCCTCGGTGCGCCGGATCGGACCGAATTGCTGGCCTTTATGGCAGCCCGTAGGTCTGATCTGGTCGACGGGGCGTTTTGATGCGGGTTCCGGAATTTGTGCGCTCTGTCGGGCCGGGTTTCGCGCTGTCGGTTGTGGTGGCTTTGGCCTCGCATCTCTCCGAGCGTTTATTGGGCGGGCTATGGGGCAAGCCGGTGCCCGCGGCAGTGCTGGCACTGGTGATCGGCATGGCGGCGCATGGCATCAGCCGCAATCCGGTGTTTGCGGCGGGATTGACCTTTTCGTCCAAAAAGCTGTTGCAGGTGGCGATTGCCTTGCTCGGCTTGCGGATCGTGCTGGCCGATATTGTCGGCTTGGGCCTGACAACGGTGCTGATCGTAATCGGCTCGATGGCTGTGACGCTGGCGAGCGGCATCGTGCTGGCGCGGCTTTTGGGGCGCTCTGAAGCCTATGGCGTGCTGGCAGGCGGTGCGACGGCCATTTGCGGTGCCTCTGCGGCACTGGCGATTTCCTCGGTGATACCGGACGGGCAACGCAAGGATACCGATACGGCCTTTGTCGTGCTGGCCTGCAACCTGCTGGCGACTTTGGCAATGATCTCCTATCCGCTGCTGGCGGGCTGGCTGCATTTCGACGAGCGGATCACCGGCATTTTTCTCGGGGCCAGCATCCATGATGTCGCCCAGGTCGTCGGGGCGGGCCTGTCGGTGTCGGAAGCGGCTGCCGGAACCGCAACAATCGTCAAGATTTTCAGGGTTTTTCTGCTTCTGCCGGTTGTGCTCGCCATCGGCCTGTTTTTGCGGCGCAGTCACGGTTCGGATGGCGGCGCGATCAAGGCGAAAGTACCGGTGCCGCTGTTTGCTTTCGCGTTTCTGGCCTTGGCAGGCATCAACAGTGTCGAGTTGGTACCGCAGGACTTGCGGATCGCTTTGCTGGATGTGTCGCGCTGGGGCTTGTTGATCGCCATCGCCGCCTTGGGCCTCAACACCTCCATCGAAGCACTGGTGAAGCTCGGCTGGCGTCATATGCTGGTCATGGTCGCACTGATGCTGGTGATCGGGCTGGCAAGCCTGATTCCGATTGCCATCCTGCTGTAACAGACCTCACAGAAAGCCGATCGAGAACCACGGCACGGCGGCCACGACAATCAGGCCGATCAGCAAAGCCAGCATATAGGTCCAGATCGGCCGCATGCCCTCGTCGGGATGGACGCGGCCAATCGCGCAGGCCGCGTAATAGCCGACCCCGAACGGCGGCGAGAACAGCCCCAGACCCATCGCCAGAATAACCACCATGGCATAATGGACCTCGTGGATGCCGACGGCCTTGGCAATCGGAAACAGCAGGGGACCAAACAGCACAATCGCGGGAATGCCTTCCAGCACGCTGCCGAGCACGATAAAGGCGATGATCGACACGATCATGAACGAGGTTGCGCCGCCGGGCAGGCTGGTCATGGCTTGCGCCAGTGTGCGCGAGAAGCCCGATTGGGTCAGGCCCCACGCCATGGCCGAGGCCGCGCCGATGATGAACAAAATCGCACCCGACAGGCTGGCGGTTTCCACCAGCATCGGCATCAACCGCTTCGGATCGAACTGGCGATAGATCAGCAATCCCGCCAGCACCGAATAGGCGATACCGATTGTCGAGACCTCGGTTGCCGTGGCAACACCTTCCACCACCGCCGCACGGATCACGAAAGGCAGGGCCAGAGCGGGCAAAGCAATCAGGAAACTGCGCCAGACCACCGACGAAGAGGCCCGCACCACATGCGACAGGTCCTCGTTGCGATAACGATAGGCCACGACCACGCACAGGCCCACCGCCAGCACCAGACCGGGCACCATGCCGCCGGTAAACAAGGCGGCAATCGACACGCCTGTGACCGAGCCGATGGTGATCAGCACGATCGAGGGCGGGATGGTTTCGGTTTGCGCGCCGGTGGCCGCCAGCAAAGCGACCAGATCACCGGGCTTGGCCCCGCGCTTTTGCATTTCGGGGAACAGAGCAGGGGCGACAGCGGCCATATCGGCGGCTTTGGAGCCGGAAATACCCGATACCAGATACATCGCGCCGATCAGCACATAGGACAGGCCGCCGCGGACATGGCCCAGCAGGCTGGCGAGAAACTGCACCATGGCCTTGGCCATGCCGGTCATTTCGATCAGCAGGCCCAAAAACACGAACAATGGCACCGCCAGCAGGATCAAATGGCTCATGCCCTCATCCATACGGCCCACCATCACCATGGTCGGCACGCGCGTGGTCAGGGCCAGATAGCCGAAGGTCGCAATGGCAAAGGAAATGCCGATCGGCACCCCCGCAAGGACCGATGTCAGGACGATCAGCACAAAAAAGATCACCAGATTGAGGTTGCCCAGCGGCTTCAGCACCGGGCCGAGCTTCCAGAACAGGGCGACCAGAATGACGGTCGTGGCCAGTGCCAGAACCGCATGGGCCAAGTCTGTCTGTCGCCACAACCGAAAACAGGAAAACAGCGCCATCAAAGCAATGCCGACAGGAAATGCAGTGGCCCGCCACGAGCCGGAAATTTCCAGTGCAGAAGTGGTGATAAAGGATTCTTCATAGGCATATTCGACTGCCGAATAGCCGACGAGCAGAAAAAAGGCCAAAGTCACAGCCAGAGCCAGTGCATCGAAAAACTGAGCCTTGCGCGCACTCATCATGCTGACAAGCGCGGTCATCCGCATATGCGTGTTTTGGCGCACGGCAATCACGGAACCAAACATGGCCAGCCACAAAAACAGGGTCGAGGCCAGTTCGTCCGACCAAGTCAGGGGTTTGTGCAGGAGATAGCGCGACACCACGCCTGCAAACAGAATAACGACTTCAGCCGCCACCAGCGCGGCTGCGATTTTTTCAATCGCCCCGCCCACCAGTTGATCGACACAACCGAGCCAGCGCGGACCATTGGTATGATCTGCAACGGTACCGCCATGAGGGGAATTATGATCCATCGGCTGAAGTCCCTATCAGAGTTGGTATCAGCTGAGCTTGCCGACCGAGGCTTCGAGCGTCGACCAGGCCTGGTCGCCGAACTTCTGCTTCCACTCGGTGTAGAAACCGGCGGAGCGCAACTTGTCGCGGAAAGCTGTGGCGTTGACGTCGTTGAACTTCATGCCCTTGGAAATCAGCTGCTGGCGCAGGGTCTTTTCCAGTGCGGCGACATCGTTGCGTTCGGCCAGACCGGCGGCATTGATGTGCTTGGACACGATATCCTGAATATCCTTGGGCAACGCATCCCAGTTGCGGCGGTTGGCGAGGAACCAGAAACCGTCCCACATATGGTTGGTGGTCGAGCAGAAGCTCTGGACTTCATAGAGCTTGGCGGTGTCGATGATGGCGAGCGGGTTTTCCTGCCCGTCGACAACCTTTGACTGCAAGGCCGAATAGGTCTCGTTGAAGTTGATGGTGGTGGGCGCTGCACCGAAGGCTTTGAACATCGAGGTCCATAGCGGGGCAGGCGGCACGCGCAGCTTCATGCCGTCGAAATCGGCAGGCGACGTGATCGGCTTGGTGCTGGTGGTTGTCTGGCGGAAACCGTTGTCCCAGATCTTGTCGAAGGCAAAGATCTGGCGGCTTTTGGCGATTTCCTCGCGGATGAAATTGCCCAGTGCACCGTCCATGGTTTTCCACACCGAGTCATAATTTTCAAAGGCAAAGCCGACGCCGCTGATCGCTGCCGCAGGCACCAGTGTCGACAGGATCAGGCCGGACAGGGTGAAGAAATCGACTGCGCCGTTGCGGATCTGGCCCAGCGTGTCGGTGTCGGAACCGAGCTGGCTGGAGGGGAAAATCTGCAGCTCGAACCGGCCCTTGGTTTCTTCCTTGATCTTTTCGGCGGCTTCCTGCGCGCGCTTGTTGAGCGGGTGGGTCAGGGCCAGATTGTTGGCGAATTTATAGGTGAACTCTGCAGCGCGCGCGCCACCGATTGAAAATGTGGTCACACCGGCAGCGGCGGCACCCATGGTAAAATGACGGCGTGTCAAACGAGCCATAGTCTCTCTCCCTGATTGATCGTCCGGCGCACCGGATGGATTGTGTTTTGTGTTTAGAAAAGTGTTCCGAACCCAGTGTGGATGATTGAGCCGCACGAGTCATCCTATTTAGCCAATCACGATTGATTAATCGAAATCTTTCCGCGCATGTGAGTCGCAAGACAGCTATTCAATATTTCAACAGAAATACGGCAGCTATGCACAATCGGTTGTTTTCATCCGGCGCAAAACAACCGATTGTAGCGCTGCAAAAGACCAAGCGGGTATCGGGAGAAACATCATGGGGCAAACGGCACAGCATCCGAAGGGCGGGATCACACGGCAAACCGACCGCGTCATGAATCTGGCCCATTGGCTGACGCAGAATGCCCGGCGTTTTCCCGATTTGCCCGGCTTTGTCTGGGGCGAGAAACAATGGACATGGCGCGAGATAGACCAAGCCGTGTCAAGCTTTGCCGCGGGGCTGACAGCGGCCGGCATCGGCAAAGGTGACCGGATTCTGGTCCATTCCAAAAATTCCGAGGAAATGTTCTGGTCGATGTTTGCGACGTTCCGGATCGGGGCGGTGTGGGTGCCCACCAATTTCCGCCTGCTGCCCGAGGAGGTGATCTATCTGGCAACCTCGTCGGGGGCCAAGGCGTTTCTGTGCCATGGCGATTTCCCCGAACATGCCAAAGTGGTGGCCGACAATGCCCCCGATGTCGATTTCATCTGGCGGATGAACGGCGGCAGTCTGGGGTCTGACAGCGTGGCCGACGTGATCGCCCGCCATGCAGGCGAGAGCACGCCCAATGCGGCGGTGGATTATAACGATCCCTGCTGGTTTTTCTTCACTTCGGGCACAACGGGGCGGTCGAAAGCCTCGGTGCTGACCCATGGGCAGATGGGCTTTGTCATCACCAATCATCTGTGCGATCTGCTGCCCGACACCACCGAACGCGATGCCTCGCTTGTGGTCGCGCCCCTCAGCCACGGGGCGGGGGTGCACCAGCTCAATATGGTGGCGCGCGGCGCACCGACCATTCTGCTGCCGACCGAACGCTTTGATATCGAGGAAGCCTATCGGCTGATCCAGACCTATCGCATCACCAATCTGTTTACGGTGCCGACCATTCTGAAAATGCTGGTCGAGCATCCCGCCGTCGATCGTTATGACCACTCCTCGTTGCGCCGCGTGATCTATGCGGGCGCGCCGATGTATCGCGAGGACCAGAAAACCGCTCTGGCGAAACTGGGCGCGGTGATCATCCAGTATTTCGGTCTGGGCGAGGTCACGGGCAATATCACGGTGCTGCCGCCCGCTTTGCATGATCCGGTGGACAGTCCGCATGCCCGCATCGGCACCTGCGGTTTCGAGCGCACAGGCATGCAGGTGTCGATCCAGGATGATCACGGCAAGGAACTGGCCCCGTTCGAGACCGGCGAAATCTGCTGCATCGGTCCGGCGGTGTTTGCGGGCTATTACGACAATGACGAGGCCAATGCCAAAGCCTTCCGCGATGGCTGGTTCCGCACCGGTGATCTCGGCCATATGGACAATGA
Organism: uncultured Hyphomicrobiales bacterium; assembly: GCA_903930675.1. Taxonomy (GTDB): domain Bacteria; phylum Pseudomonadota; class Alphaproteobacteria; order Rhizobiales; family Beijerinckiaceae; genus CAIYZJ01. The sequence goes on from CAIYZJ010000128.1 coordinate 7,603, forward strand.
GGGCTTTGTCTATATTACCGGCCGCGCCTCGGACATGTATATTTCCGGCGGCTCCAACGTCTATCCGCGCGAGATCGAGGAAAAGATGCTGACGCATCCGGCCATTCTCGAGGCCGCGGTGGTGGGCGTGCCCGATCCGCTGTGGGGCGAGGTCGGGGTCGCGGTCTGCGTGTTGCGCGAGGGCCAGCACACCGACGAGCAGGAATTGGGGGCCTTTCTGGCGGACAAGATGACCCGCTACAAATTGCCGCGCCGTATCTTCTTCTGGGATGCCTTGCCCAAATCCGGCTATGGCAAAGTGCCCAAACGGCTGATCAAGGACCAATTGGAAGAACGGGGCGTCCTGCCGCTTGCACCGGTGAAGGGGGCATGATGGGCCAGCCACGCCAGATCAAGCAACCCGGTCCCGCTTTACCCGAACGCATCGTGGCGGTGGAGGGACGCGGACGTCCGATCACTGTGACACTCGAGGCGGGCCGATTGCTGGTCGAAACCCTTGCCGAGGGTTTTTTGGCACAGGGCTTTGCCGGCGGCACGGTCGATATGGCAGGCGTTGTGCTGGCGCCATTTGCCTATGTCATGCCCGCTTTGTCGAAAACCGGTGAAAACGCGGCCTTTTACAGCGATATTTATCGCCCCGTCCATGCCGTGACCATTGATCAGGGGCAAATGAGCCTCGGGCGACGCGACGGCAAAGCCTTTTTCCATTGCCATGCCTTGTGGCAGGAACAGGACGGCCTCACCCATGGCGGGCATTTGATGCCCGATGAAACCCGCGTCGCCACAACCATGACGGTTGAGGCCTACGGGGTCGATGGCGCGATTTTCGAGGCCAATCCCGATCCCGAAACCAATTTCAAACTGTTTGGTCCTGTCAGCGAGCCCGATCACGGCAGCGGCGCGGTGCAACGCTGCTTTGCGCTGCGCTTGCGGCCCAATCAGGATTTCCATGCCGCTCTGGAAGGATTTTGCCGCGATCACGGCATGACGTCGGCACGCATTTATGGCGGGGTCGGCTCCACCATCGAAGCCCGCTTCGAAGATGGCCGCGCCATCCGCAATTTCGCGACCGAGGTCTTTATCAATCACGGCACGGTTGCCCCCGATACCACGGGCGCATTGGTGGCGCATCTCGATGTCGGGTTGGTCGATTATCAGGGGCAGACTGCTTCGGGCGTGCTGCTGCGCGGCGATAATCCGGTGCTGATGACCTTTGAACTGGTGCTGGCCGATCTGGGCTGATGGCAGGATGGCCAATTGACAAACCCTGTCCTTGTCCCCGAAGCTTAAGCTTTCTTACTGCGCGGATAGGCGGGATGGACCGGATTACAGACAGGCGTTTAACGGTGAGGGCATTGGCAGTGATGCTGCCGGTGCTGGTGATGTTTGGATGGATGGAAGGCGCGCAGGCGCAAACCCGCCTTGATCCGAAAAGCGATGACTGCACCGATCTTTATGCCGCAAAACTCTATCCTGTAGCCCTGTCGGCCTGCCAGTCTCAGGCCGAAGCCAAGGACAATTCGGCCCAATTCACCCTCGGGCTGATGTATTATTTCGGTCAGGGCACGGTGCAGGATTATGCCAAAGCCTTTGTCTGGTTCAAACGGGCCGCCAAAGCCGGACATTTGGGGGCGCAAAACAATGTCGGCTATCTCTATTTCAACGGGCAATCGGTGCCGCAGGACTATTTGCGCGCCTATGTCTGGTTCTCGCTGGCCGCTGCTTCAGGCTATCAGGAGGCCGCCCGCTATCGCGATATGGCCGCCGGTAAATTGACGCCCGAATTGCGTGTGCAGGGGCAGGGTATGGCAACCGCCTGCACCAATTCCAAATTCGAGATGTGTGAATAACCCCTCTGCGTCCTGAGATTGTGTCACCCTGACAAATCAACCTTGCCAACAGGCTGCGCTGCTATAGGCTTGTGCTGCGGCCCTGACGATCTTTGCGACTTTCGGGCTTTGTTGTCATTCGGGCCGCCCGATAAAGGGAGGGAAATGATGATGATCCTGTCCGCCCGCTTGCTTCTCGCTCTGGCTCTGTGTGTGAGCCTCTCTCTGTCAGCTTTTGCCCAACAGGACCGCCGCTCGGCCAATATGATGATCACCGGCTGCCAATATCTGGTGGATGATCCGATCGCTGTGACCCAGCCACACATGGAAGCCGCCGATGTCTGCGCCTCGGCAGTGGCTTCCATTCTCCATTACGGGCGGGATTTACAGGGGAATATGGCCTTCTGCCCGCCGCGCGGTACCGAGGAGTCGGATGCCGCCCGCGTGATTGTCGCTTTTATGAAAGCCCATCCCGACCGGATGAAAGAGCGGTTCGATCTCCTGTCCTACGGCGCATTGCGGCAGGCCTGGCCCTGTCGTCACTGACGTGCGAGGGATCAGTCGGTTTCTGTTGCGGGGGGTGTGTCGGGTTCTGGCGCGGGCTTGGCTGAAATCGCAAAGCGCTTTTGTGCCGACTCGTACCAGTCCTCGCCTTTGAGCGAGCGGCCACGCGGTGTCGGGGAGCCGATCTTGCTGCGTTTGGCCGCGGCACGACGCTTCACCAGTGTCTTGAGTTGATCCTTGGGTGGTTTGACCATGCCGGTTCAACAGTCCAACTTATTGATTTTGCACGAAAATAATCATTTCCATGCGCATCCATTTCATTTCGGTCAATCATCTTAACGATTTATTAACCATTCCATCAACAAAGAACGGCTTCCTCTTGAACAATTTTAGCAAATTGAAGAAAAAACTTGATTTTAAAAAAGAATCATCGCGCTGCGGATGTGCGGCAGGCGGATACACTGCCTGTGCGGATAGGCCAGAACCGTATCCAGTTCTATGCAATTGCCATAGGCGATGATCGATTGGTGCTTGTTGAGCATCCGGTAATTGTTTTGCAAAAAGCGGTCCAGAATTTCCTTGCCGAACGGATTGTATAAAAACACGAACCAGCGCTTGTCATCGAGCCGCCATTCCGCCGCATCGCCGATGAAAAAATCGATTGGTCCCGTAATGGTCGACTGGCGGTGGTTCATGCCGGCAATGTCGATGAATTCGGGCACGAAGTCGAAACCTGAAATGCTGGCAAATGGCATGTTCTCGCGCACATAGAGCGTGACAATGCCCTTGCCGCATCCGGCGTCGATAAAATGGAACCCGCGCGGATCAAGCCCCGTTTGCGCGATCATCTCGTCGATGTCATTGAGCCAGAACGGCATGAAATGGCGGGCAAACAGCTTGTTGGGCGAGGGCGTATCGAATTCCCGCACCATCACATGCCGCCAATCGGCAATTTTGCGCGTGTGCAGAAAATACAGATTGCGCCATTTGTTGATCATCCGGCGCAACCGGAAATGCAGGGAATTGCACTGTGCTGGCATGGTCATTTCTCGCGCGCCACAACGAACCCCCCAGTCATGCCCTGTCGCCCGTGCCACGGCAAGCCCCCGCGGCATGAAGGATACTCTGACCGGCAAGGATTCAAGTTTTGGCGGGCCTGACCGTCTCTTGATGCAACAAGAGGTGATGTCATGTTTGATGCCATTCGTGCCGTTCAGTCAGTCACAGATGCCCCCTATCACCGGCCGCAACCGGTGGAAGCCCGCTCATCCAAGCCTGTCTTCAGCCTCGATCTGGCAGCACCGGTGCCCCCGGTCTCCTATGCTGCCCCGATCCAGCCTGCCTATAATGCATCGGCTTTGTCGGTGATCCAGTCAGCCATTCTGCACCATGATTATCCGGTCGATGTCAAAAAGATCGAGGACCAGCGCCGTCGCGCCGAACTGCGCATCGGTTCGCATGCCGCACATTATTCTGTGCTGGCGCTGATCGACGGGATGATGCAAGAAACCCACTGAGACCCACCGGGCTTCAGGCCATCGACAGAGCGCGGTCGCGGGCATGGCCAATATGGACGGCAAAGGCATCGGCGGCTTTCGCGCCGTCGCGCGAGGCCAGCGCATCGATCAGTATCAGATGTTCCTGCATCACCGGCACCACCAGCAGCGGGTGCAACCGTGTCCGGCTTTGGCGGATCAGCCGGATCTTGATCGAATTGATCCGATAGGCATTGGAAATGATCGCATTGCCGAGATGATCGATCACGGCATCATGAAAACCGTCATCCAGCATTTGCGCGGTTTCGATCAGTTGCGGTGTAATTTGCTGTTCTGCCTGTTCCAGAATATCGGCATGGGCCTTGAGCCAGCGCTCGATCTCTTCGGCAGGGGCTGTCTTGGCAAAATGGGCGGCGGCTTCGCGTTCCAGAATGGTGCGGAACTGAAAGGCATCCCGCACCAGATTGAGATCGACATTGGCAATCTGCATGCCGCGCTGCGGCACGGTTCGGATCAGCCCTTCGGCTTCGAGCCTCGGGATCAGCTCGCGGATCGCCCCCAGTGTCAGGCCGGTCAGTGCCACAAGCTCCCGCTGGGAGATGAACTGGCCGGGGGCCAGCTCGTTGGCTAAAAGGTGCTGCGTGAAACTGGCATAGGCCTTGTCACGCAGCTTTGCCTGATCATGCAGGAGTACCGGTTCTGACATCAGGGGCGATAGCCTTATTTCGATTTTTTGGAGGGCGGGAAAATCAGGTCGAACGCCGTCACCAATTTCCTGGACTGAGCGGCCGACATGTCGCCCAAAGGCGGACGCATCCGCTGCCAACCTTTATAGCCGGTGCGATGCGCCAGCAAGGCCTTGATTGCAGGCATAAAGGCGTAGACCAGCACGGCATCCACGGCCTTGTGGATTTTCGCATTATCCTTGCCTTCCACGGCCAGCGGACGCAATTCCTTGGGGCACAGATTGGCGAGACCGCAGATCGAGCCTGCCGCGCCGTGCTTGACGGCATTGGCGAGCTGGCGCTCGTCACCGACCAGAATTTGCAGATCGCTGTGATCGGCCAGCAAAGTGGCGGTGTTTTCAGCCGAACCGCTGGAATCCTTCACGCCGATAATGGCCTTGGGATAGGCCTTTTTCAGCTTGGCGACCAGATTGGGCGAAATGCCGACACGGGTCATCGAGGGAATGTGATAGAGGATGATATCGCGCAACTGCCCGCCAAGGCCTTCGAAGACCGCCGAATACCAGCGGAACAGGCCCGCATCATCGGCACTTGAGAAGTAGAACGGCGGTGCCAGCAGAATGGCCCGGCAATTGGCTTCATAAGCCACTTTGCATTGGTCGATCACTTCCTGTGTCGTGCAGGCAGCAACGCCCAAAGTGACAGTATTCATGTCAAAACCGGCACCGGCAAAATAGGACATCGTGGTGATGCGCTCCTTGGTGCTGACCGAGGCGCCTTCGCCAGTCGTGCCAAACACGGTAACGCCATCGCAGCCATTGGCCAAAGTCCAGCGCGCATGCTCGCTGAAAGCCGGCAGATCAATCATATCCTGACTGGTGAAAGGGGTAGACAAAGCGCAGCTCAAACCAATGCGGCTTACTGCTTTTTTTGATTTTGACATAACTCTCCTCCAATGAACGAAATCGGAGAATGGACTGACTATACCGGTTTCGTCAACACTGACATGTCAGATCGTGCTCATTCATTTATCAAAACCGCCATCAGCCCGAGTGACGGTGGCAATTCTGATCCGGTAATCCTCATACCAGCGTTCGTGTCCCGGTTTTTGGGCGATTTGGTACAGGCTATCGTCTTTCCGTGCGATAACAGCCTGCTCGTTGGTCCAGTCAGAGACCGTGATGCCGAAGCTCTCGCTGTCACGCGTTGATTCGGCCTTCGGGCAACCCTCCTGCGCGCTGCGAGGAGAAGATCACCGCGACATAAGGCGGACTTGGTGTTGTGGCCAAGCGCAATAGTTTGGCCAAGCGCAATATCAGACCAGAGCCAGCGCGGCCCCGAACAGACCGATTGCGAATACCGTATGACCGACCACGTTCAGAAAACGCACCTGCCATTTATTGGCGCGCTTGTTGGCGGCCCAGCCTGCGCCCATGCCCGGCTGCAACAGGAACCAGCCGGCCCCGACAGTCACCCAACCGACAATCAAAGCGGGCAGGAAGGTGGGGGCAGCCATCCAGTCCGCCCCGCCCCAGACCAGCAGAGCTGCGGCATAGATGATCCCGATCACATAATGGGCGATCCAGCCAATGGCCGTTTCAAACCGCACGG
>CAIYZJ010000129.1 GCA_903930675.1 uncultured Hyphomicrobiales bacterium
AGATGCCTGGCTCCAAAGACAAAGCGCAGAGCGGTTTTGCGACCTGAGGAAAGGGTCTTGGGCTGTCCTGAATCAAATGGAGCGGATTGATTTAAGTCGCAAGGAGCAAGAAAAACTGAACTATACGGATCATATCTTAAATCAAATCCGACACTTTAATCAGGCTTGTGAATAGCCCAGGCAAGTCAATGGCCCGCAATGCCGGGAGGCCGCGGTGTTTAGTCATGCCTCAGCCCTGTTTCCTTGATCAAAGCACCCCAGCGGGCATGCTCCTTGCCCAACAAGGCTGCAAATTCTTCCGGTGACGAGCCCAAAGGCGTCGCCCCTTCCTTGATGAGCCGTTCTTTGAGTGCGGGCGTATTGATCGCTTCTACGGTTGCGGAACGCAGATGTTCAATCACCGGTTTGGGAACGCCTGCCGGAACCACAAAACCATACCAGGCACTGGTTTCATAATCAGGCCAACCCAGTTCTGCAACCGTAGGAATAACAGGAAAAGCGGTAACGCGGACTTTCGAGGTAACCGCAAGTGCCCGCACGGTTCCGGCTTCCATCAACCCGATGATCGAAGGCATTGTCGTGATCATGAAATCAAAATTTCCTCCGACGAGATCACTGATTGCCGGTCCAGCACCACGATAAGGCACATGCACGGCCTTGAATTTGGCGGCAGTGGCCAGCAACAACACCGCAAGGTGGCTCGCCGAACCATTTCCGGCCGAGCCATAAGTCAGTTTATCGGGGTTCTTCTGGCTGAAGGTGACCAACTCCTGAAGGGATCCGAAACGTGAATCCTTGGGCACGACCACAACAAGCGGTGCATCAGCGATCATGGAGACAGTATCGAATGCCTTCAACATATCCACCTTAACCGATTTGAAAAGATGGGGGTTCACCACCATAGGTCCCTGATTGGCCATCAGGACTGTGTAGCCGTCTTTGTCTGCGCTGGCGGCTTGCTGAGTTGCCAGATTTCCGCCCGCTGTTCCGTTGTTCTCCACGATCATGGTCTGGCCCAGCACAGTTCCAACGGCCTGAGCAATCAACCGTGCAATCGCATCCGTCCCGCCACCAGCGGCATAGGGCACAATAAGTTTCAAATTTTTCGAGGGAAACTGACCCTGAGCCTTTGTACCAGAGGGCAGCAGAACCAGAGCCAGACCGGCAGGAGCGAGTGTCTGGACAAATTGGCGTCGCGAAATGGAAATAATGCTTTTCTGGCCCATGTTGCGTCCTCCAAAGACTAATTTTATGCAGCGTTATTGTGATAAAAAAGATGATCCGGCAGCAGAAGGTTGCCCTCGAAAACGCGACGCGCCGTGCGCACCAGACTGGCACTTGCAATCTGGCCCGATGCATCGGCAGCCAGTGCAACTTCAATGGTTCCGGAAGGGTGTTCAATGCTGATCTGGTCCGCCAAAACACGGGCTGCAACTTGCGCTGCAATACTCCCTTCAATGCGTGTCGCGGTTGCCACACACAGGGCACCGGTTACCGCATGGCTTGAATGACACCGGTCGGGCACCAGATAACGCGAGGTCAGCGTGCCTCCCCGACGCGGTGCGGACAAGAGACCAATTTTCGGGATCACATGATCCGTGACATCGCCGAGGCCCATTCTCTCACCTGCAACAATGCGGATCGCTTCGATCTGGCGCAACAATGCGGAGTTGGCATCTATCTCTCCGGGTAGCTCGTCCCCTGAAAGCATGAGATCACTGGCACGCATCAGAACCATCGGCATGGCATAATCGACCAGCGACACTTCAATATTATGGATCACATCAATCGATGCGCCGGTTGGCAGCAAGGCGCATGTTTTGGAGCCCATCGCATTCAGAAACGTCAGATGGATAGGCGCAGATGTCCCCAATACACCGTCAATTCTTGTCTGCCCCTCCATGGCCACCTGCCCGCCCGGGGTCTGCACAACGGCATGGATGAGTGTTTTGGTGTTGCGATTGAAAATCCTCACAGTTGTTTCACCATCACATGCAGCAACCAACCCGGCCTCCAATGCAAAAGGTCCGACACCCGCCAGCATGTTTCCGCAATTTGGATTGAAATCGACTTTGCTCGATTCCACGCTGACTTGGGCAAAGAGATAATCAACATCCGCCCCGGGATGGCTGGGAGCACCGATAATCGCCACTTTGCTGGTCAGGGAATTACCACCGCCGATCCCGTCTACTTGCAAAGCATGCGGTGACCCCATTGCTGCAATCAGCACCTGATCACGCAGGGCCGGATCCTGCGGAAGGTCACTTTCGAGGAAAAACGGGCCGCGCGATGTACCGCCGCGCATGATGACGCAAGGAATGCGCCTCAATCCCCGATCCGTTTCCAGCCTGCTTGTCATCACGCAATTGCCTTTTGATCCATCCTGCGTGACCAAGGGATAATGGGCTTAATTCATGCAGACAAATGCAATTATTGGTGTTATTAATTCGATATGAGCATCAATTATGAATTGCTGGACCTGAGAGCCTTTGTGGCAGTGGTGGATCTTGTCGGTTTTCATCGTGCCGCGACGAGCCTGAATATGTCCCAGCCTGCCTTGAGCCGCCGGATCCAGCGCCTTGAACTTGCAATTGGTGAAACCCTGCTGGAGCGGACAACACGCCGGATCGCCTTGACCACGGCAGGCCGGGCATTTCTGCCGATGGTTAGGCGCATGCTGGACGAATTTGATCATTCGCTGTTTTCAATGCAGGACCGCGGACGCAGAAGCGCGGTTGTCACGCTTGCCTGCATTCCAACCGCTGCCTTCTATTTTCTTCCGTCAGTCATCGGCCGGTTCAAGGCGCAATATCCTGCTGTCAGATTCAGGATCAGTGATATGTCGGCCAACAATGTGATCGAGGCTGTCTTGCGCGGAGATGTTGAATTCGGCATCAGCCTGTTTGGTAGCCACCATAGCGAATTGACCTTCGAGCCTTTGCTCGAGGAAGAATTTGTCTTTGCATGCCGACGGGATCATCCATTGGCCGAGCGTGAAGAATTGCAATGGAGCGATCTGGAAGGTTATCCGCTGATTACGGTCAGTCGTTCCAGCGGCAACCGGCTTTTGCTGGACGGGGCATTGGTGAAGGCCGGTCTCAACCTGGCTTGGAGTTTCGAAGTCAACCATCTCTCGACTTCTTTGGGGCTTGTTGAAGCGGGGCTCGGGGTTTCTGTGCTTCCGCGTCTGGCCACACCGCAATTACCGCACCCTATCCTTGTCACCCGAAAAATTTCAAACCCGACAGTGTCACGCACACTCGGCATTCTGCGCCGTCAGGGATTGACACTGCCGCCGGCCACCCAGCAATTCGTGACCCAACTCCTGGGGACATGGGCAGGATAGGGCAGGGCAATCATCCGGGATTCTATGTTCAAGAAAGATGAAACGCGTTGTTCAACGCTTACGCTTCATTTCCGATCTGCCTGTAAAACCCTGCAATAACTTCAAACGCCAGTTTTTGGGTCCTCTTGTCCTCGGCGATCAGACCCTTGCGGTTGATGCCGTTCTGGATCGAGGTTTGGCGGCGCGGGGAGCGGAAGTCGTAGAGGAGCCACGGGAAAAACCCGCAGATCCAGTCGATATTGCGGATGGCTTCGATCTGGTTTTCAAATACCCAGGCCTGCCGTTCTTCGGTGAACAATTCGCTGTCGGGACCGTGATGGCCAGCCAGAGCATCCGCGCCGACTTCGCTGATCAGGACGGGACGGTCGGGCTTTGAATTGGCCAGCAATTGACGCAAGCCCTCGAACCCTTCCTCGTACCAGCCGAAATATTCGTTCAGACCGATGATGTCGAGATGGTCGGCCAGACGGTCTTCGATCCGGAACTGTTCGCGGTTGATCAGGCAGGCCGCACCAACGAGGCGGGTCGGATCAAAGCTTTTGGCATGATCGGCCAGGCGCCTCATGAAGGAATAGCGTGCATCCGTATCGGCATTTTCATTGCCCACCCCCCAGATGATGACGCTGGCGCGGTTGCGGTCACGTGTCATCATTTCTTCCAGTTGGTTGTGGGCATCCTGATAGGTGGCTTCATTGTCGAACTGGATGGCCCAATAGACCGGCACCTCTTCCCACAGCATCAGCCCCATTTCATCGGCCAGTTTAGCGGCATGCTCATGGTGGGGGTAATGGGCCAGACGCAGCGCATTGCAGCCCAGACGCTTGGCGTCCTGATAGCGGCGCGTCACATCCTCGATGGTCGAGACCTTGCCGAGACGGACATCGTCCTCGTGCACGCAGACGCCGCGCAGATACAGCGGCTTGCCGTTGAGCAGCAGGGTTGTGCCCTCGCGTCTGATCTCGCGAAAGCCGATCCGGTCGGTGACGGTGTCCGAACCGAAGCTGATCCGGCATTCGTAAAGATGGGGGTCTTCGGGCGACCACAGGCGCAAGGGAACGGAGAATTCGACTTTGCCCTGACCGCCGGCAATCGTGATGTCTTGCGTCAACGACAGCTCCGGTATGACCAGCACCGCTGTGCCATTGTCATGGTCCGAGAGAGTGACGGTGCAATGCAGGGTCGAAAGCGTGCCATCGGGGACCAGCGACAGGCTGAAATCCTTGATGAAGGTGCGCGGCAACAAGACCAGTTCGATATCGCGATAAATGCCGCCATCATTGAACCAGTCGAAATGGTGCATGGGCACTCTTTCGGGGCGCCGGCGATTGTCGACGTTGATCTGCAACCGGTTGTCGCCGGCTTGAAGATGGGGCGTCAGTTCGACAAAGAACGGGGTCGAACCGCCTTGATGGCTGGCCAGAAAATGGCCGTTCAGGAAGATACGGGCTTCGTAATTGGCGGCCCCGATGCGCAGGAACACGCGTTGGTCATGCTCCTCGTGATGGATAGATCGGGAATACCAGCCGCCACCTTCAAAATAGGTCCATTCAGGTTTGGCCAGTGACCAGACAGAGGGGACCGACAGGGTTTGTGCATCGCTTTCGTCATAATCACGCGGAACCCGCCATTGGTTGACGGGCATGGGCGGTTGGGCAAACCATTTTTGCCGCAATCCTTCATCGAACAGATCCAGCGTGAAACGCCAGTCGCCATTCAGGCTGACCGTCTGGCGTCCTGCCATCGTGACCATGTCGCGGGCTTTGCAGCGCGGATGCACATAGGGGGCGTCATAATTCTCGTCATGCAGATGCGCAAACGGATCAACGGCATTGCTGGTCTTGTGTGTCATGTTTCAACGCGCCTTGCGATAGCCGATGCCGATCATGCGGCGGAAGTTCCATGCATGCCATTGCGGCCAGAGACAATCGGCAATCATCGCAATGGCAATCAGCCGGAACCAGGTTGCAAAGGTGTTGGAAAGGCCTTGCGGCTCCTGATAGCCTTTGACCCAGCCATCCTGCCTGCGGGTGCCGGTCCGCTCGTCACAAAAGCCGCCATCGGGATTTTGAAAAGCCAGCAGATGCGGCAGTAAAGCCGCGAGCCATTGCTCGATATCGCTCCGGCGGTAATCAAGGCACTGATGCCCATGCACGAGCAGATCGACCAGATCGACATCGATGCAGGCACTGACAATCCGCGGTGATTGCGCCAGCGCATAGTCAATGGCGCGGTCCTGATAGGGCAGGGGCCTGTTGCATTCATAATAGAGATGGAAATTATGCATGGATCCGGCCATGGCATGCAGGGCCATGGTGGCATCATGGGCCTGCCCAAGCCCCCAGAAACCGGTGGACGGTTCCTGATAACGGTCATGCCACTCGAACAGAGTGGTCATCGCCCCGTCGATGTGTGTGCGATCGTCAGACCCGGACGTTTGTGCTTTCAGCAAGAAGAAACTGGCAAGGTTGACAATGTTGTTGCCTTCAAGCCACGGGTCGCGAAGGTCACGGCGCGAGAGCCACGCCTCCAGAAATTCCCGGCGCAGATAGGGCGTGATAAAGTCGAGCACGGGGGCGTCCAGCCGCCCGATCGCCTCCAAGGCACCAAGGCTGTAATTGCCGACATGAAAATCGATATAGGTTTTGGTCTCGGCCGGATCTGGCTTTTTGAATGTGTCCTCCGGCTTCATGCCTTCGATCCGGAAGGTTCCGTCGGGTTGGCGTGATTGCAAAAGCCAATTGGCCAGACTGTCACGCTCGGAGGCCGTGAGCCTGTC
>CAIYZJ010000130.1 GCA_903930675.1 uncultured Hyphomicrobiales bacterium
CGGCCAGTTCCACCGCCACCTGCATGTTCAACGGACCATTGCCGGCGACCAGAATTGGCTTCTCGGGAAACGCACCATAGCTTCTCAAAGCAGTCTGGAGATAACCGGTTGTCATCACGCCGGGCAGCGTCCATCCCTCGATCACCGGCGGGCTTTCATAGGCGCCGGTAGCTATCACCAAATAGCGGGGTCTGATGATGCGCGCTGTCCCGTCATGGGTACTGATAATCTCGATCTGTCCGTCTGCCTGTCTGAAACCAGCCGCGACCAGATGATCATTGCGCAGATCGACACCGGCCTCCTTGACCCGACTGATCAGGCTGGCCCCTTCCTGCATTTGCCGGTCACAGGGCCCGCCATCAATGACAGCCTGTTTGTAATATTGCCCGCCTGCCAATTTGCGCTCGTCCAGAATGACGATGGAGAGAGCGCTTCCGTTTGTTGCCAAAGTCAAAGCCGTGCTCAACCCCGCGGGGCCTGCGCCGACAATCAAAACATCGACATCTTCATAGTGCCATTCGCTGTGCGGGACTGACGCAAGATCCTTTTTGTCCGACAGATCAATATTCGAATTGGGTTGCCGCTCGACCTCCATCCGGGGATAAACCGTTGTCAGACAGGCGCGCTGGCTGATCCGCCCGTCCACGGTCACGAGGCAGTCATGACAGACGCCCATGCCACACAATCCGCCGCGTGGTTCGCCGGTCTTGCTGTCGCACAGATGGAATTCATTATGGCGCAGCAATACCGCAGCCAGACTTTCACCCTTGCGGGCAATCAAACGCCGTCCCGCAAAGGTGATAGGAATATCCTGACCGCTTTCGGTCGAAGAGTGTCCGGCCCGGTTCCGCACGGGGTCAGGCGAGTTTGAATTGCAAGGAGAACCGGTTGACCAGTTCTTTCATATGCTGGTCAACCGGAGCAGGCAAAGGCAGGCGCGGCGGGCGCGGGGAGCCTGCCGGAAAGCCCATATGGTTGAGCAGTGCTTTGGTACCCCCGACATATTTTTGTCCGAAGACCGCTTCGATAATCGGCAGCCAATGCAAATAATGGGCATGGGCATCCCTGACCCTGTCCTCGTCGGCCACCATTTCGAACAAGCGGGCCATGGCCTTGGGGGCTACATTGGAGGCGACAGCAACCCAGCCTTGCGCGCCATCGACAAAGGATTCAAACCCCAAAATCCCGCCGAAGACCGTCATTTTGTCGCCGCACAGGCGGATGATGTCCCGCACGCGGGTAATTTCGAGCGTCGACTCCTTGATATAATCACAACCGTCGATCTGGGCGAGGCGGGCACAGAATTCCGGACGCAAATCAACATTGGCCGTTGCCGGATTGTTGTAGACCATGATCGGAATCGAAATGGCTTCGGCGACGGTCTTGTAATGGTGATACAACTCGTCCTCTGTCGGCGTGCAGTAGAACGGCGGAATGATCATGACACCATCCGCACCAAGCGTTTCGGCCTGACGGCTCAGGCGCACCACATCGCGTGTATCTTCGGCACCCGTTCCGATCAGAACCGGCACCCGTTTGGCGGCTGTCTGGATGACGGTTTCGGCCACCAATGCTTTTTCATCCTCGGTCATCGACAGGAATTCGCCGGTAGAGCCCAGCGGGATCAAACCGTGGATACCCTGCTGGATTTGCCATTCCGTGAGATCGCGCAGGGCCTGCATATTGACATTCTGATGTTCGTCGAACGGTGTGATCATCACCGTATAAGTGCCACGAAATCCTTTGCGCATAGACCTGTTCCTTCTGACAACCGATTGATTTAACCCAAAGCGTGCTTGAGAGCACTTTCAAGCGTATGATATTCGGACACTGTGGCCAATGGCTGCGGCGGACGCAATGCATCCGATTGCAGCCGTCCCAAAATTTTGAGGCAGGCTTTCAGCCGTGCCGTGGCTCGACCGCCGGGGGCATCCCTGTAGACTGCCACGGACAGCGGATAGATTTTTTCATGCACCAGACGGGCGCGGGTCCAGTCCCCGCCCGCAGACGCGTCCCATAAATCGCATAAAAGTTCGGGGATCACCGCTGCCAGAGACACCTGCGATCCCTCGTTGCCGATCATGTAACTGGTCAGCAAATGCTCGTCGCCCGAACCCATGACAATAAATTCGGGCCTGATCTGTTTGAGGTGGCGGCGGTTGGCCTCATAGGCGGCGACTTCCCAACTGCCTTCCTTGACCGCGCAGATGCGCGGTTCCCTGACCAGTTCGCCAAGGACTGACAGCGGATAGGACATTTGCCCCGCACCGACCGGCGCCCCGTAAATCATCAAAGGGCAATCCGTAGCCTCCAGCACATGCCGGTGATGGATCAGGACCACATCATCGGCATGTCCCAAAGCCCAGCTGTTGGGCGGAAAGACCAGCAAGGCATCCGCGCCCGCCTGTTGAAGAATGGAAGCCTCCTCGGCTGCGGCAAGGCTGGATTCCTGATTGACCCCTGACACCAGATAGCAGTCGGGCGGCGCCACTTCCCGGGCTATTTCGACAACACGCTTTTTCTCGGCAACGGTCAGCGTGAAATTTTCTCCCGCATGGCCGTTGATCAGCAGGCCTCTGATCCCTTTGACAGCTGTGACACCGACAATATGTTGCGCCAAAGCGGCTTCATCGAGCGAATAGTCGGCATGCATCGGCACGATGGTCGCGGCATGAATTCCGGTCAGGGAATGGGCAGGAGAACGGAGCATCCAATATTATCCTTGCGCAAGAGGCTCGGGTTTCAAGAGGCGGTCGATGGGGAAAAGGGGAAGGTCCGGCTCGCGCCCCAATATCTGGTCGGCCAGCAATTTGGCGAGATAGGGACCGCTTGTATAACCGGAATGGATGCTGCCGATCACATAGGCATTGTGTATGCCGGGGACGGGACCGACAGCGGGCAAGGCATCCCGCGTTTCCGCTTCGAACCCGGTCCAGGCGCGTGCCAGACGGGCGTCTTTGAGAGCGGGAACGGCATGACAGGCCAGACGGATATTGCCGACCAACCGTTCCGGAAGCAAAGAGCAGGTCCCGCCCTCGCGTGAACCAGACCCCTGCCAGCCGCCACCGATCACCACTGTACCATGGGGATATTGCTTGAGCGATAAAAGCCCATTGGCAATGCCGACCACAGTCCGCATCGCCGTGGGGATCCGCTCGGTGACAGCCAGTTGGTTCACCAGTGTTTTGATCGGAAGATCAATACCGAGCCAGCCCATCATCTCTTCGATCCAGACACCGCCCGCAATGACCACCCGTTTGGCTCTGAGCGGCCCCTGTTTGGTAACAACCTCGAAACCGGAGGATGTCTGCAGGATATCCGTTGCAGGATTGTTTTCCGTCAGCGTGACACCGGCATCGAGCAAGGCCGTGCGAAACGCCAGTCCGGTCAGATAGGCATTGGCGTATCCATCGACCCGGCAATGTCCGGCAAGCAATGCCTTGTCACTCAATCCCGGCTCGATCTGCAAAGCCTGCTGTCCGGTGATCAATGTGATGGGCGCGCCCGCCTCGCGCCGTTTTCCCGCCCTGAAGGCGAGCAATTCGGCTTCCTGTTCGGTGAAGGCAAGGGACAAGCCATCGCACACCACCACCCCGACATCGTGCCCCAGCCATTCCCGCGCTGTCGCCCACATGTGATGCGCGCGCAGGGCATAGGGGATCAGGGCCACGCGGGTCATCTGCATGGTCAAAGTGCCTGCATTCACGCCCGAGGCCTCACGGCACAAGGGTCCGCGATCAATCACAGCCACATCCATGCCACCGCGCGCCGCAAACAGCGCCGTTGTCGCACCGTTGATTCCCCCGCCGATCACGATCAGATCATGCATGGTGCTCATAGCGGTGCAGGCTTCGGAATGGGAATGTCTGCATAGTCAACCCGGCCCAGCATCGATTGAAGCGAGATGGGTCTGAGCGGCGGCCTTGCGGTCCAATAGCCGACGGCTTGACGGTCGAGGCGATGTTCCTGTGCCAAAATCTCTGCGGCTACATCGCCGCACATGCGCCCCTGACAAGGCCCCATGCCGCACCGCGTGAAATGTTTGAGCTGGTTGACATCGCGGGCCCCTGCCCGGGCAGCGGCAACCAGATCCTGCCGCGTCACGTCCTCACAGCGGCAAATCACGGCATCTGCTTCGATCGAGGCGACCTGAGCCGGTCTCAGACGGATCATATGGGCCATCGCGTCTGAAAAAGCCGACAGCTTGCGGTGCTCGGCCAGAGCCTGTGCGGATTGGTGAGCGAAAGCCCCGGCATCGATACGTCCGGCATCATGGGCCGCCGCCAGTCCGGCCAGTTTTCCCGCAATGCACGCAACTGCCCCGCCGCGGATTCCTGCCCCGTCACCGATCGCATAAAGATGTTCGAGGCTTGTACGGCCAAACGGATCGCATTCGGGAATCCAGCCGCCCAATTCATGGCGATAGACCTGATCGGCTCCCAACAAGCGGGGCACCTCGCCACCGGGCACCAGACCATTCCCGACCATCATCGCATCACAGGCGATGCCCACTTCCGGCCCGTCAATGCTTTTCCCGTCAGCGTCTACCGGACCGATGAGACAGGCAGAAATCCGGTCCTGTCCCTCCGCCCGGCGGATCGCATGACGGAAATAGATCGGGATGCGGGAGGAAACAATCGACAGGACCCAGCCTACGCCCTGTTTGAACAGACCGGGACGACTGGCTAGACTTGGCAAGGCAGCAAACCAGTCCGAGGGACCTGACAGATCAATGATCGCTTTGGGTGGATGGCCTTTGCGGGCATAACCCGCAGCCACTGCGGCCAACAGGGGACCAACACCCGCCAGAACCCAATCCTTTGGCGGCGCAAGTCCGTGGGCTTTGAGCATGATGGTGGCAGCAGCCAAGCCCATGACACCGGGCAGGGTCCAGCCGGGAAACGGTATCACCCGCTCATGCGCACCCAGAGCAACGATCAGATGCGGAGCCTGAAAGGTTTCAACTCCGTCGGCACCCAACAGATCAACGCGATACCGGTCTGTGACCGACCAGATCCGCCGTCCGAACAGGCATGTGACACTGGATAGCGCCAATCTGTCGCGCATCTTGTTCCCGTCGCGGGCTTCCGGCGATTCATATCCTTGTGGCGAGGACGCCCAAGGGGCGCGCCAGATTTGCCCCCCGGCCTCGGACTGTTCATCGATCAAACCCACTCTGAGGCCGTTCTGACTGGCCGTGATAGCCGACACCATTCCTGCAGGGCCGCCACCCAGCACCAGCACATCAAAATGACAATGGGGCGAGACCATCAGACCGCACCCCGTAATTGCACAACCATACCGGCCCGAACCGGTGTCATGCAGGCCTGGACAATTTGTCCGTCGACATGAATGGCGCATTCCTGACAGACGCCCATCAGGCAAAACGCCCCGCGCGGATTGTGCCGATTGGGGCTGTGGCGCAGCATCACATATCCGGCAGCCAACAGGCTGGTTGCCAATGGCTCACCGGCAGGAGCGACGCAGTCAACACCATCAACATTGATGTGGACGAGCGCGTGGTGACTGGCAACAATACGGGTGAAGGCAGAAACCATTGACCGTGACCTGACGAACGATGACGAATGCATAGAAAGATGAAAGATGATGCATGGTTGGGCTTTACATGTCTGCAATTTGTATACAAACTTACTCCCGAGCGCAATTGTTCGAGCTCGCTATCTGAGTGTTTTTGTTCGAAGAGGAACCCAATAGATGTTGAGAAAAATCTCGAAAGGTTTGGTGACACTCGCCCTAATGGCTGTGTCATGGGGATATAGTGACGCAACAGCCCGCCCGCTTGATGAAATTATCAAATCAGGTGAAATCCGTGTCGGCGTGAACCCCACACTGCCTCCCTTGGGCAAATTCAATGAAAAGAACGAAATCATCGGCTTTGATGTCGATGTTGCCACCGAACTGGCCAAAATGCTCGGTGTCAAATTACAGGTTGTTCAGGTCGGTTCGCCCGACCGCATCCCCTTTGTCACCTCCGGAAAAATCGACTTTGTCATGGGGGCAATGACCCGCAATCCCGAGCGCGCCAAGGTGATCGATTTTACAGTGCCCGTCCATACCGAAGTGTTCGGCGTGCTGACAACAGAGGGCAAGCCTTTCGAGAAGGTGCAAGACCTCAACAGGCCGGATGTCACTCTGGTGCAGGTGCGCGGATCGACACCGGTAAAATATATCGAGGATAACCTGAAAAACGCCAAGGTTGTGCTGCTCGACAATTATCCGGATGCGATCCGTGCCATTGCGCAGGGACGCGGCGATGCCATCATCGATGTGATCGATTTCGTCGGCGAGCACATGAACAAGCACAATGTCAAATGGCGTGTGGTGCCAACCCCCGTCGATGTCTATTATTGCGGTTTGGGTGTGGCCAAAAATTCGACCGGTCTCAAGGATTGGTTGAATGTCGCGGTCTTCGAATTGCAGCGCCGGGGCAAAATCGATGAATTGTGGGAGAAGGCATTCGGTATCAAAATGCTGTTTCCGACAGGCATGACCCCTTATTTTTGAGATCTTTAGTGAACGCCTGAATGTGGCGGCTATGGAGCCGCCACATCTTTTTTCCGGATCGATGCCTCAATGCTGGATTATACATTTCAATACGGCCAGATCTGGCCCTATCTTCCGCGCCTGATCGATGGTGCCTATCTGGCTTTGGAAATTGCTTTTTTGTCGTTTTGCGGCGGCCTGCTGATCGGCACAGCCAACGCATCCCTGCTCAGTTTCGGCCCCAAATGGGTTGCCAAACCGATTCAGGCCTTTGTCGTGTTTTTTACAAATACACCGCAACTCGTGCAGATTTATTTCCTCTATTTTGCACTGCCCGATGCAGGTGTTCTCTTGTCCTCTTATGCGGCTGTCTTGATCGGCATGACGCTCAATGCCGGTGCCTATCTGACAGAAATCCAGCGCGCCGGTTTTTCGACCCGCCGGCAATCGGAAATGGAAGCGGCGATTGTGCTGGGCTTCTCACGCTGGCAGCAAATCCGCTATGTGATCTTGCCGCATATCGCGCGGGTCCTGTTCCCGCCTCTCTCCAATCATTACATCATCATGACGCTGGGCACTTCGATGGCTGCCATTTTCGGTGTCGAGGAGCTGACCGGCCAGGCCCTCAACATCAATTCCATCACCTTCCGGTCTCTCGAGATTTTCAGTGTTGTGGCCGGTCTCTATATCGCCATCACATTGCTGGCCTCTTTGGCACTCGGGCTTCTCGGCTCTGTCCTCTTCAGAACCAAATTGCGGGTGATCTGACATGATGGGCCAACTCATTCAGGAACTGCCACGGTTTTTCACCTATTATAATCTGATCTTTCTCGCACAGGCCGTCGGGACGACAATCGCCCTCTCGGCTATTGGTTGCCTTTTCGGATTATTGTTCGGTTGCCTCATCAGTGTTGTCCGCTTGACCGAGAAACCGTGGCTTGCGCCATTGCGCTGGATCGCGCTGCTGTTTACCGAATTTTTCAGGCGCGTGCCGTTTCTTGTTACACTCATGTTGATCTTTTTCGTATTCCAACTCAGCGGCGCCAACCTTCCTTTGTTTGTTGTGGCTTCCCTGAGCGTCACTCTGATTGCTTCGGCCTTTCTGGCGGAAATTATCCGCGCCGGTCTGTTGTCGATCCATCACAATCAATGGGATGCCGCAACTGCAATGAATTTCAGCCTGTTGCAATCCATTCGCTATGTCGTATTGCCGCAAGCCTGGAAAATGATCCTGCCTCCATCCTTCGGTTTCTTTGTCATGTTTATCAAAGACACCGCTTTGGCCTCTCAGATCGGGGTGATCGAACTCACTTATGCCGGCAAGGTTTTAAACAACAAAGGGTTCTCCGCAATCCTGGTGTTCGGTACCATCCTGATCCTTTATTTTGCCGTATCCTATCCGCTCTCGCGTTTTGGTCATTATCTGGAGAAGCGCCTTGCACCATCTCGTCATTAAAGACCTCAGCGCACATTACGGAACGGTTCAGGTTCTCGACACCGTCAATCTGGATATCGCCAGAGGCGAGGTTATTGGTTTGATGGGGCCTTCGGGTTCGGGCAAAAGCTCGATCCTGCGTGTCTTGATCGGCCTCACCCCCCTGTCGGCAGGATCAGTCAGTCTCAACGGCGAAGTGATCGACTACGGCAATGCCCAATCCGTCCGGAACATGCGTGAACGCAGTGCCATTGTGTTCCAGCAATATAATTTGTTCCAGAACATGACGGCCCTTGAAAATGTCACGATCGCTCCGGTCAAAATCCGCAACCGCAACCCGAAAGAGGTCGAAGCCGAGGCCAGCGAACTGCTTGCGAAAGTTGGTCTGAAGGATCAGATGTCACGCTATCCCGACCAGCTTTCAGGCGGGCAGCAGCAACGCGTTGCGATTGCACGCGCTTTGGCCCTGAAGCCGGAAATTCTATTGCTGGATGAAATTACAGCCGCGCTGGATCCCGAACTGGTTTCGGAAGTTCTGGATACAATCCGCTCACTGGCCAGCGAGGGGATGACCATGATCATCGTCTCGCACGAAATGGGCTTCATGCGTGAAGTCTCCCACCGCATCGCCTTCATGGCTCAAGGCAAAATCATCGAATGCGGCCCGGCGGAGCAGATTTTCAACGCTCCGATTGAGGCAAGAACCAGAGATTTTGTATCCAAAATTCTCAAGCACTAAGCCTCAAGCGTCGATACTGACCGACTGCAGGGCCGATTTTGTCAGGCTTTTAATATGGGTACGCACGGCTTTGCAGGCCGCTTTGGCATCATCATTTTCCAGGGCATCGATTATATTCAGATGCTCGTTTGAATCGGGCTCGACACGATCGGGCAGTTGCGCGATTTCAAACAAACGCGTGGCCATCCGCAGCCGGTGGATGAATTTGATCATCACCTCGTTGCCGCACGCATCGATATAGAGCCCGTGCACATTGTCGTCTGAGCGCCAATGCGCTTCGGTGTGGTATGAAACGGCCGAACGCAATTCTTTGACCTCGCGCTTGGCCTGAATGATTTTAACCGGAGGAATACGGCCAATCGCCAGCATCACAGCTTCGGCTTCCAGAATCTCCCGGACTTTGAGGCTTTGCAGATATTCGCCCAGATCCACATGCCGGACAATGAAAGAGCGGCCAGCCCCTTTGATAACCAGACCTTCACCTTCCAGTCGCTGGAGTGCTTCCCGCAAAGGGGTACGGGAAATACCCAGCATATCAGCCAAGCGCGACTCGACAATCAACGCCCCCCCTTTGAGACGACGCTGCTGGATCATCTCGGAAACCGAGGCATAGGCCTGATTGGACAGATTGAGTTGTTCTGTTGTGTTGTTCATCATAATCATCTTCAAGTGGCAGGCCATAGGCGACCGCAGGCATCACCCAGAAATCCTAATCCTTCCGCTTGTCCCTGTCGCATCTCTAACAGCTTTTGTTTGATCCGAAACCATTTGGCACTTCAATGTCAACATTGCGCAGTTGCCTGCCCCTGAAAAATGACCCGGGACCCAACTTCCTGCAGAGAGTGGCAAAGACCGGGGTAATCTTGTGGTACTCCGCGACTTCAGGCCAGCCGGAGCCGGATTTTTCCTGGGTTAAGGCTCGGGCCGGCCTGTGTACCGATGAGCCGTTCACGAACCAAATCTGGGCCTTTTTGCCGGTGGCACGATGTGGCCGGATCCCGTTGTCGTCTCACTGCCAATCCTCCATTGATATCCGTGCATCGTCAAGGCTGTTGGATCAATAGGCTGCATTGTTTGCGGAATTACACATTGTGGGCACTGTCCGTGGATTACGACCCTTGGTTCAATTGGGTCACTTGGGTCAATTGGCCAATTCTGGTTTGCTTTGAAAAATGATTGTTGATGCCAGCCCGTTATTCGGGGACTGTTTTTGGATTTCACCTTTTACAACTCGGTTCAGCGTGAAAAACCAGCCGTCAGGGCTTAACATTGGCTTCGGTAACCTTCCGTTTTCCAGCCTGTCAAACAGGCCGGTTTGTATGTCTTGATCCCCCAAAAAGGCCTATCCCTGCCAGAATGAGCGATGCTAAGCCAATGGCGATGAGAACCGGGTTCGGAACGTAAAATGTCGTGTAAACCTCCCAGCCTATTGCACGCAAAACTTGCGATACCTCCGTATATACGCCGATAAGGTGACCGCCGAGCGTCCCGGTAATACCCAGAA
The DNA here is from genome assembly GCA_903930675.1 of uncultured Hyphomicrobiales bacterium. Classification (GTDB taxonomy): domain Bacteria; phylum Pseudomonadota; class Alphaproteobacteria; order Rhizobiales; family Beijerinckiaceae; genus CAIYZJ01. Next base: position 10,183 of record CAIYZJ010000130.1, read on the forward strand.
GGCATCCGCCGAGCAATGCAAGGCCAGCGGATACCCAGCGCATCATGCCCTGCCAGATCGCTGCCCCACGCTTCCAGCGCAGGACAAGCAGGAGTGCCCAATAGGCCGTTGTCCAGGTTGCAAGCATCACATGGTTGCGTCCAAGTGGCGAGGTGGTGATCGTCTCGATTGGCCAGACAGAAAGCCCGACGCCGTAGGCGGCGAGACCGAAAACGAGACCAGCTGAAAGCAAAGGGACCAATGCGCGGTCTATGCTCAGCGCCAGCGGCCCGTCGGACATTGAGCGATAGAGAATAGCCAGTGTAGCAGTCATCCACAGCGCGATTGGAAAATGAACCAGTACAACATGATAGCCAGCCATGATTATTGCTCCAACTTGAATGTGGACGTCAGCAGTGCCCAACCAAAGGCCCCAATCAGGGCGAGACCTGCCAGTAATGTTAATAGCCACTGAACGCGGATTAATTCGGCGAATTCAGCCTCTATACCATAATGCGCGAGTTGTTCTTCGCTATGGCGTGAGCGTACGGGGATACCTTTTGCAATGCTTTCGGCTCCACCGTGTTTGACGCTGTTGAGGTGCGGCCAGCTCACTTGGCCGGGATAGAACAGGGTCACGGACCGCGGGGGTTGCTTCCAATCCGGCATTTCGCCGGTAAAAGCGACTACCGCCAACTCTGCCTCGCGGCCAAAGCCTGCAGAAATCGGGAGTGAAACATAATGCCAGCGTCCCGCGGTCGCCTGACGATGAACAGCGAAGGCAACCTGATAGACGCCGCCGTCCCGAATGATCTTATCCTCCAGTGGCTTTCCGGTGTCCATTTTGCGGCGGAGCGTAACCTCCCAGAATCCGTCAGCCCAATGCGCCTTGCCGGCAACGGCTATGTCAGCGCGCGAGTCCTGGGGTGTCCGCAAAAGACGGCGCGGGATCGTGTCGCCTTCTTGCCAGCCCGCTGCTGGGTCAAACGCTACAGATTGATCCTCCGTGAGGGCATGTGCACCGTCCTGGTCAATTTTTCCACCGACAATATCATTCCATTTAAGGGCCCTCATACCGGTTTTCGAGGGATCAAACATCAGGCGCGGCTGCTTCTTATCGCTGTCCCAGTTGGTTGCATAAGCGCCCCGACCCGTGTCACTCAGACGTCCGGCCGTTATGAACTGGTCATCGGCAAAGCCGGTCGGGTTAGAGCGCGCTGCCCGCCAATGCCAGAGGTCAAGGAAATATCCGGCCGCCTGAAGTCTGTCTTGCTCCTTCTCGGGTACGGTTGATGTCCAGTCGTTTTGGTTTTTGCGGGTTGCCGGGAGATATTTTGTGGGTTCCTCGAGTCCAAGCTTCTTTCCAAGATAGGGGTGGTCTTTAACCGATTTGATATCTGCCTCGACGGTAAAGCCTGCGAGCCTGTCACCGATTGCGATATAGCCACCGTAGCGACCGAACTCCGGCACCGAGCCGTCATCAAGCATCATCGAGACACGATCCTCGTGGAGGCCATCCGGCTGCGAGCCCGGAACAGGATTGCCCCTTACCACCCATTTGCCATCGGTGAAACGAAGCATGTCGTGAAATATGCCGGGATTTGGCGCAGGCCAGCGGTAACGGAAATAAACATCTGTACCGTTATATGCCGCCTGGACTTGAAGCGGCATTGTCAGCAACTTCGGGATGCTGATTTGCCGCTTGGCATCATCGACCACGACACCGGTTCCGTGCGTTATCCACGACAAGGCGAGCGCACCAGCAAACAAGACCACAGAGGATATAAGACCTAATTTCTTTTCCATTATCGCCCCGCTGTTGCCAGTAGCCAGAATAGGCACTGGTCATCAGCCTATGGCACGAACGGGACCAAGCATTGATCCACATCAATGTTTATCTTCTAAATTTCTGATTGTTCAGCGTTATTCCGGATTTACGTAATGAACACACTGTGACCGTTGTCCGCGGACCAAGACCCTGGGTCTCATGGCAAATTGACCAACACAGAACCAAACCCGTCGCAGAACTAGGCCCGGGACACCTTGATCGCAACCGAAAGATAACGATAGCTGCGATTTGATTGCCGGCATCAATACTTGCGATCGATAGGAGACGCATGTCACACTTTAAGGATCGCCACGCTGACAATCATAAAAGGGGGGTATTCCAAATACCGGCCTTGCGGCACATTTCGCAGATTGGTGTGGCATCCCCGGCCTGCTTCAAAACAAAAGTTATCTGCACTTTCTGAGCCTGGAAGCCCTCGCCTGAATACTTCTCTTTTCCAGCGGGATCATCAGCACAAAATTCCGGCTCCGAATGATATAATTTATGGAAGGACACCCCATTACAAATGTTAAAATAGACCAAGATAGAGTAAGTTCGTGTCTGGTTAAAACTGCCAAAGGGTTAGAATGATGACCAAGATGAGCAGAGAAGATCTGATGGCTGCTCTTAAAAATGCTCACTCCAAACAGGCTGAGCAGGCCAAGCCTTTGAAAAAAGCATCGATCAAACGGGCCCCGGTTGAAAAGCCTGTGAGCCTTGAGCGACTTGTCATTGCAATTGGCAAAGCTTACGAAAAACGTATGGGAAAGAAAAACACATCTCGTTAGCCATCTCTTGTTTTCGGGTTGGTTTCGGATCCGTCTGGTATCGACTGGTTTCAGACCCGTCGGGAAGTGTCCATCTGCAGTAGTAGCCATTATAAAATACAGTGAGATCTGCCTTTAATCATTGGATCAGCCACATTGGGTAGTGTGTCCGTCATTCTTCGGACGGATGAATTTATTTTTGAAATGGCAAAAAACTCTCAGCCGTTTTAATTATCCGGCGCTTCTATTCCCTTAGGGTTTAAGCAACTGAAGCACCAATTGGCTGCTCTGGTTGGCTTGGGCCAACATGGTCGTGGCAGCTTGCGAAATCATTTGGCTCCGCGTCAATTCTGTCGAGGACAGGCTATAATTGGTGTCTGTTATGCGGGCGAGTGATTGCTCCGCATTGGTTCCGTCGGCCCTCAGATTGCCAACGGCACTGAATAATTTGTTTTGCATCGCACCAAGGTTTGATCGCAAGTCGGATATTTGCGAGAGAGCATTTTGAATCGAGGCGAGGGCGTCATTGGTGCCTTTTAAGGATGAAATATCAAGATCCGCGATTTTGATACCGTCATCGGAGCCCCCATAGGTGTTTTCCTGCAAACCGAGGCGGTTCAAATCCCACAGAGCGGTCGACCGGCTGCCGCCAGACAGAGTAAAGCTCTTGTCCGAGTCCAGCAAAACGGTCGCATAGGTCGTAATGGCTGCCGCCGGGCCACCATTGATTTTCAATGCGGGATATTGCTGGTTGGCTATGGCTGCCTTGGTGGGTCCCAGACCGAGATTTTGCAAAGTGAGTGTATTGGTCGCCGGATTGCTGCCGGTTGCCAGCGAGATGTTTCGTCCGTCGGCTGCAGTCAATGTCAATCCGCTGCCATTATCGGACGCAATAACGCCTGTCAGGCCCGACATTGTATTGATTGCAGCCGTGATATTGGAGATTTTGGTCTGTCCCGTCCGGGTCATCGGCGCGACGGCATTATAAAAATGATTGGAATTGCCAAGTGACGGGCCCGCCGTGCTCGAGGTGAAGGTGACTGTCTGCCCCGATACCGCACTTGACGCGAAGCCGGTGAGTTGCCCCGACATGGTGCCTTTGGCTCCGGCATTCCCTGTCGTCCCGTCGGCAAGATTCGAAAATGCTTGCGCGACTTCGGTGGCGGTCATGAAAGATACTGCGGTCAGTGTCATTGACGCCACAGTAACCCTGTCACCTGGTGCCAACTGGCCGAAGTCAATGCTGGCAATCTCGTTGACGCCGACAATGGCAGGCGTGGCCAACTCCCCCGGAATGATATTGGCTCCGGAAATATGTGTGTTCGAAGGACCCGCTACGGAATTCGTGAAAATTGTCAGGGGACCAAGCACACTCGTGCTCCATCCGGTCAGTGTGCCGGTGATGGTGGCATTTGTTGCGCTATTGGGGGAGGCTCCGTCATTGAGATTTGCAAATATGCCTTGCACTTCCGATGCCGTCATATCGGCATTCGCCGTGACAGTGATGCCTGCGATTGAAAGAGTGCCGCCGTTTGCCAGAGACGGCAAAATGATCGAATCCACTTCAGGGCTGGCAGCCGAAGCGGGTATCGGGACTTGTCCCGGAGTGACGATACTCAGTGTCGACTCCGTGCCCAATGTCGCAGGGTCAGGCGGAGAATCCAGGATGGGCTCGATGATAATCGGCTGACCGTTGATGTATAGTGTCCCGCTATTGGTGGAACTAAATGAAAAGCCTCCTCCGATTATGACATTTGGCCGTGGTGTCGCGGTAACCCCGGTCTGCCCGGACACTTTGTTGATCGCCGCAGCAATGGCTATCGCGCTGGCTTCCTTTCGGGAGCTTGGCGTAATCGTATTGGACGCGACGTCGTCCGCTGCGCTGGATGCAGGAATTTGAACGCCATTGAGGGTCATATCGCCGAATTCCAGACCCTTTGATGCCATTGATTCCGTGTATGAAATTGTCAGATCCGGCATATCTGCATTGGCTGTCGAGCTTGTAAAAATGACGCTGTTGCCGGAGAGGGAGGTATTCCAACCGTTCAATGTGCCGGAGACATAACCTTTATTTCCTGTGACATTGAGAGCGCTTCCGCCAACGCCGTCCCGCAGGTTCTGGAATACGGCTTTGACTTCGGCAGCCGTCATGGCCTGTGTGGCTGTCAAAGTCAGCCCGCCGACCGACACGAATGATCCCGACACCAGATTGCCGAATTGAACAGTATTGGTTTCGGTGTTGCTGCTGCCGAGACGCCCCTGCGTCACTTGCGAAATCACACTGGCTGTTCCACCTGTTCCGGCGGTACGGGTTACCGCCAGACTGGCAACAGGCCCCGATACCGTGCTGGTAAACTGCACGGCAGAACCAGACGCAGCCGAAGTGGACCAGCCCGTCAGAGTTCCGGTAAACGATCCTTTTCCGTTTGCCACCACCAAAGCGCCCGCATTTGTGCCATCTGCAATTTGGCCGAAAGCGGCTGCAACCTCTGATGCAAGCATGCTGACATTGGCTGTCAGGGTTAATCCGCCAATACTGACCCGGTCGCCTTGTGATATGTTGCCGAAGTTGATCTGATCCACTTCAGTGCTGGCAGGCGCAGTAACCGTCGGAGATGATCCAGCCTGCTGGCCCTGCACAATATAAAAGGGGGATGTGGCGAGTGTCGGCGAACCCAAAAGGGATCCCACATTGGTGTTTTTGATGAATGGCACGGCCCCGTTGGAATTGTTGCCTGTGATCCACCCCCCGAGATTGGCCTGTTTTTCGAACAGATGGCCGATCGCCGATCCGGTCATCGGGCCTGTGACAGCAATACCCAGCAGATTAAAAGACTTTCCGCTCGCCAGATCGTTGAACCGCACGGTATCGATTTCAGGTTGTCCGGGACTTGCCGTTGTCGCGGCCTGCCCGGGGGTGATGATGCTTTTGATGGGATCAGCGGCATAAAAGCTGTTGCTGACCTGCAGATCCGCAACATTGGTGTCGGGTGTCACGCTTGTCAATTTGACGGTATTTCCTCCGGCCGGACCGGAGTTCCAACTGCCCAGCGCGCCGCTGAAAACGCCTTTTCCCCCTGCAACAACAATGGCAGCACCGGCGGTGCCGCTTTGAATATTCTGGAAAGCTGCCGCTACTTCAGAACTGCTCATGGGAGAGGTGGAAGTCAGGACAAGTCCGCCGACTGTCACCGAATCTCCTCCGGCCAACTGACCGAAAGCGACCGTGGCGTTTTCTGTGGCACTTGGAACGTCGCCACCTTGCAAGGTGGAAAGAAGAGGCGGGATATTTTGATCCGCAACGACGGACTGTCGTGCAGATGAATTGACATAGGATCTATTCGGCTCATAGACCCCGACAGCCAGGCCGCTATTGGGAATATCGGTCGCATGGTCTGTTGAAATGACAATGGGTTCGTCGTCGATTGATTGAAGCGAATATGTACCGGTGAATATGCCTACATTTCCGATCGTCGCACCGGCTGCATAACTCACGGCGTTTAAGCCCAGATATCCTGCATTGAAATCAGAGCTTGTGGTCAGCGAGGTCGTATAGGTTGTTATATTTCTGCCATCCCCGGCGATGAGTTGAACCCCTGCTTTGCTGTTGTTCGTATCAACGGCGCGAACACCCGTTCTTGGAGTCAGCGCATTGATTGCCTGGACAACTTGCGCTCTGTCGAGATTTGTATTGCCTTTCAGGGTGATCGTTGATGTGGACACGCCGTTGATTGTGACTGTGCCGCTTTTGCCGGCTATTCCGGTCGACATTGGAACGCCCGAGGCCAGTGTCGGTCCGGTTCTTGCCGTTACACCTGTGAGAGATGATTGCCGGTTGATCGATGCAACCTTGGCTATGGCCGAGGAAGCCCTGTCGCTTGCGGAGGTCGTATCATCCTCCGGCAGCGAGGACCCGATCGCGATACCGTTGATGACGAGTTCACCGCCGGACAAGCCCTTATTCAATGAGCCCGCGGGGACAGCCAGAGACCCAAATCCTTGCGCCATCATTGCCGACCTGTGTCCCAATCCCAATGTGCGTGTATTCATGAACGGGAGTTTAAGGGCGACAGATGCGCCACTCGCGGCATTGGTTTGCAATGAAAGCTTGCTGGAAACGCCACCGAACACACGGATACCATTGAAATTTGTTGTGGCACTTACCGTGTCGATTTGGTTGACCAGTTGCGTCACTTCGATTTGCAATTTGGATCTGTCCCCGTCCGACAGAGTGCCTGTCGCGGCTTGCAATGCCAGTTCATTTATACGCTGGAGACTATTCGAAACAGAGGCCAGTGCGGAATCTGCAATTTGGGTGAGAGAGATGCCGTCATTGACGTTTCTGATGGCAACAGCCATTCCTCTCACCGAGGAATTCATTTTTGTTGAAATGGCCAATCCGGCTGCATCATCGCGGGCACTGTTAATGCGCAAGCCCATTGACAATTGTTGAACCGCTCTGTTCTGCCCGACCTGATTGCCGGTCAAACTCGCATTTGCAACCAACGCATTGTTGTTAGTGTTAATTCCAACCATCATTCGAATTCCAAAGTATTCTAACTCTGAAATTGATTCGCATGAATCGTGCCAACTTTGAGATTTTATTAATCGTTTGTTTTTATTGGTTTTTTTATCGTTAACCAATTTGCACGGGATCCATCCGCATGTCTTCACGCATATAAACGGCATGGAATTCCGTGCCATTTTATGTTCAATGCCATTGATCCGTCGATGATTTTTCGTAATTGATAACAATAGAGGAAGGCTGTATTGCGCTTGACGCCAACCAGTCCGGCTGCTGTTCATACGGGAACCCCCGCCCTAACCTGTGCGGCTCAACAGATGTGAATACTTGTCGGAATTCTGCTTTTTCTGCTCTTTTGTCAGCCCCTACATTATCGACGACAAGGTAAATGCTTCGTGGATCGCCGATTGCACTCCCCCGCCTAAAACGGCCCCGCCACCGGCGACATAGATATAATCACCGATCGCGACGGCACCCACGGCATGTCTGGGGGTTGGCATTGCGGCGTGGGACTGCCAGCGGTCCGACACCGGATCATAGCTTTCCATCTGGCCGAAAACAGTTTGCTGGCCGGGCTTGTTGATAATGCCGCCTTCGCCGCCCATGGCGAAAAACCGGTCTCTGTAAACAACCAGACCATGGCCCGAACGAGGTGTCGGCAGGGGGCTTCTGAGTTCCCATGTATCACGGTCGCTAAAATACACGTGGTGCAGATCGGTATTGTATTCGAAGGTGTTGAACCTGCCGCCGATGATATGGATGCGACCCTGATAGACAGCGATGCCGACATGGTCTCGTGCTCCGGGCAGGGCCTTGCGGAAAGACCAGCTATCGGATTTGGGGTCATAGACCTCGTGCCAGCCAACACTTGCGCGTTCTGGTGTCGGCGAGGACGCACCGCCGATCAAATGGATTTTGCCATCAAGAGCAACAGCCGCTGCGGCCCCTCTCGGGCGCGGCAAAGGCGCAATCTGCGACCAACTGTTCTGAACCGGGTCGTATACATAGGCATTGTTGTCGGGATTGCGGTTTTGCTCGAGAAACCCGCCAAAGGCATAAATGCGGCCATCCAAGGTTGTCACCGCAACATGATTTGCCCCTCGCGGCAAAGCTGCGGCATTGTACCAGGCATCATGTTTAGGGTCATAGACATGGTGGTATCCACGATCAACACGGCCTTCGCCATAGCCCCCGATCACATGCAACCGTCCGTTCAATTCAGTGGCCCACGCCATTTCACTGCGGGGGATAGGCAAGGCAGCTCTGGCAATCCAACGCCCTTGCGGGCCTTTGGGTGCCGGACTGTCGAAGGACCGTTGCGCTTCCTGATCGGGTGTCAAATGATGGGGTGTCCCCCCTTGCAGTTTTGCGAACGGGTCGGGCGATGATTTCGATTCGGGCAATGGAGCGTGGCTATGGTGGGTTTGGGCCAGCGGGGCCGGATGGTTCAAGCTTATTCCGCATCCTGCTGCCACCAGAGCGATGAAATTGCGACGATGGATCGACATGGTGATACCCCCTTCAATGATAATGGACCCAGTATTGCCTGCTAATGGAAGTCCTGCGCCTTGTCCTTCACCTTGCTGCAACGGAAGATGGCAACGAAGCGGACAAAAGCTGCGGCCACGTAAACTCCGATATCCAAGAAAATCCACCCTGCCTGACCATGCTACTCCCTGCCCCCCAGACCGCATGCCAAACATGCGATGTGGGCAATAACTGTGCTTGACAAGGTATTTTCTTCACTTGATGGTTATGCATAATATATTTTACAAAATGAAAAAAGGGTGGGTTCAATGCGACTGCAAGGGCAAACTGCGATCATCACGGGAAGTGGCCGGGGCATCGGGCAGGATATTGCTCTCGCTTTTGCCAAAGAGGGCGCGAATGTCGTGGTGTCCGACATTGATCCTGTGACCACCCTGCACAGTGCCGAGCTGGTGGCCCGTTCGGGCCATGCCACGGGTTGCCAAGCGGATGTGACACAACGCAAGGATGTCGAGCATCTGGTACAGCACGCACTCGATACCTATGGGCGCGTTGATATTCTGGTCAACAATGCCATGCGGATCGTGCCGGGCCGGCTCGAGGAACTGAGCGACGAGGCATGGGATGCGACCATCAATATCGGGTTGAAAGGCTCATTCCTGATGAGCCAGACGGTCGGCAAGCACATGATCGCGCAAAAGAGCGGTTGCATCATCAATGTTGCATCGATTGCCGGTCTTTCGCCTTACAATTTTGCCGGATCATACAGCAGCGTCAAAGCCGGCATCATCATGTTTACCAAGCAGATAGCGCTTGAATGGGGTCAATACGGCATTCGCTGCAATGCGATCGCGCCCGGATTTATCCATACGCCGGGCACCGAAGGCATGTATTCCAATGCCGAGATTAAAAAGGGCCGTGAGGCCTTCACACCCCTTGGACGGATCGGAACGGGCGATGATGTTGCCCGCATTGCCGTATTTCTGGCGTCCGAGGAAGCAAGCTACACCACGGGCAGTGTCATCGAAACCGATGGCGGCCAGAATGTAGGATTGTACATGGCTGTTCCGGGACGGAGTTTCTCGGGTGGCGCGTTGAAATAATCTACCGCATTTCACTGTTCTTATGCCGTCGATCACATCAATAAAAGACAAACATAGGGAGGGAATATGACACATCATTGGTTCCGCAATGTTGCTCTTGCAGGTCTTGGTTTGGTTCTGGCCAATACTGCTGTTCAATCCGAGGACAAGATCAAACCGCAACCGAAACCCGATAAAAGCTATACTATCGGCGTCCTCGAACCCAATCTGGCCATTCCGCATTTTGTCGCCCAAGCCTATGGTTTCACCGATGAAGCGCAGAAGATGGGCATGAAGGTGATCATGTACGATGCGGGCGAACACAAAAATGTCGCCAAGCAGGTCTCGCAAATGGAAGACCTGATCACCAACAAAGTCGATGTGATTGCATTTGTTCCGGGCACAAGCGTGACCGCGATGGCGCAGATCGATCAGGCATTGGCGGCCGGTATTCCGGTGGTCAATGTCAATATCATGTCCGATCACACCAAGGTTTTGGGCCGCGTCCGCTCTGACGATTACGAGACCGGCAAGATGCAGGGCGAGTTCATCGTGTCTGCCCTTAAAGGCAAGGGCAATGTCGTGATGATGAGCGGCGTTTCGGGCAACAGCGCGTTCATCAACCGTGCCAAAGGCTTTCAGGATGTGATTGCGAAATATCCCGAGATCAAATTGCTCTCCGAGCAGTGGACACCGAATGCCACCGATCGCGGTCTGAAATTGATGGAAGATTGGACACAGGCCTTTCCGAAAATCGATGCGGTCTTTACCGGCGCCGACCGTCTTGCCATTGGTGCCGCACAGGCTTTGCGTTCACAGGGCAAAAACCCCGGCAATGTCATCATCACAACTGTTGATTACAATGACGATACCGAACGCTTTGTGCGCGAGGGCTGGATTTCTGCAACCATGGCGCAATCTCCCGTCACCATGGGACGTTGGGGCGTGCGCATTGCCTTGATGGCTTTGACCAAACAACCGATCCCGGACGAGGTTTTAACCCCGTCCATCAGCATCACCAAGGATAATGCCGATACCGTCGATATTTCGGCGATCCGTCAGCCCAAGGGTTGGAAGCCACCGATCTAACCCCCAAATGATCAGCCCGAACGGTTAGCCACGATCAGCATCATTCAGCATTGGATAGTCATTGATGAGCCAACAAACAGATACAGCTCCAGATGCATCCCGAACCGGAATTGCGGGCAGATTCCGGTTCGATATGAATGGCCTTGGCATGGTGTTCATCATCATTGCCCTGTGCATTGTCTTTTCGTGGCTGAACCCGAATTTCTACAGCGGCACAAACCTCAGAAATGTGGCCCGACAGACCGCAATTCTGGGGATTGTGGCCTGCGGGCAAACCATCGTGATCCTGTCGGGCGGGTTTGATCTGTCCGCCGGTATGGTGATCGGTCTCATCAGCGTGTCGAGTTCGCTGATCATGATTGATCACGGACTTGTCATCGGCTGCCTTTCTGCCGTCGGGATCGGTTTGGCCATCGGGGCGTTCAACGGCATCATGATTGCCAAGGCGGGACTGCCGGCTTTCATTGCAACGCTGGCAATGTATTCCGCCGCACGCGGGCTCGCTCTGATTATCTCCGGCGGTTTGCCGATCACCGATATGCCGTTCGAATTCGGCTGGATCGGGGCGGGCCAAATCCTGACCCTGCCTGTACCGGCCCTGATCTCGCTGCTGGTGTTTTTGGTGTGTGCGTTCCTGATGGTCAAAACAAGGTTCGGGCGCCACGTTTATGCCATTGGCGGCAATCAGGATTCGGCGCTGTTTTCGGGCATCAATGTCGATCGCGTCAAAATTCTCGTCTGGTCCCTGCATGGCGGTCTTGTCGGCCTTGCCGCCCTAGTTCTGACTTCGCGCGCTGTTTCGGCCCACGCCACTCTGGGTGAAGGTATGGAGCTGGAATCAATCGCGGCAACCGTGATCGGGGGCACCGCACTGGGCCGCGGTCGGGGCAGTATTCTCAACACTTTTCTCGGTGTTGTCGTGATGGCCATTCTGACCAACGGCCTCAACCTGATCAACGTATCCTCGTATTATCAAATGGTGGCGATCGGGATCATTATTGCAACCGCCGTTTATGTCGATCAATTCAAACGCGTGAAATCATGAGGGTATGACGATGTCCGAACACCCCCTGATTGAGCTGATTGATATTCATAAAGCCTTTGGTCCGGTACAGGCATTATCGGGCGCGAACCTGTCGATCATGCCCGGCGAAGTCGTTGGTTTGGTCGGTGACAACGCCGCCGGAAAATCAACCTTCATGAAGGTTTTGACCGGTGTACATCAACCCGACAGCGGTGAGATCAAGGTCAACGGCGAGCGGGTCACATTCCGTGACCCCGGAGAATCACGCCGCGCGGGCATTGAAATGATCTATCAAAATCTGGCTCTCGCCCCCAATCTGGATGTGGTCGCCAATGTCTTTTTGGGTCGTGAACTGCTGCGCAATCCACTGTCGGTGCCATTCCTGTCGGTGCTTGATGAAAACCTGATGGAGCAGCGGACTATCGAGCTGCTGCAACGGCTCAAGATCAATGTAAAATCGGTCCGATTGCTTGTTGAAAAAATGTCCGGCGGCCAACAACAAGCCGTGGCCATTGCGCGCTCGGTGGCGTTCGAAGCCAAACTTGTGATTATGGACGAGCCGACAGCGGCATTGGCCGTCAAAGAAGTCGGAAAGGTGCTCGATATCATCAACAATCTTCGGGCCGATGGTGTCTCGGTGATCATCATCAGCCATCGCCTTCAGGATGTTTTCAACGTGGCCGACCGGATCATCGTACTTCAAACCGGAAAAACCATCGCCGCCCGCCAGACCAAAGAAACCACCATGGATGAAATCGTAAAATTCATTGTGGGCGGAGTGCAGCCGGAACTGAGCACAATCGCAAGCGGGCGTTGAGGACAACTGGTCGGACGGCTATCTTTGCCATCCCATGCGGGGGCGGTGAATGCTGGCACGCAAAGAATGGGCGGCCTCGATGATCGCCGTCTTGTCGATCCGGTAGGTGCGATACAGATCCTGCAACGATCCGGCCTGCCCGAAATGCTCGACCCCCAAAGCCGCCATGCGGTGACCGGCGACACCGCCGAGCCAGCCCAGCGTGGCGGGATGTCCGTCCAGCACACTGACCAGGCCGCAATGGGCGGGCAGCGGACCGATCAGCTGTTCGATATGGGAGGGCGCAACCTCGTCACCACGCTGGCGGGCGCGTTCGGCCGCCGACCATCCGGCGTTCAGGCGGTCGGCCGAGGTGACCACCAGCAGGCCGATATCGCGGAAGCCTGCGCCCATTTCGCCGACCGCTGCAATGGCTTCGGGCACCATGGCCCCCATCGCAACCACCACGCAATCGGGATTGGGACCGGGGCGGCGCAGCCAATAGCCCCCGGCCAGAATGTCATGTTCAAGGGTCTCGGTCATCGGACGCTGGATCTGTTCGACAGAGCGGGTGGAAAGCCGGAAGTAGATAGACCCGCCTTTGCTGTCACGCAGCCATGGAATGGGGGATTGGGTATGGTCGTCGCCATGGGCGTCGCTGTCACGCTGCATATAGTCGAAGCCCCAGCGCATCATCACCGCCAGTTCATCGACAAAGGCAGGCTCGAACGAGGCAAGGCCGTCCTGCGCCATGCCGATCAGCGGGGTGGCGATGGATTGATGCGCGCCGCCCTCCGGCGACAGTGTGATGCCCGAAGGCGTGGCCACAACCATGAACCGCGCATCCTGATAGCAGGCATAATTGAGCGCATCGAGACCACGCATGATGAAGGGATCATACAGCGTGCCGATCGGCAGCAGCCGCTCGCCGTTGATCGAGTGCGACAGGCCAAGCGCGGACAGCAGAATGAACAGGTTCATTTCCGCAATGCCCAATTCGATATGCTGGCCCGAGGGCGAGAAATCCCAGACAAAGGTCGACGGGATTTTTTCCTTGCGGAACAGATCGGCCACGCTGTCGCGCGCAAACAATTTGCGCCGGTTGACCCAGCCGCCCAGATTGGTCGACACCGTCACATCCGGCGCGCAGGTGACAATCCGGTCTGCCATCGGGTGGTCCGATCCCGCCAGTTCATGCAGGATCAGGCCGAACCCCTGTTGGGTCGCCATGGTTTTTTCGGCCCTGAATGACAGTCTTTCGGGCACGGCATAGGTGGCGGCTTTGAGACGCCGTTCGGGGCCCTGGGCAAACGGCACCTGTTGTAAAAAACGGCGCAGTTTCGGCTCGGGCAGCAAAGCCGCTTCGAACTCATCCCATTCATGCCCCTGCCGGATGCCGATGCGGGTGCGCCATGCTTCGATCTGGGTGGCCGTCATCAGTCCGGCATGATTGTCCTTGTGCCCCTGAAAGGGCAGGCCGATGCCTTTGATTGTATAGGCAATGAAACACACGGGCCGGTCATGGTCGATGCTTTCGAAGGCGTCGAGCAGGCAGCCGAGATCATGCCCGCCCAGATTGGACATCAGGGCCAACAGCTCTTCGTCGCTGCGCCGTTCCAGCAAGGCCGTCACCGGCCCCTGATCGCCGATCTCGTCCAACAGGCGTTTGCGAAACGCCGCCCCGCCCTGAAAACACAAAGCGGCATAGAGCGGGTTCGGGCATTGGTCGATCCATAGCCGCAATGCCTCGCCGCCCTCTTCCGCAAAGGCCTGCTGCATCAGGCTGCCATATTTGACGATGACGACATCCCAGCCGAAATTCTTGAAGATCGCTTCCAGCTTTTCCCACAGGCCTTCGCGGATCACTGCATCGAGGCTCTGGCGGTTGTAGTCGACCACCCACCAGCAATCCCGCAATCCCTGTTTCCAGCCTTCCAAAAGGGCCTCGTAAATATTGCCCTCGTCCATCTCCGCGTCACCGACCAGCGAGATCATCCGGCCTTTCGGGCGGTCTTTCATCCAGCCATGGGCTTTGACATAGTCTTGCGCAATGGACGAAAACAGCGTCTGGGCCACGCCGAGCCCGACCGAGCCGGTGGAAAAATCGACATCATCCGTGTCTTTGGTGCGCGAGGGATAGGACTGCGCCCCGCCCATCGCGCGGAAATTGACAAGCTTCTCGCGGGTCTGGCGGCCCAGCAAGTACTGGATGGCATGATAGACAGGCGAGGCATGGGGTTTGACCGCCACACGGTCTTCGGGCCGGAGCACAGAAAAATAAAGCGCGGTCATGATGGTGGCCAATGACGCCGAGGACGCCTGATGGCCGCCGACTTTCAATCCGTCCTGATTGGGCCGGATGTGGTTGGCATGGTGGATCATCCACGAGGAGAGCCAGAGAATTTTCTGCTCCAGCGCTTTCAGGCAGGCCAGCGCATCCTGATCACGATGCTTGGTGTGTGCGATCGGCTGTGTCATCCCGCATCTCCGTGCCTTGAACCCTGACGATACAGAAATGGTAAGGCGGGACGGCAGGTAATATTTTTCGTTCTTTGCCTCTCTTGTATTCATTTTGGTAAAATTTAAGATAATTGTATCTTGAAAGGGTAAAATTTTCCATGATTGAGCTGGATGCACTGGATCGTAAAATTCTGGCCCTGCTGCAGGCCGATTGCCGCCTGACGCTGGGAGAGGTGGCCGAAAAGGTCGGCCTGTCGGTTTCGCCCTGCCACCGGCGGATCAAGCGGATGGAGGAAAGCGGCGTGATCCTGCGCTATGCCGCCATGGTGGACCAGCGCAAGGTCGGGCTTCCTGTCTCGGTGTTTATTTCAATCAAGCTCGAGCGCCAGAAAGAAGAGGATCTCGAACGCTTTGCCAGGGCCATTGGGCTGTGGCAGGAGGTCGTCGAATGCTATCTGATGACAGGCCCGCGCGATTATCTCCTGCGCGTTGTTGTGGCCGACCTGGTGGCCTATGAGCAGTTCATCAAACAAAAACTGACACGGCTCGACGGCGTCTCCTCGATCGAATCCTCCTTCGCGCTTGATCAGGTCAAGTTTGCGGTGTCTTTGCCGCTGTGAAGAGGATCGGATAATTGTGTTTGTATTGTTTTCAAAAGCGTTCCCGGACCACCCTCAAGATCCACAACGGACTGCCGCGTTTGCCGCAGCAATCATCTTTTCCTTTGCTTGCATAAAAAACCGCCATGGTAAAAGACGGGTTATGTTATTGATATTATATTGTAAATTTTTGATGTGTGATTTGAGACCCAACTTCCCTTCACTTTTCGGGAGAGCCTTGAGTTGACATGAAGTCAACGGTCATCAATTCCCGATGTCGGATAGGCCGGAAGCAAGGCAGTGAGAGCCTTCTTCAAGCCCTGACACCGCTTCATCGATGTGTCCGACCAACTTGAAGCGCACCCCGAATGGTTCTCTTCTCGGTCATGCTTCCGACAAGTCCTCGTGAAAATGCCGCGACATCAGCATTCCGTGGAAAAGGGCCGCACGGGGGGCGAGAGTGGAGACAAGAATGTGCTCGTCGATCGCGTGCGCCCCGCCGCCGTTGCAGCCAAGCCCGTCAATGACCGGGCGGCCGAGCGCCGCCGAGAAATTTCCGTCAGAGACGCCGCCTCGGCTTGTTTCCGCCATCGGCAGACCGAGCTCGAGAGCAAGATGTTTTGTCGCCTCGTACATTCGCGCGACTGCCGGACTCCGCTCGAAGGGCGGACGATTGATGCCGCCTTCGACCTCGATGCGGACATCGGGATTGTAGGACGTGCGGGCAAGCATCGCCGCCGTCAGGCGCTCGGCCGTGGCCATGTCATCGGCGCGCATGTCTATCTCGATCACCGCTTCAGCGGGCACCACGTTGGGACGTGTGCCGCCATGGACAGTGCCGACATTGAATGTGGCGTGGGTCTCGGTCGCCGTCATGGCTTCAATGTCGATGATATGTCGTGCCACTTCTAGAATGGCGCTGCGTCCATCGAACAGGTTGCCACCGGCATGTGCCGAGCGTCCGTGTGCGCGCAGCACGAAGCGGCCCCAGCCCTTGCGTTTTGTTACGACAGTTCCGGGCGCTTCGAAGGCTGGCTCGGGCACCATCACGAAGGCGGCGTTGCGCGATAGTTCCTCGATCACCCCGCGCGATGTATAGCTGCCTATCTCCTCGTCGGAGTTGAGATAGACGACAATCGGGCGTGGAGGCAGCAGGCCGGCTGCGGCGATGCGGTGCAGCGCGTCTACCGCAAGCCAGGAACCCGCCTTCATATCGAAAATGCCCGGCCCGTAAACGCGGTCCCCCTCGCGGCGTACAGGTCGGCGCGCCAGTGTTCCTGCCTCCCACACCGTATCGACATGCCCCATGATGAGGGCAGGCTCGCCATTGAGACCGCCAGGGGCATAGGTGAGCACGAGTTGGCCACCGCAACCGTCACGCCCGGGAATGCGGCGTATCGAAACGGGAAGATCTCCGAATTGCGCCTCGACCCTGTCGAGCAGACGGTCGATCAGGTCGGGCCTTTCGGAAGGGGTCTCGAGTTCGACCCATTCGACTACGCCGGCCAGTAATTCTTCGGCGTCGAAATCCTGTGCACCCAGAAGCTGCTCACCCTTCGCGCGCATCATTTCCTCCTTCAAATCGATCCATGCTTGCGGCCGCTTCAGCCGAAAACCCGTAATGGCGCGCGGCGAAGGCTGCGGAGATCACTTCGTCTGCGAGATCTTGGCCCACGGCTTTACGGTCGCGCAGTATCGGATCGCCCCATCCGCCGCCGCCCGGCAGACGAATTTCAACGAGATCACCGGCTTGCAGCTCGAACGTGCTGGTGGCGCCAAGCTCGATCGTTTCGCCGTTGCGTTCGACTGTAAGGCTCGCACATGTCCCGTCCATTCCCTTCTCACGACCTTTCGGGGGCAAGCGGAAGCGGTCGGAATAGAGGCTGAGTACAACACCATCGCGAAGGATGCGGTATTTCCTGAACATCCCTAGCCCGCCGTTGAACTCGCCGGCACCCCAGGAATCGGCAATGAGCCCGAAGCCTTCAATGCGGACATGCGGGCTCAATTGCTCGATCGCCTCGGACGGCGTGAGGCGACAAGAGGACAGGACATGGTCCGTGCAGTGAATGGCATCATAATCCCTTGCCCCGCCCCATCCCCCGCCCAGAACGTCCATGTGGATGGCGACGCCACCTTCCGGGCGCGGCCAGCTCATGAACAGTCCTGTGGTTGAATTGGAGCCCTGCGCTGGCACGCGACCGGGGATCAGTTTGCCCATTGCATCATGCACGGCGTCCAGTGCCCTGCAGGATGCTGTCGCCCGTGCTCGTACGGGCGCACCATCGCGCGGATTAAGGATCGAGCCTTTCGGCGCGACGATCCGCAGCGGACGGTTGCATCCGTCATTGGCCGGAATTTCGATGTCATCGAGGATGCTGCGGATCGCGGTAACAGCGCCTGCGATCGTGCTGGCGATAGGCGAGTTGAACATTGTCCGCACCTGCGGATCGGTACCCGTAAAATCGATTGTCGCCTCGCTGCCGGAAATGGTCACGGCGGCAACGATGCGGATCGGCTGGCTGTTCGCGTCCCAGCCATCGCCGTCCATCCAGGCTTCCCCGGTCCATGTTCCGTCAGGCAGGGCCGCAATCGCCGCGCGCATACGCCGCTCGCTGTAATCCAGTACCTCCGCCATGGCAGTCAGTACCGCATCGGCACCGAAGCGATCCGCCATCTCGCGAATGCGCCTCGCGCCGATATGGTTCGAGGCGAACTGGGCATCGATATCGCCGCGGCCGATCTGCGGGGTGCGTATATTGGCGAAGATAAGCCGCTCGAACATGCCGCCGTGCCAATCCCGCTCCACGTCGAGCAGAAGCGGCGGGATGATCAGCCCTTCCTGGATCAGCTCTGTCGCGCGAGTGTTCACGCCGGCAGAGCCGCCGCCAATATCGAGATGATGCGCTGTACTGCCGGCCCAACCGAGCAGACGACCGCTATGGAAGATCGGGCTGAACAGGATGATGTCATTGAGATGCTGCCCGCCGCTATAGGGATCGTTCATAATAATAGCACTGCCCGGACCCACGCCTGACAGATCGAGCTGTTGGGCGGCGGCGCTGAAGGAGCAACTCAGCGCAGCCGTCTGCATAGGGATCATATCGGCCTGCGCGACAACCTGCCCACTCGGGTCAAGCAGGGCGGTCGAACAGTCCCGCGCCTCGCGCACGACAGCGGAAAAGGCGGAGCGGATCAGGTTCGCCGCCATTTCATCGGCGGCCGCCTGAAGCGCACGCGTGAGAATCGTGATGCGGATACGGTCAGCCATCATAAATCTCGCCTCAATAACAGGTCGCCGGTCAGCAGGACCTCGCCGCTCCATCCGGGCGGCACGAAAGTCGTTGATGTCGCTTCCGCGACAACGACAGGGCCCGAAAGCCGTGTTCCCGGTGGCAAACTTTCTCGGATGAGAAGCGCGGCTTCGACAACACCATCGGACAGAGCAAGCAGGATAGTTTCGCCGGCAGTGCCCTCGGCATTGCCGGGCAGAGGCGTCTCGACCACGGCATTGTTTGGACGCGAAAGGCGTATCCGATAGCCGACCAATTCGACAGCAAGCGAGTCACGCACATAGCCATAAGCAGAGCGATGCTCCGTCTCGAACAATCGGCGGAGATCATTGGCTTTCGCGGCATGCGGCCCGGTCCAGACGGTGAGTTCGAAAGCCTGACCCGCATAGCGCATGTCGAGCCCGATGGATAGATCGTAGGATCCGGGGGGTAGCCCGTTCTGCGCCGCCGCCTCCGCAGCGCGGTCCGAGAGGAACGCAAGCCTCGATACATCGAGACTCCCATCGCCAAGCGGATGCAGATCGCTCACGGCGACGTCTATGAGCGTATCGGCAATCAGCAGTCCGAAAGCGCTTGCCAGCCCCGGTGCCCAGGGTACAAGCACTTCTCTTATGCCAAGCTCCTCGGCAACCATGGCGCCATGCAGAGGCCCCCCGCCGCCATATGCGACGATCGCGTAATCGGAAGGATCAATGCCGCGACGGGCGGAAACGAGGCGTACCGCGCCGGCCATGTTGCTGTTGACGATGCGCAGGATAGCGTCTGCGGCAGCTCGCGCACCGCCGGGAAAGCACAGAGCATCGAGCGCTTCGCGGGCGAGATCGGCGCGCAAGGCCATACGCCCGCCCAGGAAGCGCTTCGGCGGCAGCAAGCCCGAGACGACCTGCGCGTCCGTCACCGTCGCCTGTTCTCCTCCCTTGCCATAGCAGGCGGGGCCAGGCTGCGCACCGGCACTTTGCGGGCCGACTGCAAGAAAGCCGCCGCGGTCGATAGCGGCGATACTGCCACCCCCGGCACCGATGGTTGCCATGTCGAAAGACGCTGTGCGGATGGCCAGCCCGTCGATTACCAGTTCCGGCGTGAATTTGGGCTGTAGATCGGGCGCAATGGTAACATCGGTGCTCGTGCCGCCCATGTCGAGTGTGATGACGTTTCGAAGCCCGTTGCGCGCCGCAAACCACATGGCCGCCCTGATCCCCGCCGCAGGACCAGACAGGAGCATCCTCACCGCATTGGCACCTGCCGAGGCGGCGGGCATCATGCCCCCGTTCGACTGCATGACCTGCAGCACGCCGGCATAACCGAGTTGTGCAAGGCCCCCGCCCAATTCATGAACGTAGCGCGCGACAGTCGGTCCCACGAAAGCGTTTACCGTGGTCGTGAGGCCGCGTTCATATTCGCGAAATTCCGGCGAGACCTCATGACTGAGCGAGACAACCACATGGGGGGCCCGCTCCTGTAAGAGATCGCGCAGGACGATTTCATGCCCGGGGTTCCGATAGGCGTTGATAAGACAGATTGCGATTCCTTCGACCCCGCTTTCAACCAGCGGCTGCAACACGAGCCAAGCCGCATCGCGATCCAGCGGTTCGAGGATCGATCCGTCATGCAGGATACGCTCTTTAACTTCGCGGATCATGCTGCGGCGCAGGGGCGGCTCGGTCCTTCGATAGCGCATATTATAAATATCGCCGTTGCGCTCTGCGCGGCCGATCAACAAGGCATCGCGAAAACCAGAGGTGACCACCATCGCCGTTTTTGCACCCTGACGCGTCAGAAGCGCATTGGTGGCAACGGTAGAGCCATGCGCCACCTGTTCTATGCCTGCGAGGTCAACCTGTGCGTCGTCGAGGACGCGCAGGACTGCCTCGTGTATGGCTTGTGGCGTCGAGGGTGTCTTGCCGATACGGAGCGCCCCGTCTTTGTCGATCCAGACGAGATCGGTGAACGTTCCGCCGATCTCCACCCCGACGCGGCGCGAAATGGACACTGGACTTGCACCAAGCGTCACGCCCTTTTCTCCTCGGGATGGAGCATAATCTTCACCTCCGTTACCTTCGATACGGCCTCTTTCGAATAAAGCATCGGCACATAATCTCCGCATGCCCACATAGGCGCGAGATCACGGTAATGGGACGATCTCGGATCACCAGATTGCCCGGGCGCGTTGATCCACACACTCTCGTCCCAATTCCCGACATCCATTACCATGCGGACAGACGCACCCATGATCGTGCGGAAATCGCCGGTCCTGTATCCGGTATGCATCGGCGTCGAGGCGCTGCCGCCATGCGGAAACGGCCCGATATCCGGCGCAAACCGGCCTATCGCATCACCGCGGAACGAGAGCGCATGTTCAAAGAAAGCATGATGCAGGCGGCCCCATGCCCAGCCGGACGGATCCTCGGACATGCGGTTTGCGCAATCCGCCCATGCTTCTTTCAACGTCTGGCGGAGCAACGCGTCACGACCCGAAGCAGGATCATCGCCGAACCGGTCGTCAGGATATTCAAACGCGCGAAGAATACCCTCGACATCGCCCGGCACCAGAAAGGCGCGAAGATCCTCCTCGGGAACGAAGCGTGCGAAAAGCCCAGGCTTGAGATGCCTGCTCCACCAGACTTCGAACAGGGCGGCGGCGGCGCTGCCAACTTCGAGGCGGCAATCCCAGCAGCCAAGCAGATTCAAGGCGTCCTCGCTGCCTTGATCGGCGGCAACTGAGGCAAGCAATTGCTTCATGCGCAAGGCCGGTTGCGAGAGCACGTCGGCCTGCAGACGCTTTGCATCGTCGAGCGAATGACTTGCCGCTTGCGAGAGCACAGAATGAATCCGTACTGCGCGCGACTTCTCGATCCATTCATAACCGATGGCATGCGGATATCCATCGGGCAGATTATATGCATTAGCGGAGGCAACATAGCCCGAAGCCGGATTGACAACGCGCGGCATCAAACCGCCTTCGAGAAAGCCGCGCCATTCAAATCGTCCGTCGCCGGGCACAGGAAACAATCCGTCCCAGTTCGGCCGCACAGGCGCAGCACCAGACACGCACCATAGAATATCGCCGCCGGTATCCGCATAGACATGGTTTGCAGACGGAGAATGCCAATGCGCGACAGAGGCAAGAAATGAATCCTTGTCCCGCATACGCATCATGTGGAGGCTGCGCAGATACGGTGCCGTTCCCGGGGTACTCCATACGGTGCGCACGGCATAGGCGCGCCGATTGGCGGGATCTTCATGAATGACGGGTCCATGCCGCGTAAACTTCAGCTCCATGCGCCGCGGATCCGCGCCTTTGGCTTCGAACGTCTCCCCGATGATCTCCATATCCTCCCAGCCGTCGCCATAGCGATACTGGTTCGGCTCGCCCTCTTTTGTCTCGTAAACGTAAAGATCCTCCTGATCCGCATAGGACAATGTCATGCTGAAGGCCGAATGCCCGTTATGCCCCATCGTGATGCCCGGTGCCGAGGGCTCGCCCGTGCCGATCACATCGAGGCCCGGCGCACGCAGATGGACGAGATAACGCAGCGAGGGCACGGAATGGGTGCGGTGCGGGTCACTTGCCATGATCGGCCGCCCTGTCGCAGAGAGTGCGGCCGAAATCGCCCAATTGTTCGAGCCTTGAAACTCGGACGCCTCGACCACCGCGCCAAGATCCGTCACCTTGGTCCATCGCCAGATATCATCCGCACCTGCGCAGAGCCGTTCCTCGCTGAACGCGACCCCCGTGGTGGCGAGCTTGTAGAGGGCCAAGGCTTCGAGTGGAACCGTCGCGGGATCGAGCCCACCCGCCAAAACAGGGCTGACATCCGGTTCAAGCACCTTGCGAAGCGTGTCGTTACGCGGATCAGTCGAGGACCAGAGCCGCGCGCGCAGCACTTCGGAGACGATATTGCGCGTCATCGCGTGGCTGCGAATGCACACCACATCCTCGGGTAACCATGGCGCAGGCTGTGTACCCATCTCTGCAAATTCGGGAGGAAGACGCTCGGGTTCCTGCTCGCAAAGCGCGATCCATGCGTTGACGCCGGCTGCAAAGGCGGAACAGATCTCTCGGGCGTCGTCACTGTATGCGAGCCATTCCTCGTCCATGGATCCGCGATAGAGAAACAATCGCGAGGCGAAATCCTGCGCCAGAAATCCGGGCCCGAAATCAGCCGCAAGTAGGCCCAGTCCGCGCTTCCGCCAGAGATCGAGTTGCCACAGCCTGTCTCGCGCAGCATTCACACCCTGGGCAAAGAAAAGATCGCTTTCGTTCCCGGCCTCGATATGGGGGACACCCCATTGATCTATCGAGATGGTGGCAGGGCCAGAGAGCCCGGCAAGCAAGATGGTCTGCTGTGGCAACATGTGCAAAATCCCGGCTAACGCGACCCGGACGACAAGCGTCCGGACGCGCCGCTTTTCATTGTTCGTATTCGGCAGACCATGCGGTCGCGATTTCTTCGCCCGTCGCGAACCAGACGTCAGGGAAGGTCTTGATGAAGGCGATCATTTCGCGCAGCAACGCGATGCGGCTGGGCCGGCCAATGACCTGGGGATGCATCACCAGATCGAACAGACCGCCCCAGCGATAGATCTCCCGGAATTCGTCCTGAAAAACCTTCAGAATATGCTCGTTGGTGAAGATGGGTCGGGGATTTTTGATAGAGAAAAGCGCAAAGGCCGCATCATCCAGACTCCAATGCCACGGCAGTTCGATCGGCCCTTTCGTCCCGTCCGGCAGCGTGTGCCGGTAAGGATTGATGTGATCCATCAGAGAGGAGTCATAGAGGAAATTATGCTTCTGGAGCAGCTTGAAAAGCATTTCGTTCACTTCGCCAGCAGGCGACCGGTACCCCTTGGGTATCACGCCCACGGTGCGCTTGAGGGCCTCCAGCCCTTTTTCCATCTCCTCCACTGTGTCCTCCACCGAATCGCCGGCCCAGCGGTGCGAATAGCTGTGGTGGCCAACTTCATGGCCGCCTTTGAGGATCATTTCGACACGGCTCGTATGGTTCTCCGCTGTCCAACCCGGCACGAAGAATGTACCCTTGATGTCTGCCTCCTCAAGCGTGTCGAGAATTTTGGGCACGCCGACAGTTGCGCCGTAACGGCCCTGGCTGAGCACACCAAGGCGACGCTCGTTTTCGGGATCGCGCGACGTCCAAAGTGTTTCGGCGTCGAAGTCAAAGGTCAGCATTACGGCGACCCGCGCCCCATGCGGCCATTTCACGCTCATGTCGAACATCGCAAAAACCTCCGGTTCAGGGTTCAGAGAGCAGGCCCGTTTTATTCGAATATCGGAGCTCTCACTAAGTGGATGACTGCTTCAGTGATAGTGATCGGGGGAATTCGATGATCTGGTTGATACAGGTTTCGTTAGATCACTTTCTGTAGAGACCATCAGCATTCAAATTCCGACTTTGGTTCCGGCGGGAACGTCTGCTCATGGGTCACTCCGGTGTTGGACATTGTGCCAGTTGAAGCCAGACATTTCGCTCATCGCATCTATCCATAATTCCCGGGCCCGCTCAGGACAGTGCCCGCGCCGCCTCGATGACAAGGGGCGCGAAGTTTCGTCGGAATTCCTCGACGGGCCACTCGCTCAACGAGCCGGCGACATGGACCGCTCCCATGGGGCGGCCGGTCCGATCGCAAATCGCCGCAGCAACAACAACCTCTCCTATCAGGGCTTCCTCAGCGGCAAGCGCATAGCCCAATTCCCGCGCCTCCCGGATCTTGCTGCGGATCAGTTCAGGATCGGTCGTTGTCTTGGGCGTGATGGCGCACAGTTCCGATCCGGCAAGCACGTCTTCTATTTCCGAATCCGGCAATGCGGCGAGGCAGGCGCGTCCGCCCGACGAACAGAATGTGGGCACGGAACGGCCGATCAGGGTTGCATAGAATGTCTCGCGCTTGCTCTGCTGGCGTGACGCATAGACAATGCGCGTATGATCGAAGAGGCTCAGGTCAACGCGTTCGTTGGTCACGCGCCGCAGTTCGATGAGAACGGGCACCGCCCTCTCGACCAGTCTGTTCAGGCGCAGATAGTCAAAGCTCCTGTCAAGCATGCGCAGCCCCGGCTTGAGACCCCCTTCCTGCGATTGCTCCAGATAGCCCCTTTTCACAAGCGTGTGCGCGATGCGTTGCACGCCGCTCTTGGTCACGCCCGCCGCCTTTGCGATTTCCCCAAGCGACATAGGCTTCGACGCGACTGTAAATATTTCCAGGACGTCCAGCGCGCGCATAAGGGACTGGATAACGAGCCGGTCGTTTCGGTCTTCCATACTATGTCCCGTCGTCAAGCCCATGATTTCAACCTCAAGTCAGACATGCAAGCAGTCCGGCAATGAGACGGCCCCTCTCTGCCAGGCTGGAAATGACGATGTGTTCATCGAGAGTATGGGGCCCCTCCCCGCGCGGTCCCAATCCATCGAGTGTCGGTACACCAAGGGCACCGGTGAAATTTCCGTCCGACCCGCCTGCCGAATATTGATTGGGGATTTCGAAACCCAGATCCTGCGCGATCAGTCTGGCCGTTTCATAAAGCGCGAGATCTTTCTCGGTCGTTGTCCAGAGCGGTCGGCAGACACCGTGTTCGAGAGCGAGCGTCGCCACCGGCCGTCGCGGGGTGAGCGCGGCCAGCCGCTGCCGTCCGTCAGCCAGCAGGGCTTCGGTCTTTGACATATTGAGGATTTCGATGGAAGCCGTGGTTGCGACGCAATTGACCCATTGGCCTCCGCTCAGAACGCCTACGCTGAACGTGCAGTCATCGTTCGTCATCCCCTCCACAACCCCGACTTGATGCGCGATCTCGCTGATCGCGGAGACGCCCTCGCCCAGCCTGAGACCGGCATGGCTTGGCCGCCCGGTCGCCGTAAGGCGATAGCGCGCAATGGCATAGCGACCCGTCACCACGCCACCATCTCGGCGCGCCGGTTCCGGCACAAGAACATATCTGTTTCGCTGCGCTTCGCTTTCGATCAGCATCCGTGTTGACGGACTGCCGATCTCCTCGTCGCTTGTCAGCAGGAATGTGACCGGAAGTGCCGTGTTCATAGCAAGTTCCCGAAGCGCCCTCATTGCAGACAAGGCCATGAAGGATCCGCCCTTCATGTCCAGAAGACCCGGCCCGTAGCATTTGTCTCCCTCGACGCGCCAGGGAAGTTTCGACAGGGTTCCGACAGGATGTACCGTGTCGAGATGGCAGAGAACAAGAATACCGGGCGATCCCGCAGCTGGATGGGGAAAGCGCGCACGCACGCAATCCCCGAAGCCGAGACTGCCCGGAATGCGCTCGACCGAAGCGCCCTCCATAGCAAGCGCCCGCATCGCTATATCCATCATGCGGTTCACGGCCGGCATATCGTAGGTCGGGCTTTCGCATTCGATCCATTCGCGCAAGGACCGAAGCATTTCATCGGTATCAAATGGGAGCGCCTGAAGGTCTATCGAAGGTCTCATCACGCCTCTTCCCCATTTTCTGTCATTGGCGTTCCGAGATAAGCCTCGATGACGCGCGGATTACGGATCACCTCCTGGGGAGGACCGGCAGCGATCTTGACGCCTGCTTCGAGAACATAGATCCAGTCGCAGACTTGGACGACCGCGCGCATGTCATGCTCGACAAGCCAGACCACAATGCCGCGCCGGCTGATCGAGCGAAGGCACTCCATCATGTCGCTTGTCTCGGTAGGATTGAGGCCGGCGCAGGGTTCGTCCGCCAGCAGGACCTTCGGCCGGGTTGCGAGCGCGCGCGCTATTTCCAATTTGCGGAGATTGCCGACGGGAAGCCCGCCCGACATGCGTTCGGCAATGCCGGTAAGACCGGTCAGCGCAAGTGCCTCCTCGGTAACGGCGTCGACGTCGCGGGGTCCAGACACGCCATACAGCGCGCCGATCCGCACATTCTCGCGCACTGTAATTGCAGGAAACGGTTTTGAGATCTGGAATGCGCGCGCAATTCCCATCTGGTTGAGCCGATAGGTGGGCACCCCGTCGATCCGTTTTCCCTCGAACCGAATTTCTCCGGACGACAACGGATAATAACCTGTCACAAGATTGAACAAGGTCGATTTTCCAGCGCCATTGGGACCGATAAGTCCATAGATGCGGCCCTGATGCAGTTCGAAATCAACCGTGTCGATGGCGGTCAATCCCCGGAAATTTTTGGTGATGCCTCTACCGGCAAGAATTGGCGTCGCGCTCATCGGGCCTTTCCTCCGGCACGCATGCTGAAGCGGCGCCTAAAAGCTTCTCCCCCGACAAGCCCCATGACACCGTTGGGCAGGGTCAGCACGATGAGGATCACCACAAGGCCGGTCGCCAGCAGATGAAGTTCGAGAAGCTGGCCGAGAATGATCTGGGTCAGCAGGAGCATCAACGCGGCGCCGACAACCGGTCCTGCCAGCGTTCCGATACCACCGATCAAACAATAGATGATCATATTGAGGCTGAAGTCGATGCGGAAGACGGACGATGCCGTGAAATATCCGAGGCTATAGGCATAGGTTGCCCCGAGCATTCCCACCAGAACGGCGCTGATC
Source organism: uncultured Hyphomicrobiales bacterium (assembly GCA_903930675.1). GTDB lineage: Bacteria > Pseudomonadota > Alphaproteobacteria > Rhizobiales > Beijerinckiaceae > CAIYZJ01. Next base: position 37,647 of record CAIYZJ010000130.1, read on the forward strand.
GTAAATCCGAAAGCCTTGATCTGTTCCGTTGGAACACCGAGCATTTTCGCGGTGTCCTCATCCTCGCGGATTGCCAGCAGGCCGTATCCGAATCGGCTGCGCATCACGACCAGACTGACCATCCAGGTAAAGAGAAAAAGGCCCGCGAATACGTAATAAAAGAAGCGCTCCGGCTCGACGCCATCAGGCAGCGCCGTCTCGAGGAAAAGGCCGACATCGCCCTGGAACCAGCCGACATTGTTGGCCAGTTCGGCGGCAACCTGACCGATGCCTAGCATGGCGATGGCAAAATAGATTCCGCGAAGGCGCAGGATAGGATAGGCGATGATGGCCGCGACAATGCCGCAGAACAGCGCACCGAATACTATGCCGGCAATCATTTGAAGCGGGCCGGCAGGCAAGCCAAGTTTAGCAACGAAATGCGCCGCCGCGAATGCGCCCATGCCTATGAATACCGTATGGCCGAAACTCCAGTAGCCAGCAAGACCGCCCATGACGTTCCATGCCAGTGCCAAGGCAGCGGTGAAAAAGAACAATTGCACAACGCGGATATGAAATGGCGCCAAGAATTGAGGCAGCAGCACGATCACGATAAGCGTGCCTAAAAGGAGAAAGATTCGCATTGTCACCGACTTTCTCCGAATGCACTGCCGAGCAGACCTTGCGGTCTGATGAGCAACATGATCACGAGCACCAAAAACATCACGGCATTGGTGTAGGACGGCCCGATAAATTGTGCTGTGAAGCTGGATATGAGTCCCAACAGGATACCGCCAAGCAAGGCTCCGGAGGGGCTGCCAACACCGCCGAGGACCACCACGATAAATGCATTCAATGTCCAGAAATCCTCCGAAGACGGCGAGAAGGGCTGGACAATGCCTAGCACCGCGCCGGACGCCGCTGCAAAGGCAGCACCGAGACCGAAAGTCTGGCCGAGGACATGGGGTACATTGACGCCGGAAAGATTGGCCGCAAGCGGTTGTTGCGCGGTGGCGCGGATACGGCGGCCGAATGCCGTCTTCGACAGAACCAGTGCCATCAGCAGAAGAAAGACAATGCTAACCAGCACGGCAATCAGACGAACGATATCGATGCGGAGAGAGCCGAACGTCAGGCTCGAAAAACTGTAGGATGGCGTGATCGTGCGCACGTCGGGGCTGAAGACAAGTTGCAGCAGGTTGCGCATGATGAGTGCGACGCCAAACGTCACCAGCAGCGAGGCGACAAGCGAGGCACGCGAGATGGCAACCTGGATCAGGCCGCGCTGGTAGGCGTAGCCGATGAAGAAGAATGCGATCGCAACAGGAACTGTTGCGAGGAATGGGTCAATCCCGAAAACATGGAAGAGAACCATCGCGGCATAGGCACCGCAGATAACGAAGATGCCATGGGTCAGATTCACGATGCCAAGTGCACCGAAGATCAGCGAAAAGCCGACTGCGGCAAGGGAATAGACCCCGCCCAGCACAAGACCGTTCAACGCTGTTTGAATTATAAGCATGGCTTGCCGATCAGGAAAATGCGGATCGCGCATGAACGCGATCCGCCATCTTTCGGGATTTGGTGAAGATCAGGTACGATCCTGCCAGGGCAGCGCAGGATAAAGAGTGGGAGCCGTCGCAGCCTCTGTCGGATAAACTACTGCCAAATCGCCCTTTTGGCGCTGCACCACCATGGGACCGAGCAGAACGGGGTCGCCGTCGCCTTGCGATGTGAACTTGATGCGACCGTAGAACGTCTCCAGATCGAGGCCAGCAAGCGCATCGCGGATGGCATTGCGGTCGGTCACGTTGCCGACCTTTTTCATCGCCTCGACATAAGCCACGATGCATCCGGCGCCACTCGCCATGTGATAGGTGAGAGGACGGTTGAAATTCGCACGGTAATATTCGGCGAAATCCTTCGCAGAGCCGAATATGGACCCCTTGTACTTGGCATTTTCGTCCCAGTACGATGCTCCCACGACGCCGTTGGCGTATTTTCCAAGCGCCTCAACATAGGCAGCCGTCTGAGGGCCGAGCGTCTGATACAGCATCTTCACGTTGGTATTGGTGGCAACCATCTGGCGCGCGATGAGGATCGACGTAGCATCATGCGTCGAGCAGACGAGAATGTCGGGATTTGCCGCACGCACTGTGCCAAGGGCATCGGTGACGTCCGAAACCTGCGCCGGAAGAGCTATGGAATTGAGCACCTTATAGCCTGCGGCTTCAAGCTCTTTGCTGGCCCCTTCCGCTGACACTTTCGAGAAAGCGTCATTCGTGTAGATAAACATGACTGTCTGGGGCTGCGGATTCAGTGTCTTGAACATGGCAGCCGTCGAAGCAAACTGGCGCGAGGCGCGTGGAAAGAGGCCGAACACCCGTCGCCGGCCCTGCGTAAAGATCAGATCGGAACCACCGCCTGCCTGCACCATAATACGCCCTGCTGCTTCCGTGATCGCGCAGGTCGGCAGAACGATGTTGCTGCCAAAAGAACCGAGGAAGAAGTTCACCCCTTCATCGACCTGTTTCTGGATTAGCGAAGTCGCGCGTGCGGGATCACTGGCGTCATCAAACAGGTTCAATGTGACGCGATGCTTCTTGCCGCCGATGTCAACACCGCCCATCTTCTCGTTGATGAACTTCACGGCACAATCATAGCCGAACTTCACGTTCAGTCCGGTTTCTGAGGCGGCGCCCGTCATAGGAACCGAGCCGGCGAACTGGATCGTCGCGTCTTGTGCGTTTGCTTGGCTGCTAAAAACAGCCGGCGCGAGCACAACACTCGATCCCGTAGCTTTCAAAAATGAGCGTCTATCCATCTTGCTTCCTCCTCGCGGTTACAAACCGCCCAAAAATGCTTCACGTACGGCCGGGTCTTTCATCAAAGCCGCACCGCTTCCTGACTTCACCACCCGCCCCTTTTCCAGAACGAACGCGAATTGAGCAATCGCCAGCGCCTGATTCACGTTCTGCTCCACGAGGAGAATACTGATCCCCTCGCCGTTCAGGCGCTTCACCAACGCGAATATCTGCGCAACGATCTTGGGACTGAGGCCGAGAGACGGTTCGTCGAGGATCAATACGCGCGGATTTGCCATGAGCCCGCGTCCGATGGCCAGCATTTGCTGTTCGCCGCCGCTCATCGTGCCGGCATATTGATCCCGTCGCTCGGCAAGGCGCGGGAACAGGTCGAATGTCCGCTCCATATTGCGGTCCAGATCGGCCGAGGCCCTGCGCGCCGTGGCACCGATTTGAAGATTCTCGCGCACTGTCAAAGCGGGAAACACAAGCCGCCCCTCGGGAACGAGCGTTACACCAAGTTCCACCACCTCATGGGCGGGGAGCCTCGTCACATCATTTCCGTCATAGAGAATTCGACCGCCATCAGGGAGCAAAGCGCCTGCCAGCATCTTGACGCTGGTGGTTTTGCCGGCACCATTCGCGCCAATCAAAGCGGTGATACTGCCTTGCGCGAGGGTAAAACTTATATCGGTCGCGGCGGGAACGCCACGATACGCGTAACGGAGCGAATCTGCCACGAGAACCGCATCCATTGACATTTCCACACCCACCATCTCGGTCTTTACCGGAGCCATCAAGCTCATACCATACCGCACTGCAATACGACCGTATTATAATTGTTACATCGGAGCCGAAATCAGTCAAGTGGCTTACTCCGATGTTTTCCCGATAAATACTGGGCGATTACCTGAGCACTTTAAGGCCACCCACGGTGTTTTAGTGGATTTCGAGAGCAGTGGGGTCGATGATAACCGACCCATCGTGGCATGCGCAGACGCATTATGAAAAGCGTGCCCGCTACTTCGTGTGGCATCGATTGGACTATCCTTGATGATATGGTCCTCGTTTATGTTGACGACAAAAAACCCGCCTGGTTTACGGGCGGGTTATGCATTTGATTTTATTGTGTAAGATTTGGTTGCGGGGGTCCGCAACCCCCTTTGCCGAACACGGGTTCTGAGGTATGGCCTGCGGTCTTGTAGATTTAAATTGTCAGAACCCGACTATTCGTAAAAACAGATTATAATTGTCACTATTGGAGTAAAGCACAGTTCAAAACACTCAAATAAAATGAATATGGATCCGTGTGAATGACATTTCAATCATTGCCTTGCCAGTCATTTCTTGAAGACAATCCCAGAATGGTTCAAAATGCAAACTACTGAATTCTATCTGTGTTGGCTGTTTGTTATTTTTCAAACCGGAGTACACCTATGATTTCACTGCCAACATCTGACGATGCACGGAAATCTGCCAAAACCAGACTGCCGGCATTGATCTTCGATTTTATTGATGGTGCAGCAGGGCTTGAACAGGCAGCACAGGCGAATACGGCAGACATGGATGCTATCAAATTGATGCCGCGCGTCTTGCGGGATGTTGATAGCATCCGATCAGGGACCCGTTTTCTGGGCAAGGAATATTCCTATCCTTTTGGCATTGCCCCAATGGGCATGTGCAATTTGGCCTGGCCGGGCACAGACCTGATGTTTGCCGGACAAGCCGTCAAAAGCCGGATCCCTCTGTGTGTCTCGACGGCAAGTTCAACCTCGCTGGAGGAAATGCTGGTTGCCACCGACGGCCTTGCCTGGTTCCAATTATATGTCACAGGGTCGATGGATCTGGTCGATGACATGATCCGGCGTGCAGAAACTGCGGGATATGAAACACTTGTTTTAACAGTCGATGTGCCCAAACTCGGCAAAAGACCGCGTGATTTGCGCAACGGGTTCAAAACCCCCTTCCGGATGAGGCCCGATCAGTTTCTGGATTTTGCGATGCATCCGCTGTGGTCATTGACAACTCTGTTGAAGGGCATTCCGAGAATGGCCAATTATGCAGCAGGGCCGAATTCTGGCGGTTATGACCGGACGGCAAGCCGCAAAGGAGCAAATTGGGATTATCTGCAGCGGTTACGAGATCGCTGGAAGAAAAAACTGGTGATCAAAGGAATACTCAATCCGGATGATGCCCTGCGCATCAAACAAGCAGGTGCCGATGCCGTTTACATTTCCAATCATGGCGGCAGACAACTCAACAGTGCCCCCTCTACGATACAGTCTCTAGCTGCTATTCGCCAGGCGGTCGGCCCGGAATATCCGCTCATCATCGATGGCGGGGTCAGATCTGGCGAGGACATTGTGAAATGTCTGGCCGCGGGCGCCAATTTTGCCATGTTGGGACGCCCGTTTCTTTACGCTTCCGCTGCCAACGGCAGTCAGGGCTTGGACAATTTTGTCGGCCATCTCAAAGACGATATTTCAATCACTCTTGCCCAGATTGGCGAGATCGACATCAACCAGGTCTCACGCGCCAATCTTGCTTTCAGGACTTGACACCGAGTGCTTCCAATCCGGCAATTGTGTAGCCGTTACGGGTCAAATCGTCGCGCATTTTGGCGATGTGGACCGGACCGACTTCACAACAGCCGCCGACTATGCCCGCTCCGGCATTGACCCAATCCTGCACAAAGACACTGTAGCGATCAGGGCCAAGATCTTGCCGGGTGGAAAGTTGTTCTTTGGTTTTTCCGGGCACATAGGCCAATGGGATGGATGTAAAACCATTGGCATAACCACCCGCGGGCAGGCCGGATGCAAGCAACTCTTTCATGGCCTTGCTGATGGTTTCAGGGGGCGTGCAATTCGCCAGGACGGCTGAAACGCCAAGATCTTCTATCGCTTTTATCCCCTGTGCGATCGTTTCGCCTGATCTCAGGGTGAAACGTTCATCATCAAGGGTCCATCCCACCCAGACCGGCTTGCCAAACTCTGCCGCTGCCTGTGCCGCCGCTCTGGCTTCCCGGGCGGTCGACATGGTCTCGCAGATAAAGAGGTCGACATAAGGCGCCTGAAGCGTTGCCAGCTTGCGATACTCGTCGAGATTGACGTCAAAATCCCTGACGCGATCCGGCCGGTATGTTCCGTTCAAAGGAGGAAGACTGCCGGCAATCGCCACAGCTGCTCCCTGTGATCCGGCTCTGGTGCGCGCACGATGGGCCAATTCACAGGCCGTCTTCTGGAGAAATTCGACCTTGTCGGTGGCGTCCACCATAGCCATGCGCGTATAGGTGGCAGAATAGGTGTTGACTGTAATAATCTTCGCGCCAGCCATGATGTAATCGTAATGGACATCCGCGACGAGATCAGGATCCGACATCAAATATTCGGCAGACCAATGCCTAGGGGCTTTGTTGGTCGAGCGGTTAAGCAATTCGAGACTCATGCCCCCGTCAAGCAGAATGATTTTTTTCAACTGACCCACTCCGGTATTCTTCAATATTTCGCCACGGCGCGCCTTTATATCAGATACCCGTCAAAATGTGAGGGACTGATGCAATTGAGCGATCAAAAGCCTTCGAGGACAATCTTACCTTTTGACTTGCCGCTTTCCAGCAGGCTGTGGGCCCGCTTGACGTTGGTGGCGTTAATCTTGCCGAAATGCTCTGCCAAAGTGGTCCGCACCAATTTCTTGTCGACAAGTTCAGCAACTTTTGTCAGCAAATGATGTTGCTCGATCATATCTGGAGTAGAAAAGAGAGAGCGTGTAAACATCAATTCCCAATGGATCGATACGCTTTTGCGCTTCAACTTGCGGATGTCGATCAAATCCGGATCATCGATCAGGGCAATTCGTCCCTGAGGGGCAATCAATTCGGCCATGTCATCATAATGTTTGTCGGTTTGGGTCGTTGAAAAAACATAGTCCGGAGCGGCAATACCCAATTCTTGCCATTGAGCGACCAGTGAGGTGCTATGATCGATGACATGATCGGCGCCGAGCGATTGGACCCAGGCTTTGGTTTCCGGCCGTGACGCTGTCGCAACAACCGTCAAACCTGTCAGTGCTTTTGCAAGCTGGATTGCGATCGAACCCACCCCCCCTGCACCGCCAATGATCAGGATGGCCGAGCCGGTTTTGGCAGGTGATTGTTCGATGTCCAGACGATCAAACAGCACTTCCCATGCAGTAATCGATGTGAGTGGCAAAGCCGCTGCCTCTGCATTGGAAATGGATTGTGGCTTTTTACCGACAATGCGCTCGTCGACAAGATGAAATTCAGAATTTGTGCCCGGCCTGTTAAGCGCCCCTGCATAAAAAACCTCATCGCCGATTTCAAACAACGAGCAATCCGCTCCCTTCTCGACAATGGTACCGGCAGCGTCCCAACCCAATACATGATAGTGACCGTCTGCCGCTTCGGCGCGCATGCGGACTTTGGTATCCACCGGATTGACTGAAATCGCCGAAATCTGAACAAGCAGGTCATGGCCGGCTGGTTTTGGCTTGTCTTGTGTAATATCCAGCAAGGATTGGGCATGACCGATAGGAAGTGATTTCTGGTATCCGACGGCTTTCATAGGTGTTCTCCGCTGCGCCACTTGTCGAAGTTATTCTTAATAGTCATAATTAAGCAATACGATAAAATTCAGCCCTAAGTACCCTTTTGGATACCGGTCATGTTAAAAACAAACAAACGTTATGACTGCGCGATCGGTTGTCCTGTAGAGGCAACACTTGATCTTATAGAGGGAAAGTGGAAGGGGATCATTCTTTATCATTTGCTCGGCGAAACACTGAGATTCAATGAATTAAGACGCCGAATTCCCAAGGCAACACAGAGGATTTTGACCCGTCAACTGCGTGAACTCGAAACGTCCGGGATCGTCAACCGCCATGTTTATGCCCAAATTCCGCCCAAGGTCGAATATTCTCTGACAGAAGAAGGGCGGTCACTGGAACCCTTGTTGCGTTCGATGCATCAATGGGGTGTTGGGCGCATCCAGCGTATCGTTCGGATTTCTCCATCCTGAAGGGCTTGAATGGCGGTGGTTGACGCGAGATCCAGATCCCAATGACTTACAACCGGAATCGTTTGCCCTTGAACGCGTTGCGCACTTTTGAGGTTGCAGCGCGCCTGTTGAGTTTCAAACAAGCCGCTGAAGAGCTGTGTGTCACACCGACAACGGTCAGTGCCCAAATCAGACACATCGAAAAAGAATGGTCCTGCACATTGTTTGTGCGGGCGACCCGAAAGCTCTCCCTCACTGAGGAAGGCCAATCACTGGCGCGTGTTGTCCAGCAATCCTTTGACAATATCAGGGATGAGCTGGAAACGCATTTTCCCCATTCCCGCAAAACCGTGACACTGGCTGTTGGCCCCATATTTGGTTCGCGCTGGTTATTGCCGCGGATGGGGGCATTCAAGAAAGACAACCCCAATATCGATCTCGTTCTGCAGCATGGCCCGCGGATACCGATTGCGGATCAATTGATATCCCAGATTTCCATTGTGTGGGGCGATGGATTTTGGCCGGGCATAGACACAGCACCCTTGTTCGATATCACGTACAATCCGATGATTAGCCCGCACTTGCTGGGTCAAGGCGGAGGCATTGCGCAGCTCGAGGATTTGGCAAAATTTCCGATTATCCACCAGCATGATCGATCCGAATGGCAGGCGTGGTTGAAATTCATGAACCATAAGGACCTCCGGTTTCCCGATGAAACCGTGATTTCAGACTCCAATCTGGTGGCTCAAGCTGTCATTGACGGGCATGGCATCGCGCTCGGTGTCTTCCCGCTGATGCAGGCTGAACTGGCAGCAGGACATATAGTGTGTCCATTCGATGCGCATTATCGACCCAACCGATCCTACCATATGATCACCAGACCGCGTGCGCAGCAGGTGGCCGAGGTGGGTCAGGTCTGCCGCTGGCTGGAGGCTCAGGTCGTTTTATAAATTGATCGATCATCGCCTGATCGTTCAGCCGCTGGCAACGGTTGCACATGATGGGCGTGGGCCCCTGAACGGGCGAACAAGATCGATTCAAATCCGCTTGAGGAAAACAGGGCGGCTACCCCGTCATCAAGGCCAAATCCAGCTTCGAGAGTCCCTGATTGGATCAGTCTGTGAAAGACGGTGGAGCGGTCTGCTTCCTGATCGTAATGTGCACAAAACGAGCCGGGAATGAGACCAAGAAACCTCATGGCCGACAGGCCTTGTCCACCGGCATCGGTAAGGGCTTGTTCAAACCAGATATTGGCTCCGGCACTGACGCCGGCAATATGCTTTCCTTTGAGAGCCTGATCAACCAGCAAGGTCTCTAACCCGCGGGCTCGCCAATGGTCCAGCAATGTCAGAGCATTTCCACCGCCGATGTAAATAAGATCCTGACTTTCAAGCCATTGGCATGCGTTTGGGGCATCCATCTCCAGTCGAAGATGATCCAAGCGGTAGCTGCCCCTGTCAAAGCGGGCATAAAAACGTTTCAATTTTTCCTGATCATTGTTGCTGGCCGAACCGATGAAACCGATGTTTTTGCATTGTGGTCCGACCCATTCCAGCAGCGCCGTTTCCATTCCCTCATCCGTTCCCTGACAAAAGCCGCCACCACCAATGGCAACGATGCGGATCTGTTTCATTCTTGTTTCCTCGGGGCAGAATGTGAGAGGCCGCGCTGAAAGCGGGGTTGCAAAACAGCCTCCCTTTATAGCGCGCATGTCACCGGATTTATGCTTATTTATCATGCGGTATAGAGTAAATTTATTTTATGCATGAGTGATAAAAAAGCATTTGTCAGGCCTTGCTAATTCAAGTGAACATGGGCCTAATTAAAAAAATAATGGTTTAACGGAGGGTGAGTAATGAGGAATACTGCAAAATGGATTGTTGTTGCGGCTTTGATC
>CAIYZJ010000131.1 GCA_903930675.1 uncultured Hyphomicrobiales bacterium
GCCCATGCTTTGGGCGTCAAGGGCATCCATATTGCCGAGCGCGACACCCAGCGCGCCAATTCGCCAAAGCCCCGCCAGACATTCGTCAATACATGGTCGGTCGAAGGTTTTATTTCCGAAGGCCTCCAGCCTGCCGAACTCGGCTGGGGCACCCATGAACAATGGATGCCCGACAATGCCCGAACCCATCAGGATGGTTGCGGTGCGGCGATCTATCTGTTGCAGCCCGGGGCCAATACCCGCGTGCGCTCGTGGACGCCGACCGCGCAATCGCAATATGGCTTTCTGGTCACCCATAATGAATCCATCTCGATTGCCGACTATCTGACCGTCAAGGATGCGGCAGGCAAAGCCGTCTATCGTCCGACCTGCCATTATGCCTATCATCCTTGCGATGATGCGGTGCTGTCCCTGCACGAAATGTTCGGTCAGGCAGGCGAGCGCCAGCCGGAATGGAAAATTCTCGACGAGACCGAGATTGTCGACGGTATCGACGAACTGGGCGTGCTGCTCTACGGCCATGGCAAGAACGCCTATTGGTACGGCTCGCAGTTGTCGATCGAGGAAACCCGCCGCATTGCCCCCTATCAGAACGCCACCGGCCTGCAGGTGACCTCGGCTGTTCTGGCCGGCATGGTCTGGGCCCTGGAAAACCCCAAAGCCGGGATCGTCGAAGCCGACGACATCGATTTCAAGCGTTGCCTCGAAGTCCAGATGCCCTATCTCGGTCCGGTGATTGGCGTTTATACCGATTGGACCCCGCTGGCCGGACGTCCCGGTCTGTTCCCCGACGATATCGACACCTCCGACCCGTGGCAGTTCCGCAACGTGCTGGTGCGCTGAACAGGGATCCAAACTGTTTTATAGAGGGTTTCAGGCGGCGGGCTTCGGTCCGCCGCCTTTTTGTTTGTGTGAACGGGATTGAAAACCGGATCCGTTTAAGCTAGCTTAAGCTAGATTTTTTTGGAGACTCTCATGCAATATATCGGGGCGTTTGAAGCCAAGAACACCTTGGGCTCCTTGCTGGATCGCGTCGAAAAGGGCGAGGAAATCGTCATTACCCGCCACGGCAAGCCTGTGGCGCGGATGGTGCGCGAAGATAAAATGCGTGATCGCCAAGCCGCACGCAATGCAGCCAATGCCATCATTGCCAGTAGCAAAGGCGTGCACCTTGCGGGTCTATCGATCAAGGACTTAATCGAAGAAGGCCGCAGCTGATGCTGGTGCTGGATGCTTCGGTGGTCCTGTCCTGGCACTTCGAAGACGAGCAAAGTCCTCGCGTCATGCAGATCATGGATCAGGTTGTCGATCACGGGGCCGTTGTGCCCGCTTTATGGCGTTACGAGATGGCCAATGGCTTTCAGTCGGCGATCAGGCGGCGCCGGATTGATGCCGATTATCGGGACCAGTCTTTGCAAAGACTAACCTTGCTGGACATCGAGATTGATCCGGAGAGTTTGGCCCATATCTGGACGCCCGTTGTTCATCTAGCCGACCGATACCGCCTCACAATCTATGATGCAGCCTATCTGGAATTGGCGCAGCGGCGGGCTTTGCCTTTGGCAACACTGGATGAGGCCTTGGCGCAAGCGGCCCAACAGGCAGGAGTGCTTGTGCCGCTCCAACATGTCTGACGCAAACGGCTTATGTCTTAAGGCAATGTCAACAATCCGGCCGCACCTTCGGATGTGCCGAAAACCAGTTTTTTGCCTGTCTTGTCCCACGCCAAAGCCGTGATGCTGCCTTGACCTTTGACAGGCACCCGCACCAGCAATTCCGCGGCGTCGGTCAGGCGGCACAGCAGGATGCAATTGTCCTCGTAGCCGATCGCCAGCACCAGCGCATTGGGATGAAACGCCACTTGCGTGATTTTGGCAGGCCGGACCCCGCATTCGCGCGGTGGCTTGCCCATCGGGCCGTCTTTGTCCTTGAAGGGCCAGATCACGGCCGCTTCCGCTCCCGATGTGGCCAGCCAGTCGCCGTCATGCGACCATGACATCGAACGGATTTTGGCGGGATAGCCCGACATCCGCATGTCTTTTTTATCCGAAAGCCGCCAGCCGTGCAGGGTGTTTTCCTGCATCGAGGTCACGACAAACCGGCCATCGGGCGAGCTGGAAATGTCGATATGCGAGCCTTTCCACTCCAGAGACTCCGGATTGGCTTCGGAATTGGGGAACCACAGGCTCGCGCCGTTGTAATGGGAATAGGCCAGACGGTAGCCCTTGGGCAGAAAGGACAGACCCTGTACCGTCGAGGGCGCTTCGCGTGTGCGGATCTCGCCCTTGCTGTCGCGCGCGGTGATGTGCTTGCCGGTCGACCATGCCACAGCGCCGGTCGCAGAGGCGGTGAGGGCGTCGATCCAGCGGCCCTTCTCGTTGCCCAATTCATCGATGCGGCCATCGGCCAGCGTGCGGATGACGCGGCCATCTTCCCCGCCTGTCAGTATCTGGTCATGCCGGATATGGGCCACCAGAATTGCCGCGTCTCCATGCGGACGGGTGCGGGTCAACCCGTCCTCTTTGACAAATACGACCTGTCCGTCCGCCAAAGCCAAAACAGGTTGCGGGCCGACAAAGCCACAGCGCAGGACATGCTCGCCGATATCAATCGGCATCACATGGGCGGTCAGGCTGGTGTGTGGAGCGGTACTCACGCGCGCGTGGCCTCCACCGCCTTCTCGATCATCGCCCGGTCGAGCTTGCGCCCGATAAACACCATTTTGGACTGGCGCAACTCGTCCGGCTTCCAGTCGCGTTGCAGATCGCCGTCCAGAATCATGTGCACGCCCTGAAACACGAAGCGTTTGGGCTCGTTCTTGAACGAGAGGATGCCCTTGCAACGCAGGATATCGGGGCCATGGGTCTGGGTGAATTCGTTGATCCACGGCATGAATTTTTCAGGATTGATATCGCCCGGCACGGTGAGGGCAATTGAGCCGATTTCGGCGGAATGGTGATGGTGGTGGCCCGGTTCGAGAAAATCCGGCTCGATATCCAGAATGCGGTCGAGGTCAAACGCATTGCGCCCCAAGACGGCCTCAAGGTTGACGGCCGACCGCTCGGTCTTGTGCAAGGTGGCATAGGGGTTGATGGCGCGGATTTGCGCTTCCACTGTGGCCAGCTCGTCCGCACTGACCAGATCGATCTTGTTGAGAATGATCACATCGGCAAAGGCAATCTGGTTGCGCGCTTCGGGGGCATCTTTCAGCCGTTCACCCAGCCATTTGGCATCCACCACGGTGATCACCGCATCGAGACGGGTTTTCTCTGATACATCCTGATCGACAAAGAAAGTTTGGGCGACAGGGGCGGGATCGGCAAGGCCGGTGGTTTCCACGATGATCCCGTCAAAGCGGCCCTTGCGGCGCATCAGCCCTTCGATGATGCGGATCAGGTCACCGCGGACCGTGCAGCAGATGCAGCCGTTGTTCATTTCGAACACTTCCTCATCCGCACCGACCACCAGATCATTGTCGATGCCGACTTCGCCGAATTCATTGACGACCACGGCGAATTTCTTGCCATGCGGCTCGGTCAAAATCCGGTTGAGAAGGGTGGTCTTGCCCGCGCCGAGATAACCGGTCAGCACTGTTACGGGAATTTTCTCGGTCATTGGTCAGGCACTCGCAAATCGGTGGTGGCAGGGTCTTGCAGTGAATGAGCCTATCAAACTCAAGGCATCATGGCATCTTTGAGCGTCTTGGTGTTGTGACGCATCAGGTCGATGTAAGTGGATGCGGGGCCTGTTTCAAGAGACAAGCTGTCGGAATAGAGTTTTCCGCCGATCTTTGCGCCGGTTTCTCTGGCGATTTGCTCCAACAGGCGCGGGTCGCTGACATTTTCCAGAATGACGGCCGGAATGGACTGGGCACGGATTTGCTTGATGACTTTGGCAATATCCTTGGCCGAGGCCTCGGTTTCGGTCGATACACCTTGCGGGGCCAGCATGCGGATCGCATAGGCGCGGGCGTAATAGCCGAAGGCGTCGTGGCTGGTGACCACCATGCGACGGGCAGGCGGTATATCGGCGAGGCTGGTTCTGATCTCGGCATCGAGCAGGTCAAGCTGTGCAAGATAGGCCTGCGCGCGTTGCCGGTAGAGGCTATCCGCCTCGGGGTCGATTGCGATCAATCCGTCACGGATCGCCGCAACATAGATTTTGATATTGGCAATATCGTGCCAGGCATGCGGATCAAGCCCGTGCATATGCGGATCGCTGCTTTTGAGGGGCTGGATGTTCTTGCTGGCCTGAATGATGCGTGGCTTGCCGCCCGCGGCTTTGATCAGCCGCTCCATCCAGCCTTCAAAGCCAAGTCCGTTGATGATGACAGCACGGGCTTGGGCGATGCGCTTGGCATCCTGCGGGGCGGGTTGGAACACATGCGCATCGGCCTCGGGCGGCACCAGCGTGCTGACATTAAGCCTCTCTCCGCCGATCTGTCTGGTAATATCGGCGAGGATGGAGAAGCTGGCCACCACCTCGAGCCTGCCTTGCGCCTTGGCTGCCGCCATAGGGGACAAAGCGGTCAACAGACAGAGTAAACGCAACAAAACCTGCATGGACTAACCTCGTAGATGCGAGCGGGGGAACAAAGACAGCAACAGACCGCCTTGCGGGCCGAACAGGATCGAGCCCGCGTAAAATACACCCGCCGTCAGGATGATCGACGGGCCGGTCGGCAGGCCGGAGTGATAGGAGAGCAGAATACCGATCAGGCCCGACAGCATGCCGATGCCGGTTGCCGTGACGATCAACGTGCCGATACCGCGACACCAGAAGCGTGCCGCCACCGCCGGCAGCATCATCAACCCGACTGCCAGCAGGGTGCCGAGCGCATGGAAACCCGCCACCAGATTCAGGGTCAACAGCCCCAGAAACATCAGATGCACCCGCCCGCCATGGCCGTTGACACTGGCCAGAAATACCGGATCGACACATTCGAGCACCAGCGGCCGGAAGATCAGAGCCAGCACAATCAGGCTGATGCTGGAGGCCGAGACCAGCAATACCAGCGTCGCATCATCCAGTGCCAGAACAGACCCGAACAGGACATGAAGCAGATCGAGATTGGAGCCTTTGACCGACAGCAACACCACCCCGCCTGCCAGCGACAGCAGATAGAAGGAGGCCAGCGTCGCATCCTCGCGCAACACCGTGACACGGGCCAGAGCGCCGGCCAGCAGCGCCACGGCAAAGCCTGCCACCAGCCCGCCCGCCGTCATGAAACCCAGCGACAACCCGCCCAGAAGATAGCCGATGGCCGCGCCCGGCAAAATCGCATGGGCCATGGCATCGCCCATCAGGCTCATGCGCCGCAGCATCAGGAATATCCCGATCGGACCCGCGCCCAGCGCCAGCGCGATCACGCCCACCAGTGCGCGGCGCATGAAACCGAAATCGGCAAAGGGGGCCAGTACCAGATCATACAGCATCACGGGTGCCCTTATGCCACTCTGGCGCAATAATCGGCGAAGGGATCATAGGCTTCCACCATCTGGCGGGCCGCTTGCAAATGGGCGGGGGTCAGCACGTCGGATGTCTTGCCCCAGGCAATCGGCTCGCGCGCCAGCAACAGGGTATGCGGAAAAATCCGCGCCACCAGATCCATATCATGCAGCACGGCCAGAATGGTCCGGCCCTGTGCATGCCATTGGCTGATCAGGGCGACCAGATCGGTGGCGGTGGCGCTGTCGAGCGCGGTCAGCGGTTCGTCGAGCAACAGGATCGGCGCATCTTGCAACAGCAGACGGGCAAACAGGATACGCTGCATCTGCCCGCCAGACAAAGTGCCGATGATCCTGTCCTCGAACCCGTTCAATCCGACCGCATCCAGCGCGTGCTCGATGGCCGCGCTGTCCTTGCGGCCGATGCGGCCAAGCAAGCCGCGTGACGGGATCAGCCCCATGGCGACCAGATCGAAAACCGTAATCGGGAAGGAGCGGTCGATATCGGCCGATTGCGGCAACCATGCCAGACGCTGATGGGTCTCGATCCGCCCGTCCAGCGGTGTCAGCGCGCCTGCAATGGCTTTCAACAGGGTCGATTTGCCGCCGCCATTGGGCCCGACAATCGCCGTCATGGACCCCTGTTCGATACTCCCGTCGAGGTGATGCACCGCGGGATGGCGGTCATAACCCAGCGTCAGATCATGAAAGCGGATGGAAGTCTTGCCCATGCTCACACCCCCGCCGTATTCAGGCACCAGAACAGCAGGGCGAACAGCGCACCGCTCAAGACACAGGCGCCGCCCAACCGCTGCATCGCCGACAATCGCATCAGCGAGGGCGCACCGATCATGGCGCGCACTTGATCCTCTCCATGGCCGTGGGGGTGGCCGTGGTGGGAGTGACCATGTGGGGACTCGCCGTGATGGTGGTGAGGGTGGGGTGCGTGATCGTGCTGGCTCATGGAACAAGCATATCAGCTCGGACTGTGCTGTTCAATGAAAATGTAATAATGTTACAAAATGCTGAAAACTCAGCGCGTCAACGGCTCGACACTGACAGCCTTGCGTAAAAACACCACCAGACCGTAAAGGCCGATCAGCGAGAACAGGCCCATCAAACCGCGTTCGACCACGATGCCGAGGTTCCACCAACCGGCTATGGCCCAGGCGGCTGCCAGCGCAACACCGAAAATTTCGGAACCGACCAGAATGGCCAGACTGATCACTGTGGTCAGATTGCGAAAATTGATACCGTTTTTGCCGCTCACGAGTGTCTCTCCGTCGCTCATCGGGTGGTTGAACATGCCTAGCACAAGAATCACAACTTCACCACCTGCGCAACTGCCGTGCAGCAATCACACTTGACGCGTGCGCTATTCCGCGTCGAGATGGGTCAAAGCGGGATCAAACATCCCGAATGGGCAGGATACCGATCAGGAAACGAATAATGTCAAAATCCATGAGAGACTCCCCGCGTTTTCGCCGCGCTGCGGCGGTCGCACCGCATATGCTGGCGGCCGAAGCCGGTCAGGCGGTGCTGGAGGCCGGCGGCAATGCCGTCGAGGCCATGGTGGCTATGGGGGCGGCGATTGCGGTGGTCTATCCGCATATGACGGGAATTGGCGGCGACGGTTTTTGGCTGATTCGCGAACCCAACGGAAAAATCCACGCGCTCGATGCCTCGGGCTATGCCGGATCGGGGGCGACGATTGGCGCCTATCGGGCCTTGGGTTACGAGAGTGTGCCGTTGCGCGGCACCTATTCGGCCCTGACGGTTCCCGGTGCGGTGGGCGGCTGGAAGGCGGCTTTGGAATTGTCCAAAGCCATCGGCGGCAAATTGCCGTTGCGCGATATTCTGGCCCAAGCCATCACCCATGCCCGCGAGGGCGTTCCGGTCAGCCGCGGCGAGGCCAATTATGCGGTCAAAGATGCAGAGGATGTCTATGCCGCGCCGCATTTTGCCGATCATTTCATGCTGGACAACAAGCGTTTCAAGCAAGACGAGATCCGCAAGCTGCCCACTTTGGCGCAGACGCTCGACCAGCTCGCCCAAGCCGGACTGGATGATTTCTATCGCGGCGATGTGGCCCGCGAGATTGCCGCCGATTTTGCCGAACTGAACGGCTTTGTCACCCGGGAGGATCTGGCCCGTTTCGGAACCCATTGGCGCAAGCCCTTGCAGGCGCGGCTCGACAAGGTGACCATTTACAACCATCCGCCGTCCAGTCAGGGCTTTGCCCAATTGCTGACACTCGGCATCTACAACCAGTTGCACCTGCGCGAGCACGAGGGCTTTGCCCATATCCACGGCCTGATTGAATCGATCAAGCGCGCATGGCGGATCCGCGATGCGGTGGTAACCGATTTCGATCATCTGACGCATGAGCCGCAATCCTTCCTGACCGATGAACGCTTTGCCGAAGAGGCCGCCGCCATCGACATGCAGCGCGCGGCCAAAGTGCCGCTGCCGCCCTTTGGCGAGGGCGATACGGTGTGGATGGGCGCGATAGACGGGCAGGGCTGTGCGGTGTCCTATATCCAGTCGCTGTTCTGGGAATATGGTTCGGGCTGTGTGCTGCCCAAGACCGGCATTCTGCTGCAAAATCGCGGCACCTCGTTCTCGCTCGATGACAAGGCGAAAAACCCGCTGATTGCGGGGCGTCGTCCGTTCCACACGCTCAACCCGCCGATGGCGGTGTTCGATGACGGCCGCGTCATGTCCTATGGCACGATGGGGGGCGATCCGCAGCCGCAAATTACCGCGCAAACCTTTATCCGCTCTGCGATGCAGGGCTTGCCCGTATCCGAGGCCATCGACCGCCCGCGCTTCATTTTCGGCCGCGCCTATAAAGCCGACCGTGCCACGGTGAAGGTTGAAAAGCGCTTTGATGCCGCAGTCGTCAAAGATCTCGAAAAAGCCGGACACGAGGTCGAATGGTATGATGCCGATTACGTCAATCCGGTCGGCCATGCCGGGATCCTGATCCGCGATCCGCGTTCGGGTGAAATCGAGGCCGATCATGACCCGCGCGCCGATGGCGGTGCGCGTGGTTGCTAAATTCCAAACCCTGTTTACCTTTGCTTTTCGTGTAACCGTATCGACCAGAGGCTTCGCATGACCATTTCCCATGATCCCTACCACGCCTATCTGCCCTATCCTTCCGCCGAGGTGCCCCATGCCGCCAAAGGTCCGCTGAGCGGATTGTCGGTCGGCGTCAAAGATATTTTCGATGTGGCAGGCTATCCCTCGGGTTGGGGACAACCGCATGCGCTGGCACTTTCGGGGATCAAAACCAAAACTGCCCCCTTCGTGCAGATGTTTCTGGATGCCGGTGCCCATATCAACGGCAAGACGCATACGGTGGAACTGGCTTTCTCGCTGAATGGCAAGAATGCGCATTTCGGCACGCCGATCAATCCGGCCGCACCGGACCGGATTCCGGGTGGTTCGTCGTCCGGTTCGGCCTCGGCCACCGCCGGCGGACAATGCGATATCGGCTTGGGGTCCGACACCGGCGGTTCGGTGCGCGGTCCGGCCAGCTATTGCGGATTGTTCGGCATCCGCCCGACCCATGACCGCCTGCCGCTGGCTTTGACCATGCCTCTGGCCGGCAGCTTTGACACGCCCGGCTGGTTCACCCGCGATGCCGCCACCTTTACAAAAGTGGCCGATGCGATTTTGGGCGAAGACCCCCATCCTTTGCCCGCCAAGCCACGGTTGATTCTGGCCAGTGATCTGGTCCAGCAGACCGATCCCGAAGCGCGTGCCTTGTTCGAAGCCCTGTTCGCGCGGATCGACCGGATGGTTGCACCGCTGGAGCATCAGGAGATCGCCAAGCCGGATTTCGACACGCTGTTCTGGGCGTTCCGTTTCCTGCAGGGCCGCGAGGCATGGCAGTCGCATGGCGACTTCATCACCAAGCATCGCCCGGCCCTCGGACCGGGCATTGCAGAACGCTTTGCCTTTGCCAAAGGCGTGACCGACGAACAGGTTGCCACCAGCCGGAAGTCGCGTGATGCCTTCCGTGCCCATCTCGACACGATTTTGGGGACTGATGGCGTCTTGCTGCTGCCGACCGTTCCGGATGTGCCGTCCCTGATGGCCGCCTCCGAGGACGAGCTGGAATTGCAGCGCAACCAGTCGATGCGTCTGCTCTGCCCGTCGGGTCTGAGCGGTTGCCCGCAGATCAATCTGCCGATGCTGACCAAAGCAGGGGCGCCGATGGGGATTTCCGTTCTGGGTCCGCGCGGTTCCGACCGCTCGCTGGCGCATCTGGCCGCCGATATTTTTGCAAAAGCACAGCAGACAATCGCCTGATCGGGACACACGACAAACGGGGGGATTTCTCCCCGTTTGTCTTTTGAAAGGGGGGTGTCAGACACCCCAATGCCAGAAATCATCGCCCTCTTTGGCATAGGCATCCGACAGCACCATTTGATGCACTTCGGTGGCACCGTCGACCAGACGGGCTTGTCGGGCATAGCGGTAAATCCATTCCAGCACCGTGTCTTTGGAATAGCCGCGCGCGCCGTTGATCTGGATCGCGATATCGGCCGCCTTGTGCAGCGTGTCGGCCACATGCACCTTGGCCATTGAAATGGCCTTGCGGGAAAAATCACCCTGATCGAGCATCCATGCCGCCCGCATCACCAGCAGGCGGCCGATGTCGATATCCATCGCCAGCGAACCGAGTTTCATGCGGGTGGATTCCCGATCCGCCAACCTGATGCCGAAGCCGGTGCGCTCATTGGCATAGGCCGCACCGATTTCCATGCAGCGTTTCGACAGGCCCAGCCAGCGCATGCAATGGGTCAATCGGGCGGGACCGAGCCTGATCTGGGTGATTTTCAAGCCGTCGCCGACCTGTCCCAACACATTCTCGTCGGATATGTCCAAACCGTCATAGGACAATTCGCAATGGCCGCCGTGTTCTTCCGGTCCCATGATCCCGATCCTGCGCAGGATCGACCAGCCCGGCTGGTCGCGGTGATAGAGAAACGCCGTCAGCCCTTTGCGCGGATCATCCGAGGTGCGTGCCATCACGATGAAATGTTCGGCTTCTTCTGCGCCTGTGATGAACCATTTGTGGCCGTAAATTTTCCAGCCCTTGCCGTGCCGTTCGGCCCTTGTGCGGATCATGCCGGGATCGGAGCCGCCGCCGGGATGCGGTTCGGTCATCACAAAGGCCGAGCGCACCTGCCCGTCGACAATCGGCCTGAGCCAGCGTTGCTTTTGCGCGTCTGTGGCGATCTTGGACAGCACATTCATATTGCCGTCATCGGGGGCCGCGCAGTTGAAGGTGACAGGCCCGAAAATCGAGCGGTTGGCCTCCTCGTACATCGCCGCCCAGCCGACCATCGGCAGGCCCATGCCGCCCCACGCTTTCGGCGCTTGCGGGGCCCATAATCCGGCGGCTTTGGCCTTGGCTCGCAAGTCCTCCAGCGGGGCATGTTTGATATTGTCGTGCTCATCCCAATGGGCGCGGTCGGCTTCGACCGGCAGGATGTGGTCTTCGACAAAAGCGCGCGTGGCGGTACGGATCGCTTCAATCTCGGGGGGCAGGGTAAAATCCATCGGGATGGTCTTTCTGTCAGGGGAATGTTTACAAAGCGAGCGTATGGCCGCCGTCGATGGTCAGGGTGGTTCCGGTCATGTAACGTCCGGCATCGGAGGCCAGCAGCAGCAAGGCCCCGTCGAAATCGCCTTCCGTCCCGAACCGCCGCAACGGAATATCGGGCAGCATGGCCTGTCCGGAGGGCGATTCGAGATAGTCGCGGTTGATGTCGGTCACCGCATAGCCCGGAGCCAGCGCATTGACCCTGATGCCGCGTCCCGCCCATTCCAGCGCCATGGCGCGGGTCAGCTGGATCACGCCGGCTTTGGAGGTGCAATAGGCGCCCACGCCTTTCTGGACACGGGAACCGAGGATCGAGGCGATGTTGATGA
>CAIYZJ010000132.1 GCA_903930675.1 uncultured Hyphomicrobiales bacterium
CGATCATTTCCGCCCAGGCGCTCGGATAGCCGTCCTGAAAGGCCAGCCCCTTGGCATAGGGACCATAGGTCAAAAGAACCGGATATTTCCCCGGCTTGATCGGGCGGAACACATCGGCTTTGAGCACAATGCCGTCGTCCATCGGGATTTCGACATCCCAATCGATTGCCATGCCGTCCTGAATGACTGTCTTGACCATTTTCTTGTCCTTGAAGTGAAGTGCCTGAATTTAGTGTCTTGTTTTATGCCCATAAATCAGCAAGTTAAGCTCAACCAATCACCGAAACCGCTAAGGGAGAGCACAATGCTGCAGATGGAAATGATCGAAATCGCCACCGACAGCGAGCCGATGCACGGGCTGTTTTATCCCGCGCAGGGACACTGCCGCGGCGCTGTCATGCTGCTGCATGGCAACTGCCATAATTTCTACACCGGCCCGTCGCGCTTTCTGCCACCTGTGCTGACCCAAGCGGGTTTTGCCTGTCTGGCCTTCAACCGCCGCGGTCATGACATGGTGGCGTCCACCCATGGCCGAGAGATCGGCGGCGGAGCCTTCCAGACCTCGGCACAGGCGATCACCGACAACAATCTGGCGGCTCTCTGGCTTGAAAAGCGTGGCTTCGATGCGCCTGTTCTGGTCGGCCACAGCAATGGCGGCATGCTGGCGGCCCAACATGCGGGTGATCACCCCGAAACGCCGCTGGCGGTGTTGCTGTCGGCCCATTGCGGCGGCAAGGACATTGCCAAGCTCAACTCGGCCAACGGCTTGTGGGCGCGTGACCGGCTCGACGAACTCACCGCGACGGCCAAAACCATGGTGGCCGAGGGACGCGGGCGCGACCTGCTGCTGCTGCCCGGCTGGTGGTGGGTGATCAGCGCCGAAGCCTTTCTGGATTACGCCTCGGGCGTGCCCGATACGGTGGAGAATGCGGCGCGGATCCACTGCCCGACGCTGGTGCTGCGCGGCGATCAGGAGCGGGACGACATCTACCCCACTGCTGCCTTTGCCGCCAAGGCGATCAGCCCCTGCACGGTAAAGGTGCTGGCCGATTGCAACCATTTCTACACCGGCCACGAAGACGCCCTCGCAGCGCTTGTGACCGACTGGATTGTCACCCATCTTCCGGCATGAGCCGTCAACCCGTCCCTGCCGTTGCGCGGGGACGGGCTTTTGCCCTGCCTGAACCGATGAGCCAATCCGCTTCAATGCGTTATATCCTTACACATCCCATTTGGGTGCGAATGGCGGGCTGACAATGCGGCCATCGGGCTTTTTCAAAGCCGAAATCGCCGCCATTTCCGCATCCGTCAGGCTGAAATCGAACACGTCGAAATTCTCGGCAATCCGCTCGGCATGCACGGATTTCGGAACAGCCACGGTGCCCGGTTGCTGCACCTGCCAGCGCATGATCACCTGTGACGGCTTCTTGTGATGCGCCTTGGCAATGGCCACGATGACCGGATCATCAAACGCCGCGCCCTTGCCGATCGGGCAGAACGAGGTCCATGACATGCCATGGGCCAACGTCTTGGCGCGCAGCTTGGACTGGTCGAGATAGGGGTGATACTCGCACTGGTGGTTCGACAGCGGCTCGCTGGCGTGATGCACCGCCTCGTCCACTATCGACAATGTGAAGTTGGAAATGCCGATATGGCGCGCATAGCCCTTGCGCTTGGCGGCGCAAAGATCGGCCATCGTGTCCTTGATCGGCGTGGTCGGATGCGGCCAATGGATCAGCAGCAGATCGACATAATCCATTTCCAGCCGTTTCAGACTGTCTTCAATCGCGGGCAATACGGTGTTGACCGCCGCATTGTCCCACTCCGCACCGTGGAGCACTTTGGTGGTGATGAACAAGTCGGCACGGGCGACGCCGGAGGCGCGCACCCCTTCGCCGACTTCCCGCTCATTGCCATACATGCGCGCGGTGTCGATATGGCGGTAGCCTGACTTGATGGCCGAGACGACCGATTGGGTCGCCTCCTCGCCTTCCGCGCGAAATGTGCCGAGACCGATGGCAGGAATGGCCAGACCATTGGCATGAACCAGAGGGGCATGATGGGAGTGCGACATAAATCACCTTTATCGAGAACTTCGGGGAGAGAATAACATCAGGCTTTCGGGATCAGGCTTTGGGGATCACCGGCAGCATGATCCAGTTGTCGTGATCGGGCCCGATATGCAGCGTGGTCGTGCCGCCATAACGCGACATCGGCCGGTCACGCGGATCGTCATGCAGGAACGGACCGCAACCGCGGAACTCGTTTTTCATGTTCGACAAACGCCCGCCGCTGCCGCCGGTATAGACATAATCCTGCCCGCGGACGCTGACGCCGATCCGGTAGCCTTTGGGCAGCACCAACGAGGTCGGCCAGACCTCGATATCCACGGTGTAGACTTTTCCGGCTTCGATCAGCTGCTTCTCGTCATGGCTGTGATAGGGACGATAGGGCAGGCTCAAGGCCGGATCGAGCTTGCGGTGCGACACGCGCAGCCAGCCCTGACCGATCGGCGTATGCGGATCAAGCGCGCCCTGGAACACGATCTCTTTCATGTCGGGCGCAAAGGCGCGGACCACCACGAACAGATCGGCATCATCGGTGGAGGAGGAGACGCTGAGACGCATCGCCATCGGGCCGGTGATTTCGGTCTCGTGCTGCAACGGGTCGGTGACAAAGGTCAGGCCATCGCTGAGCGCCTTGAACGAGACTTGCGCACTTTCGGTTTCGGGGGCGGTCGAGAGGCTGCCGCCATCGGCATGCAGGTTGAAATTGGTCCATTGCGTGCGCGGCAGAGGCCATGCCTCCTCGATCCGCTCGACAAATTTCTCACCGGGATGACGCACCTGCAGCCGCACCTTCGGCTCGTTCTGCCATTCGTTCATATCGCCTTTGAGGAAGCGGGCGAAAAACCGCTTCTGCAAGGCCAGACCGTAATCGGTGTAGTAATGGGTCCAATGTTCGATGCCGTGCACTTCCAGCCATTTATGCTCGGAGGCCGAGCGCAGATAGCCCTCGAAATTGCCGCGCGGATGCAGGCCCTGCCCGCCCCAATTGGCGGCCGACAGCAAAGGCACCGTGATTTTGGAGAAATCAGCCGTGCGGCTGGTATAGAATTCATCCTCCATCTCGTGCTGGATCACATCGGTATAGATATCGCGGCGGTTCGAGCCCAATTCCTCGTCGGTCAGGCTCTCGGGGCCGGACACCCAATCGCCATTCATGCGCGAGCGGTGACCGCGCTTGCCGAGCCCGTTCTGCACGGTCTTGACCTGCATGTCATACCAGTTCTGCAAGAAGGTGCAGTGGATGCCCCCGTGGCGGATCATGTCGCGGTAGAAATCCGCACAGCCTTCCCAGATGCACATCGCCGCCAGACCGCGCGGCTGCAATGCCGCCACCTGCCACTGGTTGATGGCATAATAGGAAATGCCGCTCAGACCCACTTTGCCGTTCGACCATGCCTGATCGGCACACCATTCGACGCAGGTCGCAAAGTCCTGCGTTTCGCGCGCCGACCAGTGATCGACATAGCCGGGCGAACGGCCGCAGCCACGGCTGTCGACGCGCACGCAGACATAGCCGTCGGGCACCCATTTTTCGGGGTCGCAGACTTCCCAGCTCTGGAAACGGTTGGACGAACCCGCCGGCACGTCGGGATGCTGGCTGACCATGCGGTCCCACGCGGTTTTGTAGCCATCTTCGAAATGCAGCAACTTTCCATAGGGCCCATGGGCCAGCAGCACCGGATAACGCCCCTCTTTCAGCGGGCGAAACACATCGGCGCGCAGCACCAAACCGTCATCCATCGTAATGGCGACATCCCAATCAATCCGCATGCCTTCTTGAACCGAGTGGCGTTCCATCTTGCTCTCCCAAAACCCGTTTTGATGTGCTCTTGTGAGCCACTGATATTTTATTATTTATAGCGTGATAAATTATGCCCGCTTCTGTGCGAAGCGCAAATGGAAAAAACAGGCAGCAAGGCTTTGTTTTTATAATGGCAAACAGACGCCATCGGCCCGCATCATCAATGGCGATAAGATTGTCTGATATATCAAGGCTCTAAGAAACGGGCTTCTGCGACTGCCCATCCGTCTTTGCATGACGGGAGCTTGAAGCTATGCAGCAATGATCAAGCAGGATCTCCCTGCTTGTTATGATCCTGCACGACGTCTGTGACGATGGGGAAAATCAGAAACCGTCAGGCCGCTTTGCCGAGGCTTGCGAACAGGCCGCGTCCGTCAATGCCGCCGACCAGCGAGTCGATCAGATTTTCGGGGTGCGGCATCATGCCGAGCACGCGCAGATTGTCGGAATAGATGCCGGCAATGTCATGGATCGAGCCATTCGGATTGGCGGCCCCGCCCAACTGGCCCTGTGCGTCGCAATAGCGGAAGGCCACGCGGCCTTCGCCTTCCAGCCGTGCAATGGTCTGGTCATCGGCAATGTAATTGCCCTCGCCATGCGCGATGCAGACTTTGACCACCTGTCCGGCCTGATAGGCGGTGGTATAGGCGGTGTCATTGCGTTCAACCCGCAAATGCTGCATCCGGCAGACAAAGCGCAAATCGGCATTGCGCATCAGGATGCCGGGCAGCAGGCCCGATTCGACCAAAATCTGGAAGCCGTTGCAGATGCCGAGCACCAGACCGCCGCGCGCGGCATGGGCGCGCACCGCATCCATGATCGGCGCACGTCCGGCAATCGCGCCGCAGCGCAGATAGTCACCATAGGAAAATCCGCCCGGCAACACGACCAGATCGGTGCCCTGCGGCAGATCATGATCGGCATGCCACACCGCCGCCGGAGCCTTGCCGGTCGCCTGCGTCAAAGCCTTGACCACATCCTGCTCGCGGTTGGAACCGGGAAAGGTAATGACTGCGGATTTCATGGGAACCTCTTACGCGGAGAAAGACTCACTTATTCGAGCCATTGCCTATTTGAAGCATGCCGAGAAAATGATCAACCGACTTTTGCGCATAATCCCTGTCTGCCGACATGGATTGCGCGGAATAGATCGTCCCGTCGGTTATGACAAATTTGCGGTATCGGTGAACCATTTTGTCGTTGATTAACCCGTACCAACTATATGAGATCGTTTTATAATTCTTGAAATTGCCCATGATGGGGCCGTTGACAGAGACAATATCCCTTTCGGCACCGGTAATTTTGCGGATGAGCGTTGCCAGTGATCTCACCAATTTCTCGTAAGCAGTATTTTGAGGAGTCAAAATATTTGAATAGGCAATCAATGTCGGAACCGGACAATAAGTTTTGTTACAGCCATAATAATGGTGCGTATCTGTCGCCTTTAATGAATACCATATTTTTGGATCAACATTATTTGATTTAGGCAGTGAAAATTCAAGCCAATATGCGCTTGTTGAATATTGGTTGTCACTTGCCAAAGAAGCTGTTTGAAATTGGAAAATTATGAGAAAAAAAGCAACTGGAATTGAAAGAACGGTCTTTTGCATGGGAATACCTTTGCAATAACGTGTTGGGCAAACACAAAACGCAACAGGCACTTTTTATATTGTATGCCGGGCATGCCTGAATGACAAGCCAGGACAGATTTCAGCAATTGATCCAGCCCAACGCTGATGTTAGCGGTCGCTGTAATCAACCGCCGCCAGAAATTCGGCATGCGCATTTTTGGAGGCGGTTTCATCAAAGCTGGCGACATCGACCCGGTACAAGGCGTCATTGGCCAGTGCCACCGAAACAATCTTGTATTTCTTGCGCTCGACCGAAGAATGCAGCGTATACATCAACATCGGATGACCCATGTGGATTTGCCACCTCGGGCCAGTGACCTTCTCATATCCCGACATCTTCAACTCGGGCAGCAATTCGGTTTCAACAATGCCTATAAAACTATTGCTGTCGATATCGTTTTTACCGCCTCTGAGCTTGGAATAGCTGGCCTGCACAGGCGTTTTACAACTTTTTATATCACAAACATAATCGTAAACGATCACATTCCGGTTTTTATACTGGTTGTCATAACCCGCCAGTTTCCATTTCTGGTCAAGCTGCCGCCCCATGACCGATGGCTTGGCCGCCAGCGGGGCCAAAGCTGTCTCCGTCCTTGTCGATTGACACGCAGAAACCAACAAAGCGAGGCAAAGGGAAAGCGCTATTCTTGTCATAAAGCACCTATAGATTCGGGTTGTGACACATCCACGAACGTCAAAGGTACTTACAAAGACCGGTCATTCTAGAGCGGAACCCGAGCTGATTGAATCGGAGGGGATTTCCAAATCAGGCTGGAAGTGATTCAGACTGTCTGCCGGATGGGGGCCGGCAGGCATGTCGCGAGCGCTTTC